>NSII01000075.1 GCA_002737305.1 Synechococcus sp. Baikal-G1
TCTTAGCCAAGGCCGTTACCCTTGCCTCAATGGACCCATCAAAGGGATGGCAGCGAGTGTCATGATTTTTTTTGCCGCTGCACGCACGATCTGCAGAGATGAATCGGCGGCCTTGGCCCTACGCCACCAACCCATCATCCCCATTCTTAGAGCCGTTCCAAAGCAGTCGTGAACCACGGGATAGGCTGCTGTTAACCAAAACATAATATCGAGCAAAGCTACGCGTCCTACAATGAAACAATACCAAGGGGCTTCCCATGGATCAACCAAAGTTTGAATCTCTGCTGGCGCCCTGCCCATGAACCCAGACACGAAAGCGGATCTGTTCCGGTTGCGACGAAGACCGTGGACAGAAAAGATTACCGATCAATCCTTCAAGTGGCTTGCCACCCTGCTGGCTTCCTTGGTTGGATTGATTTTGGCCGCCATTTTATTCACGGTTCTGGCCGGTTCCCGCACCGCCATGGCATCCTTTGGACTGGGATTCCTGACAACATCAAATTGGAACCCGGTTACCAATGAATATGGGGCCTTTACTGCAATCTACGGAACGCTTGTAACCTCGATTTTATCCCTATTGATTGCGGTGCCCCTGGGAGTTGGTACTGCAATTTTTCTCACCGAGAATTTCATCCCGGTGAAGGGTCGCCAAATCATTGGCATGATGGTTGAACTCCTAGCGGCAATCCCATCGGTTGTGTTGGGTTTGTGGGCCATCTTCGTGATGGAACCCTTTCTCAGGCCAGTTCTGAATTGGTTGTTCGCGACCTTCGGTTGGCTGCCTTTCTTTTCAACGGAGCCCCAAGGACCAGGCATGGCGCCGGCAATCCTGATTCTTGTCGTGATGATTTTGCCAATCATTACGGCAATTGCTAGGGACTCCTTGATGCAGGTTCCCACGGAATTGCGTCAAGCTGCCTACGGCATTGGCACATCCAGGTGGGGCGCCATATTTCAAGTGATTCTTCCTGCGGCCATTTCTGGTATTACGGGTGGCGTGATGCTCTCCCTCGGCAGGGCCATGGGTGAAACGATGGCCGTAACGATGATCATCGGCAATTCTAATAATTTTAGCCTCTCCCTACTCGCCCCTGGCAACACCATTTCATCGATGCTTGCCAACCAGTTTGGTGAGGCCGATGGCAGCCAAGTGTCCTCATTGATGTACGCAGCATTTGTCTTGATGCTGCTCACATTAATCGTGAATGTACTGGCGCAATGGATTGTGCGTCGTCTCAGCCTGCGTTACACCTGAGTTCCACATGACAACCTCTCCTATCGCCTCTTCTGGCCATCGCCCTAGTGATGGCGCCAAGTCGTCCCTACACCGCCGGCCCAACCTCTCGCGGAACCGCTGGAATACAGTATTTACAATTTTAGCGGGGCTCTTTGCAGCGATTGTTGTGCTGCCCCTTGTGCTGGTTTTGGCCTATGTGGTGATCAAGGGTGGCTCCATGATGAGCCTCAAGCTACTAACCGATCTACCTCCTGCCCCTGGCATGACCGGCGGGGGCATCGGCAATGCCATCATCGGCACCTTGATTGTGAGCTTGATTGCGGCGTTGATTGCTATCCCCGTCGGAGTGGGTGGGGGGATCTACCTCGCTGAATATTCAAAAAGCGGAGCTTTTGCCAGCTTTGTACGCTTTGGCACCAATGTGCTAGCAGGCGTACCTTCGATTATCTGCGGCGTTTTTGTCTATGGCTTGATTGTCGCCACCCGAATATTCTTCGACCAAAGTTACAGTGCTATGGCGGGTGGCATTGCCTTGTCTGTACTGATGCTTCCCACGATCATCAAAACAACCGATGAGGGATTAAAGCTGGTTCCCCAAGAGCTGCGTTGGGGCGCCATTGGCGTGGGAGCTTCCAAGTTTGTAACCATAACCCGCATCACCCTACCAACGGCAATGAAGCCGATTGCTACGGGAATCGTATTGAGCATTGCCCGCGCGGCTGGAGAAACAGCACCCCTGATCTTCACAGCATTATTTTCACCCTTCTGGCCAGAAAGCCTGTTCAGCCCAATCGCTTCAATGTCCGTTCTAATCTATAATTTTGCGATCATGCCATACGACGTACAGATTGCTCTGGCGTGGGCTACTTCGTTCGTGCTAGTCATGATGATCTTGCTCATGAACATTTTCGCCCGTTACCTAGGAAGCCTCAATCGCATTTGATTGGCCCAACCCTTAGCCCCCTTTCCCTAACTGCCATGAACACCTCCATCAACCCCTCCTCCAGGCCCCAGTCCACCAACCCTGCCCCTGAGACTTGCCTATCGTTGGAGAATGTCAGGATTAGCTATGGCAACGGCAAAAATGTTGCCGTCAACAATGTTTTCATGGAAATCCCCAAGGGGAAAGTAACCGCCTTCATTGGTCCCTCTGGCTGCGGCAAATCCACGGTGCTGCGGGCCCTCAACCGCATGAATGATCTGATCGAGGGCTGTGGCCTCACGGGCCGAGTTCTTTTTGATGGTCAAGACCTCTATGACAAACGGGTGGATCCCGTCGAAGTGCGCCGGCGGATTGGCATGGTTTTCCAAAAGCCCAACCCGTTCCCTAAGTCGATCTATGAGAACATTGCTTTTGGTGCCCGGATCAATGGCTACCAAGGCGACATGGATGAGCTCGTCGAAAGTTCATTGCGGAAGGCGGCGCTTTGGGATGAAGCCAAAGACAAACTCAAGGAAAGTGGCTTTTCGCTGTCGGGTGGTCAACAGCAGCGCCTTTGCATCGCCCGCACAATTGCCGTGGAACCTGAGGTGATCTTGATGGATGAACCTTGTTCGGCACTCGATCCGATCTCGACCTTAAAGATCGAAGAAACAATGCATGAACTCAAGAAGACCTTCACCATCGTGATCGTCACCCACAACATGCAACAGGCAACGCGTGTTTCCGATCTCACTGGTTTCTTCAATGTAACCAACCTTGTCGACTATGACGGCAAAGTGGGTTGCCTTGAAGAGTTTGGCGAAACCGAACGAATCTTCAATTCGCCTGCCCAGCAAGCGACTCAGGATTATGTCTCCGGCCGCTTTGGCTAGGCCCCAGGCCCAGCTCAATCAGCTCAATCAGCTCAATCAGCCACTCCATTTGAACCTGCCACTCCATTGGAGCGGCAATGGGTGCCATCGGTTTTCAAACGCCAATGGCGCCATGGATTTCACTGCTTGATCCCCAAAACCCCCCACACGCACAACCATTCGACGAAGATTACTTTGCCGATGTTTTGTTTTTGTTGATCTTTTATTTTGCTGATCTTGATTAGTTTCTGATTGGATCTCAAAATCATGCCTTCCTAAAAGGGGCAAATGCGTTGTCCCAAACCAGGAGCAAGGCAACTGGTTCTGCCCAGGGACGAGACGCGACAGCACCCTGGAACTGCTGCCAGCGGCCCCAGGCGCTGAACCCTAAAACCACAGGCCCCGCTGGTCAGTCCCCCCTGCAACCGCACGCCAGCAAGCGCCCGGCTATAACGTTAGTCTTGGGAGATTGGATCTTGATCGATCCCGCCTGCCTCAGTTACGGGGAAAACGCCATTGGAAGAGTTCAAAGGAGCATTTCAGAGCGAGGGGATCCAGTCCCCTCTTGAAGGCCACAGTGGCTACCGGGGTGCCAACTGGTCTCCTGAACGGCTTGCCTTTCACCAAAACCTGGAAACCTTTGCCGACCGTATTGGCCTAATTGTTGGCCTCCAGGCCAACGGTAAAATCGGCCAAGATCAGGCGTTTGAAGATATCCGCAAATTATGGTCCCAGTTGAAGGCCAGCAGCAAGGAACTGCTCCGCGACACTTGAAGTTGGCGGCAGGGGCTTGGATTTGCCTGCAAAGTTAGTCAATAAAGATTGATTTTATCGCTGAGTTGATGGCCCTGCCTTAATTCGGATCTAGGTACAATAATCGGCGTTTGCGCTGGTTGCCCTGGCTGCGTTCCACTGCCGTGGGCACCTGATTAGGGACCGATACCCCTGCATTGGGTCCCGCCATGGCGATCCGGTGGTCAGCCCCGTTGCGACCCGTTAACAGCAARGCCAGCGATGGMCCCGGAGCCGCTGGCGCCAAGTTGGGGATTTAGGTGTCTGGTGCGACTTCAGAATCCGCGAGTTCCACCGGAAACGTCAGCACGCTGACTTCGCGCTGGGACAGCCGCCGGCTCCAGGCGCCGCGCAGGGGCTCATTCCAGCGAAAGCCTGCCTCCCGGGCGCGATGGCGTTCGGCGTAGCTGAGGCAGGCCCGGTAAAGCTGGCGGGGTTCGATTCCCTCCTGCAGCAGGGAATCGAGATCACCACACCGTTCCAACACCTGGGCCAGGTAGGTGCAGTCGGTGAGGGCCCGGTGGGCTGCCCAGACCGGAACGCCATAGGCCAGGGCTAGATCGCGTACCGAAGGCGTCGGCTTCAGCCGCAGGGAGGACGGCCAGCGGATGTCCTCCATGGTGCAAAGCCAGGGTTTGSTGATCGCTGGCAGCGGCTCGCGGCCAAACCAGGCCCGATCAAATTTGACGTTATGGGCGACCACCAGATCGGCGGCGKCGAGCATGGCTTCGAAAAAGTGGAGGCCCGCCTGCCAGGGCTGGGGCGTGCGACTGACAGCAGCGCTGATGCCATTGATCGGCTCGGCGGGATTGTCCTGGCAGGGCAGCAGGAACGACACCTGGTCCAACACGGCCCGCTCGGCCACATGGAAGAGCACGGCCCCGATTTCGATGCAGTGGTGCCGCTCGCTTTGCAGGCCGGTGGTTTCGGTATCGAGGATCAGCAGCCGTTCCGGCAGGCGGGCAGAGGCCGGTCCCGATCGGAAGCTGGGCAATTGCACCAGGGAGGGACCAGGGGACTGGTCGATCAAATCTGCGGGCACGCCAGCGACAAACGCGCTCTCAAGAACGGAGACAG
>NSII01000082.1 GCA_002737305.1 Synechococcus sp. Baikal-G1
GCGGGCATGGAACAACAGGGGGGTGGGATCGGCCTCAAACAGCTCGGGCGGCTCGGCGCCGATCGCCACCAGGGCATCGGTGACCAGCAGGCTGCCGCTGGCTTTATGGAAACAACTGACTTCCATGAAGCGACCCAGACCCAGATCCACCGGTCCCAGCGCGTCCCACACCAGTTGGTCCCCGTGGGGCAGGCCGTCCTCCAGGAGGGTGTGGGTGCGGCCAGGCGGAAAACCGAGCCACTGCAAGGGCAGGCGCACAGGGAAGCTCCACTGGCCAGGACTCACCCACACCTGGGCCCTGGGGAAGGCCCGGGCCAGGGACGGCAGGGGCAGCTTGTGCTCGAGCCCCGAGCTGGTCGCCAGCACAATCGTGGTGACGGGCCCATAGGTCGCCTCCAGCTGGCGCAGCTGGCCCAGCAGCTCCTGGGTTGGGGCGACGGGTGCATAAAGCAGCAGGCCTTCGCGCAGCCGCAGCACCGTCATGCGGATCGGCACCGCCACGTAAAAGATCCCTTGGAGCTGCTCAAAACTCCAAACCTGGCCGGGAACCAGTTCCCGCACCAGGGTGGCGCGCCGGCCGTAGGGATAGAGCGGCAACAGGGGCCACCAGGGCCAGTGCTGATCCACCAGGGCAGGCACGCAGGTTCCCCATCCTCGCAAGCCAATCCCGCACCCGAGGGGGCCTGGGCCAGGCCCCAGGCCCCCAGCCACAAAAAAAGCCCCCTGGCATGCCAGGGGGCCGGCGAAGAGCAGGCGGAAGATCCGGGGATCCTCCGCCTGCCAGCGATCAACCGATGGCGGGGGCGGTCAGGGCCACGGGGGTGGTCTGAACGGCAGCCAGGTCGAGCGGGAAGTTGTGGGCGTTGCGCTCGTGCATTACTTCCATGCCGAGGCCAGCGCGGTTGAGCACATCGGCCCAGGTGCTCACCACCCGGCCCTGGGAATCSAGGATCGACTGGTTGAAGTTGAAGCCGTTGAGATTGAAGGCCATGGTGCTGACGCCCAGGCTGGTGAACCAGATGCCCACCACCGGCCAACTAGCCAAGAGGAAGTGCAAACTGCGGCTGTTGTTAAAGGAGGCGTATTGGAAGATCAAACGACCAAAATAGCCGTGGGCGGCCACGATGTTGTAGGTCTCTTCCTCCTGGCCAAACTTATAACCGTAGTTGTGGGACTCGGTTTCGGTGGTTTCACGCACCAATGAAGAGGTCACCAGCGAACCATGCATGGCGGAAAACAGGCTGCCACCGAACACACCAGCCACACCGAGCATGTGGAAGGGGTGCATCARGATATTGTG
>NSII01000083.1 GCA_002737305.1 Synechococcus sp. Baikal-G1
GCAAAGGCAGCCGAGAGGGGAGCGCTGTAGGCAACGCAGATCCAGGGGCGCATGCCCAGCCGGTAGGAGAGCTCCCATTGGCGACCCATGTAGGCCGAGATGCCGATCAGGAAGTGGAAAACAATCAGCTGGTAGGGACCGCCGTTGTAAAGCCACTCATCAAGGCTGGCCGCTTCCCAGACCGGGTAGAGGTGCAGGCCGATGGCGTTGCTGGAGGGGATCACAGCGCCGGAGATGATGTTGTTCCCATACAGGAACGAACCGGCAACGGGCTCGCGGATCCCATCGATGTCGACGGGGGGAGCGGCAATGAAGGCAATGATGAAGCAGAGGGTCGCCGTGAGAAGACAGGGGATCATCAGCACACCGAACCAGCCCACATAAATGCGGTTGTCGGTGGAGGTCACCCACTGGCAGAAGCTTTCCCAGCTACTGCGGCGGCCGCTGCGAATCGCAGTGGTCATGGAAGATAAAGAGAACGGTTTGGCCGCCAGAAGCGGTGTTCCAACGCTAAGAACATCTGGCCCAACCACAACAGGGCGAAACCAAACGTCAACGCCCTTCAATAAACTTTAGGTGCCTTTAAATTTCTTTGCGATACTCCCCCTGCCCCCCTAAGCAAGTTCAGAATTCTGACTAACAAAAGCTGACTAAGCAAAAGCTGACTAACAAAAGCTGACTAACAACAGCTCTGATCCCAGGATCGTTCAAGCCCGCGGCTGGCATCGCCCCGATGGGACTCTCCTCAGCGCACTCAAGGAGTGGCGGGGGCCAGGGCCCCTTGCTGGCGCAGCCATTGCTGGCCCTGCTGCAAAAAGGCCGACCAATCGAGCTTTTCCGTTTCCGCCGCCCGGGCCACCAACAGGGGGGCCTGGGCCTTGAGCAGGGCCAGGTCTGCTTCCGCGACCCCGGAGGCCAGGGCCAGGTAGTCCGCCATGGCCCTGGCTACCACCCGCGTTAGGTAGGCGGCACTGAGGGCCTGCACTGCACTGCCCACCAACCAGGTGGCGCCGTGCCATTTGATCAACCCCGCTAGGGCCTGGCTGCTCCACTCCACCACCCCCAGTTGCAGGGCAGCCTTGGCCAGGTCCTGGGCGGCAGCCTGGAGCTGGTCCAGGGTCCAAGGACTCTCCCAGAGGCGCCCCATCTCCTGAAGCATCAGGCCATTGGCCCCGGCCAGCACCAGCAGATCCAGGCTGGGCAGCGGCGCCAACACCACTCCGGCCGCCACGGCCCATTGGGTTTGGCCCACCAGCAGCTGCAACCGTTGCCGCCGCAGGCCCTCAAGCTCCGCCTGCCAGCGCCCGTGCAGGGCCCCAAAGCAGCGGCAGACCGTGGCATCAATCTGGGCCAGGCCGCCGCGCTCGAGGGCCTGCACGAGGGGGGCCAAGGCCTCCACAGGGGCGGTCTCCGGGCCCTGAAGGTCGGCCGGGCCGGTCCAGGCGAACCAGCGCTGGCGCAAGGGGGCAGGCAGCTGGGCCTCCAATTCGGCCTGGCGCTCTGGCAGCAGGCCGGCGCCCCCGAAATTGACCAGCAGCCAAGTGGACTGCTTCGGCGGCAAAGCCTCGAGCCAGCGCAGATCAGCGGCCTGGAGCGGCAGCTCCAGGCAATAGAGCAGGTGATCGCAATGGCTGAACGCCTGGGGCCACTGCCAGTCGGGGCTCTGGGCCGGCAGGGGATGGCTCCAATGCAGGCGCATCGGCAAACGGCTGCCCTGGTTGGCCGTGATCGCGGCTGTGATCCCAGCCTGGTGGCCAGCCTGCGGCAACCGGCAGCCGGTGAGGGCGATATCAAGCCGCTGCCGCTGTTGCTGCTGCTTCAGCGCCTCCAGGTCCCCAAGCCGTTGGGCCTGACCAGGAGCACCCAGCCCCTCTAAGCGCTCGAACTGGGCTAAGACCGTTTGGCAGCGGGCGATCCAGCCCTCGCTGGAGCGTGGCAGCTGGGCGGATGCCACGGCAGGCCGCCGACGGGCCAGCAACCAGCAGCCGGCACCCGCAGCCACCAGGGGCAGGACGGACGACAAATGCAGGCCTTCGGCCAAGACCCAGCCACCGGCCAGGGTGGCCGCCAGGGGCCACCAGCGCCCCAGCAGCAGCCTTGGCAAGACCTGGCCTTGCAGGGCCTTGGGCAGCTCCAGCTGGGGCGGCAAACTCCGTTGAGTCGTCGCCTCGCTCCTTACGGCCAGGCTGGCTGCGCCGCCGGGACCCTCTGGGCTGCGATCCGGGGGGGCGCTGGAATCGGCTTGAACGCTCAAGACAAGACGGGCTCCAACCCAGCCTCTTTAGCTCAACCACCGCAGCCTGGACAGGCGCAGCACCGCCACCGACATCAACCCTGGGGGGAATTGCCCATAGGGTGAGGTCCAGACCACGCCGTCGCCATGACCCACCACGGCTCCAGGTCCGCGCCGACCAGCCAGGCCCGTAACGACGGCCGGACCCTGCTCAGCTTGAGCCAGCGCCAGCGCACCGATGCGCTGCTCGCGCAGCAACAGGGGTATGGCTGGCGGGGGGACCTCCCTGTTCTCTTGCTTGAGCGCTGCTGGTTACGGCTCAATCCGGTCAGTGTGCAGGGCCTGGGCCAGGTGCTGCCTCCCGATGCAAGTGGAGCTGCGCCGGAGCTGGTGCGCTTTCGAGAGCTGCATCGCTCAGGGCTTGAGGCCTGCCTGGCTGAACAGCTCTGCTGGCAAGAATTTGGACGGCACGCCTTCCAGCAGGCCCTGCGGCGCTTCTGGAGCGCCCAGGAGGCGGGCAACCACGGCTGGACGCTGGATCGCTACCTGGCCTTTCTGGCCGAATACCGCCGCTGGATGGAGGCCGATGGGCGCAAGCCAATCCCCCTAGTGGTGCTGGCCCGCGCCGGTGCCCCGGAGCCCCATCGGATCGAGTGGTGTTGGCCTTCACCAACCCCCATGCGTCACACTGGCTCCTGATTTCCAGTGCTGCGGTGATGGCGGACGAGACGAACGCATCCATCCAGTCAGCCAGCCCCCAGGGCCAGCAGGACGGTGGCTTCCGTGGCGGACGGCAGGGCGGTGGTCGTGAAGGCGGTCGTGAGGGCGGTCGTGAGGGCGCCCGTGAGGGGGGAGGACGGGAAGGCGGCAACCGGGAACCCGGCGGCTTCCGCATCCGCCTCAGCGAAAACGAGCTGCGCGCCGCCAGAGCCATCCAGGAGGCCTTTGGCCTGCGCTCCACCGTGGCAGCCCTGGGCCTCTCCCTGCGCACGGTGGCCCAACTGCTTGAGGACGGCCAGCTGGCCGAGATCGTCGCCGCCCACCGGGCCCAGGCCGGAGCCCGCCCTGAGGGCGGAGCCCGCTCTGAGGGCGGAGGACGATCCGAGGGCCGCCGGGAACCCCGGGGCGCTGGCCCCACTGGCGGCCGCGGCGATCGCCCAGCGGGTAACTCCCGTCCCAACCCGTTTGCCCGTCCGAGCAAGCCCGCCTCCGTTATCGAGGCCCCCGATGAAGCGCCTGCCGAAGAGCCGGCTGCTGAGGCCCCTAGCGCCGAAGACCAAGGCACCGGGTTGGGCCTGGAGCCGGCGGCAGACGCCGCTGATCAGGCGCCTGCAGTTGAAGCACCCTCCGAAGAGGCCTGAGCTCTCCCTGCCAAGACAGGCCTTGAGGAGGGCCACCGATGGTCCTGCTGCAGGCAGGGCAGAATCCGCCGATCAGACTGGAGCCAGATGGCACGCGCAAGGGTTCTCTCAGGGGTGCAACCCACCGGGGCCTTACACCTGGGCAACTGGCTTGGGGCGATCCGCAACTGGGTGAACCTGCAGGACAGCCACGACACGTTTTTCTGTGTTGTGGATCTGCACGCGATCACGGTGCCCCACGATCCGGCCCGGCTGGCGGCCGACACCCGCAGCACGGCCGCCCTCTATCTGGCCTGCGGGATTGACCCCGCCAAGGCCACGGTGTTCGTGCAAAGCCAGGTGGCCGCCCACAGTGAACTCTGCTGGCTGCTCAACTGCGTCACGCCGCTTAACTGGCTTGAACGCATGATCCAATTTAAGGAAAAGGCCCTCAAGCAGGGGGACAACGTCTCGGTGGGCCTACTCGACTACCCGGTGTTGATGGCGGCCGACATCCTGCTCTATGACGCCGATCTTGTGCCGGTGGGAGAGGACCAGAAGCAACATCTTGAACTGGCCAGGGACATCGCCCAGCAACGGATCAACAGCCGCTTCGGCACAGAAGAAGCCCCGGTGTTGAAGGTGCCCGAACCGATGATTCTCAAGGAGGGCGCCCGGGTGATGAGCCTCACCGATGGCCGCAGCAAGATGAGCAAGAGCGATCCCAACGAGGGCTCCCGCATCAACCTGCTCGATCCCCCCGAGCTGATCACCAAAAAAATCAAACGGGCCAAAACCGACCCGCAAATGGGTCTGGAATTCGGAAATCCCGAGCGGCCCGAAACCGACAACCTGCTCGGGCTCTATGCCCTGCTCAGTGGCCAGGCCCGCGGGGCTGTGGCCAGCGAATGCGCGGAGATGGGCTGGGGCCGCTTCAAACCCCTGCTGGCCGAGGCGGCCGTCGCCGCCCTGCAGCCGGTGCAGGAGCGCTACGCCGAGCTCGCAAGCGACCCGGCCGAACTGGATCGGGTGCTGGCCAAGGGACGGCAGCGGGCCAGTGAGGTTGCCGAGGCCACCCTGGCCCGCACCAAGGCCGCCCTGGGCTTCCTGGGCGCGGCCTGAGCCTCCAGGGTTAGTCAAACCCGGGCCTAGGGCCCCCCTCCCCTTCCTGGCCCGGCAAGGTCTCACTGGAAGGCTCGGGTTCGAGAAGCACCACCCCCGCCTGGCGCAACAGGCTGGACAGGCTCCAAACCCGCAACATCAGCTGGTGCCAGGGGACCATGGCATCCATGTCGAGGGCCATGGGACAGGGACTGGCCCGGCACAGGGCCCGGGCGGCGGCCAGTTCCGCCAGGGCCGAGGTCAGGGCCGTGGCCAGGCGGCGTTGCTCCGATGGCGGCAGCAGGGCCTCCGGAGCCAGCTCCAGCAGCTCCAGGCCGCGGCGGAACCAGTACTCGAAATCAGCCAGCAGGGAGTCGAGCAGCTCCTCCAGGAGCTGGCCTGAATCCGGAGCGGGTAAGGAACGGTCCACGGATCGACTGTATCGAGCGATTCACCCTGCGTAGGATCGAAATTCCCCTTCCCAACAGCCGTGACCGCCAGCCGCTCCGCCGATCCAGCCCTGAGCAACGGCGCGGCGACCACGGGCACGGCAACAGCCCCTGTTCCCAGCCCTGGCTCCGCTGCCAAGGGGGCTCCAGCTCCGCTGGGGGCCAGGGGCGAGGCAACGGTGGCGATCAGCCTGCCCAAAACGAGCGAAAGTCCCCAGCTGCTGCGCATCCGCCATTCGATGAGCCATGTGCTCGCCATGGCGGTTCAGACGCTCTTCCCCAAGGCCCAGGTCACGATCGGCCCCTGGACCGAATCGGGCTTCTACTACGACTTTGACAACCCGGAACCCTTCACCGAAGCCGATCTCAAGGCGATCAAAAAGGAGATGGGCAAGCTGATCGGCCGGCGCCTACCCCTGCAACGGCTGGAGGTGAGCCGGGCCGAAGCGGAAGCCCGCATCACCGCCCAGAACGAGCCCTACAAGCTGGAAATCCTCGCGGGCATCCAGGAACCCATCAGCCTTTACACCCTGGGGGACGACTGGTGGGATCTCTGCGCTGGTCCCCACGTGGCCAACACCAGCGAACTCAACCCCAAGGCCTTTGAGCTTGAAAGCGTGGCCGGCGCCTACTGGCGCGGCGATGAGAAACGGGCCCAGTTGCAGCGCATCTATGGCACTGCCTGGGAAACCCCGGAACAACTGACCGAATACAAACGCCGCAAGGAAGAGGCCCTGCGCCGGGACCACCGCCGCCTCGGCACCGATTTAAATCTATTCTCGATTGAGGATGAAGCCGGCGCCGGCCTGGTGTTCTGGCACCCCCGCGGTGCCCGCATGCGCCTCCTGATTGAGGACTTTTGGCGCTCGGCCCACTTCGCCGATGGCTATGAGCTGCTCTACACCCCCCACGTGGCGGACATCAGCCTCTGGAAAACATCGGGCCACCTTGATTTCTATGCCGAAAGCATGTTTGGCCCCATGCAGGTGGATGAGCGCCAATACCAGCTCAAGCCGATGAACTGCCCCTTCCACGTGCTCACCTACGCCAGCACGCTGCGCAGTTACCGCGAACTGCCGATTCGCTGGGCGGAACTGGGCACCGTCTATCGCTACGAACGGCCCGGGGTGATGCATGGCCTGATGCGGGTGCGTGGCTTCACCCAGGACGACGCCCATGTCTTCTGCCTGCCCGAGCAGATCGGCGATGAAATCCTGCGGATCCTTGATCTCACCGAAACAATCCTCAGCACCTTCGATTTCAAGACCTACGAGATCAATCTTTCCACCCGTCCGGAGAAATCGATTGGCGATGATGCCGTTTGGGATCTGGCCACCCAGGGCTTGATTGAAGCCCTCGATCGCAAGGGATGGGCCTACAAGGTTGATGAGGGTGGCGGCGCCTTCTATGGCCCCAAAATCGACCTCAAGATCGAAGATGCGATCGGCCGGATGTGGCAATGCTCCACCATTCAGCTGGATTTCAACCTGCCCGAACGCTTCAACCTGGAGTATGTGGCCGCCGACGGCAGCCGCCAGCGGCCGATCATGATTCACCGGGCGATCTTCGGCTCCCTGGAACGGTTCTTCGGGATCATGACTGAAAACTACGCCGGTGATTTCCCCTTTTGGCTAGCGGCCGAACAGGTGCGTTTGCTGCCCGTCACCGATGAGGTGCGGCCCTACGCGGAAGGCCTCCTGGCCCAACTCAAGGCCGCCGGAGTTCGGGCCGCCATCGACCACAGCGGCGACCGACTCGGCAAATTAATTCGCAACGGCGAGCAGCAAAAGATTCCCGTGTTGGCGGTGATTGGCGCCCAGGAAGCTGAAAATGGCACTTTGAGCCTGCGCAGCCGCCGCGATGGCGATTTGGGCGCCGTGGCCATCGAAACCCTGCTGGCCGCCGCTTCCCAGGCCAACCGGGAGCGGGCGCCGGGCCTGGATCTGGCCGCCAGCCAGCCGGCTTGAACCCCTAAATCTTGCCAAAGGCCACTAGGTCCCCAGCCGGCTCGCCCCCAACCTTGTCCCCGATCGGTTCCCATGGCCCCCATCACCTTGCTGGCTGGAGATCTGGGTGGCACCAAAACCCTGCTAGCCACCTACCAGGTTGACGGCACCCGCCTGATCAAAACCCGATCGGAGCGCTATGCCTCGGGCCAATGGCCCAATTTCAACGACCTGGTGGCCCATTTTTTGGCGGGCTGCGAGGTCCAGCCCAGTGCCGGCTGCCTGGCCGTGGCAGGGCCCGTGCGCCAGGGCCGGGTGAAATTCACCAACCTGCCCTGGGAGCTCGACGAAGACGGCCTCAGCCAGGCCTGTGCCCTGGAGCATCTAGAGCTGGTCAATGATTTCGCCGCGCTGATCTACGGCTTGCCCCACCTGGCCAGCGATCAGCAGGCCCCGCTCTGGCAACCGGCCAGCGGCGCTGATCCCCAGGCACCGGTGGCGATCCTGGGGGCGGGCACGGGCCTGGGGGTGGCCCTGGGGGTGCCAACGAACAGCGGCCTGGTGGCCCTGGCCACCGAGGCGTCCCACGCCGAATTCGCCCCCCGCAACCAGGACGAATGGGACCTCAAGCAATGGTTGATTGCCGACCAGGGCCTCGAGCGGGTCTCGATCGAGCGCATCGTCAGCGGCACGGGCCTGGGCGACGTGATGCGTTGGCTGCTCAGCAGCGACCAGGCCAGCAATCAACACCAACTAGCGGCTGTTGCCTTGGCCGACCTGCCCGAGCGCACCCAGCAGGCGGCGGCAGCTGGTGACCCGCTGGCCGATCGTGCCCTGGGGCTGTGGCTAGGGGCCTACGGCTCAGTGGCGGGTGATCTGGTCCTGCAAAGCCTCTGCCTCGGCGGCCTCTGGGTGGGTGGCGGCACGGCGGCGAAACTATTGCCAGAACTAACTTCAGCCCGGTTCCTAGATCCCTTAATGGCCAAGGGTCGCCTGGGTGCGATCGTGCAGCAGGTGCCGATCTGGGCCCTGATTGATCCAGAGGCTGGCCTCTTCAGCGCCGCCTGTCGGGCCAGGATGTTGCTGGCCTGAGCAGGCCAGCGGCCGCAGGCAGGACAAAGCCGCAGGCAGGGAAAAGCCGCAGCCAGGGAAAGGCAGGGGTAGTCCCAGGCCCCGCCCCGGCCCCTGACAGGGTTGCTGTCCCAGGGGGTGGGACACTGAACCCAGAAGTAAGGATTCCATGGTGCGCCCCGACATCGGAGAGGGGGTTGTGGTCGATGTCCCCGCCACCACAGCCAACCTCG
>NSII01000076.1 GCA_002737305.1 Synechococcus sp. Baikal-G1
GGCCACAGTTTGGGCTGCAAATTGCACCTGCTGGCGCCGGACAATGGCCGGGGMAGCAAGGCTCTGGTCTCCTTGAGCTTCAATAATTTCTCGGCCGACCGTTCGATTCCCCTACTGGCGGAGCTGGCCCCCCGGCTGGGCTTCAGCAGTGAGTTCAGTCCATCGCCGAGTGAAACCCTGCGCCTGGTGGCCTGCAGCTACCGCCAGAGCAGCAATTTGCTGATCCGGTTTCGTTCCGACCAGCTCGATCAAAGTCCCAGGCTGCTGGCGGCCCTGGAGCAGCGGGCCGGCGACCAAAGCCAGCTCCTAGAACTTCCCGGCGATCACCTCACCCCCGCCAGCGCTGGCTTCCGCCAGAACGTGCTCGGAGCCTGGGCCGACGAYCCCAAGCGCCACCAACAAATCGAGCAGTTGGCCGATCGCATTAGCGGCTGGCCCACCAGCCCCTAGGCCCCTGAAACTCAGACCCGCAGGGAATCGAGCACCGAGCGATCTTCCAGGGTGCTGGTGTCGCCGCTCACTTCCTCGCCGGCCGCCAGGGAACGCAGAATGCGCCGCATGATCTTGCCGCTGCGCGTCTTGGGCAGGGAATCGGTGAAGTGGATGGCATCGGGCCGGGCGATCGGGCCGATCTCCTTGCCGACGTGACTGCGCAATTCAGCCACCAGGGCATCATCGCCAGCGCGGCCAGCCTGCAGGGTCACAAAAGCAACAATCCCCTCCCCCTTGAGATCATCGGGCCGACCCACCACGGCCGCCTCGGCCACGGCACCATGGCTCACCAGGGCCGATTCGATTTCCATCGTGCCGAGCCGGTGGCCCGACACATTGATGACGTCATCGACCCGACCCATGACCCAGAAGTACCCATCGGCGTCCCGGCGGGCGCCATCGCCGGCGAAATAGAGCCAACTGCCATCGGCCGGGCGTATCTCCTCCCAATAGCTCTTGCGGAAGCGCTCGGGATCCCCGTGGACGGTGCGCATCATCCCCGGCCAGGGGCGCCGCACAGCCAGGTAACCGCCTTGATCCGGTCCCTGGGAGCGGCCTTCGTGGTCCACCACATCGGCGCTGATGCCGGGCAAGGGCAGGGTGGCTGATCCTGGCTTGGTGGGGGTGGCACCGGGCAGGGGGCTAATCATCACGCCGCCGGTTTCGGTTTGCCACCAGGTATCAATCACCGGGCAGCGGCCACCACCAATCACATCGCGATACCACATCCAAGCCTCTGGATTGATCGGTTCGCCGACGGTGCCCAGGATGCGAATCGACTCCATGTTGGATTGGTCTGGCACGGCCCGGCCGCCTTTCATGAAGGCTCGGATTGCCGTGGGGGCGGTGTAGAAGATCGTCACCTTGTGCTTCTCGATCACCTCCCAGAAGGCGCCTGGCTTCGAGGGCCTGGGAGCCCCCTCATACATCAAGGTGGTGGCGCCATTGGAGAGGGGGCCATAGACGATGTAGCTGTGGCCMGTAATCCAGCCCACATCCGCCGTGCACCAGTGGATGTCGTCATCGCGGATGTCGAAGATCCACTGGAAGGTGAGGTGGGCCCAGAGGTTGTAACCGGCGGTAGTGTGCACCACCCCCTTCGGCTTGCCGGTGGAGCCGGAGGTATAGAGCACAAAGAGGCGGTCTTCGCTAGCCATCGGTTCGGCCGCACAATCGCTGCTCTGGCGATCAACGAGCTCATGCCACCAATGGTCGCGGCCAGGCTCGATCACGGCCCCCTGCTTGGTGCGCTGCACCACCAACACGTGCTCCACGCTGGGGCAGGCCCCGCCGGCGAGGGCCCCATCCACGGCGGGCTTCAGCGCCACGGCCTTGTCCTTACGGAAGCCGCCATCGGCGGTGATCACCAGCTTCACCTGGCCATCGATCAGGCGATCGCGCAGGGCATCGGCGGAAAAGCCCCCGAACACCACCGAGTGGGGGGCACCAATGCGGGCGCAGGCCAGCATGGCAATGGCGGCCTCCGGCACCATCGGCATATAGAGGGCCACCAAATCCCCTTTACCAATCCCCAGGGCCTTGAGAGCATTGGCTGCCTTGCAGACCTCAGCGTGGAGCTGGCGGTAGGTGAAGCGGCGGGTGTCGCCGGGTTCGCCCTCCCAGATCAGGGCCGTTTTCTCGGCCGTGGGGCCAGCCAGGTGCCGATCAAGACAGTTGTAGGAGAGGTTGGTGCGGCCGCCTTCAAACCAGCGGGCAAAGGGGGGGTTGCTCCAATCGAGCACCGTGTCAAAGGGCTCAAACCAGTGCAGGTGCTGGCGGGCCAGGTCCCCCCAGAAGCGATCGGGATCGGTCTCGGCCTGGTCCACTAGGGCCCGATAGGCCGCCATCGAGCCGATGCGGGCCGAGGCCGCCAGGGCCCCAGGCGGCTGGAACACCCGCTGCTCCTGCAGGATCGACTCAATCGTGGCCTCAGACCTGCTGGTGTCAGACCTATTGGCCTCAGACCTGTTGGCGTCAGACATGGACGGCAAGGCTCCGGGCCCCTTCAGTGCTGCCATTCAAGCGAGACACGGGTCCGGGAGCGACGGCTGTAACGCCCCGTGAGGCAGGTGCCCGGCGCCAAGCCCCAAGCGGCGTTTCCTTTAGGCCTCCACGTAGTAGCCGCTGCGGGCCAGGGCCTCTTCCTCGGCGCTGAAGTGGGGCGGCTCCAACACCAGGCTGGGGTCGTAGTGATAAGTGGTCGAGAGA
>NSII01000077.1 GCA_002737305.1 Synechococcus sp. Baikal-G1
GCTGGAGCTCATCGCGCAGGATCGAGAGGTGGCTGGCCTTTTTGATCACCGCATAAATGCGTTCGATCCGCTCCAGGGGCAGGCTCGGCTCCTCCAGGGCCCGGGCCCGGGCCAGTTCCGAATCGAGGCTGGGCCAGTAGCGGGTGGTGTAGTGGGCATCACTTTCCTGGTGGAACCAGGGCTCGCTGCGGGCAATCGAAGAGGACACCGTGTTGTGCAGTTTCCAGAGGAACAGGCGCAGCCCAGTGCTATCGGTAATCGAGGCCAGTTTGGAATCGATCGTCACCTCAATGTGTTCGGTGGGGGTTTGCGGGCCCAGGAGTAGGTATTCGATCGGATACATGGTTACCTCCCGATTTTTAACCACGTAGCGATTCAAGTGGAACCGGCAATAGGGACAGGGATACATCGTGGCCAGGGCCGGGAAGAAGCGTTTAAAGCAAGCCAACGCTTCGTTTTGACGCTCCCCTGCGGGCATGGCACCGATCAGCTCGGCGCTGGTATGCATGAACCGCCAGGTGGCGGGGCCGATGTAATAGGGGAAACTCAGGCGCATCTCCGAGCGTTCGATGTCATCGCGACCCAGGAAGATGTCAATGAAAGCAACGTATTCGGAAAGGTAGCCATTCTCGCGGCCAAACTCCTCCCGTTCCCGCCTTTTTTGGACCCCATTAATATAGTGATAACTCAATTCCCAGGCTTGCTTGAGTTCCTGCTTCACGGCCAACGGGCAGCCGAGGAAGTGGGCCTTTAGGGCGGTTGCATAGGTATCGAAATCACCGGCGTTATTGCGCTGCTCAAACCAGCTATCAAGATCCGCTTCCGTTTCAGCCCCAATCGCCGCCAAGTCCGAGCGCGTCATCACCGAGGTGGCCTTCAGCAGCTTCGGCATGAAGTCTTCATACCAATAGCGCGTCGGCAGGATTGCTCCGGCGTAGCGGGTGTCTGAATCGTCGACGATGACGCGATGCCAGCGCTCAAGAAAGGGCGTGACCGAGCTTGCCTCCACCGGGTCGCCTGGGGAGACGGCATGGCGATGGCTGGAGAGTTCGCGGAAATCCTCCTGGTGGCGCAGACGATTGAGTTCGTGCAGTTGCAGATCCTCCAAACCAATCTCAGCGGCGGAGTGGCCCTGCAGGGCGCCGCTGAGCACCAGTTCCATGGCGGCGGCGAACACCTGGTGGTGGTGCTCAAGCCCATCGAGCTCGGCCTCAATCACCCGCTCAGCGGCGACCATCTCGGCGGTTGGCTCGAGGGTGGCCCAGTTGGCCATGCGGCTTTCCAGTTGGGCCAGCATGGCATTCACGGAGCTGCGCAGATCCTCTAAGGGCTCCTGGGCCCCCACTTCCACAATGCCTAGGGATTGGTAAAGATCCAGCGCCGCATTCACAAAGCCGACGAAGTTGGGGATCGTGTAGGGCAGGTCGTAGGCGCGCAGATGGGTTTCGGAATTGGCCGAATAGTTCTCGCGGAAACTGCGATAGGCCGCCCCCTGGAGCAACCGGAATAGGCCGATACGCATCTGCAGCGGCGAGGTCCCCCCCTGGCTCGCGCCCGGAGGGCTTGCCGGAGCAGTAGGGCTTGCCGGGGCCGGGCTGGCCATGGGCTGGCCCTGGGCCGCCGCCGGCGATACCGTCGATGAAGCCGTCTGGGGCGTTGGGACGCCGGTTCCGGCCCCATGGGCCCCGGGCCGCCCGCCCAGATGGGCCGCGTGATAGGCCTTGGGATGGGACGAGAAATCCGCGGGAAGGAAGGCCAGCACATCGGCCAGGGTGATTTCGCCGGAGCCATCCCGGTTCAGTTCCACCACCAGCTCCTTGGCTTCGGCTTCGGGCAGATCGAAAAGTTGGATCAACCGCTGCACCTGGGCTGGATCGACCGTGCCCCGTTGGTTGGGGTCGAGCAGGCAGAAGGCCGCCTCGAGGCGCAGGCGTTGGTCGCCCAGCAAGACGGTGAGCAGCAACAGGCGCCGCTCCCGGGTCGCATCGGGAGGGATTCGGTAAGCCAGACACACCGTCTCAACTTCACGGCCATTGACCTGGACCCCGGCGGCGGCGCAGGCCTGGGTTAGGAGTTGGGAGGTGGGAACACGCGGATGCTCACCTGCAAGGACATGCCAACGGTCGGCAATCGTTTCCAACGTTGGGAGCAGGGTGATTTCGGGCATTATTAATGGCTAGCGAACCTGAGGTTAGTCGCGCTGGCCCTGCTTTCTCGCGGGCGCGGGCCCTAGGCCTTGGGCCGCGAGAAAGCAGGGGCGGCGGTGCTCGAAGATGGGTCCATGCCCCGGCCCGCCGCCTGCCTATTTGACCTCGATGGACTGCTGCTCGACACCGAGCCGCTCCATGCCCGGGCTTGGCAAGAGGCGGCTAGCCACTTTGGCCGCCCCCTGGCGCGGACCGAACTGCTCTCGCTGCGGGGACGGCGGCGCCAGGACTGTGTGCGCCAGGTGTTGGGCTGGATTGCGGAGACCAACAGCCATCCCCCCACGGCCCCCGAACTGCTGGCGGTGCGCCAGCCCGTGGCCGAGGCCCTGCTGGTGTTGGCCAAACCGATGCCTGGCGCCGAGGGGCTGGTCTGCCGTTGCAGCCAAAGGGGCATTGCGATGGCCCTGGCCACCAGCAGCTCCCGCGATGCGGTGGCCCTGAAAACAGCCCCTCACCCCTGGTTGGCGCTGATTACGGCGCGGGTGTTCGGTGATGATCCGGGCCTGGTTGCTGGCAAACCGGCACCGGATGTGTACCTACTGGCGGCGGAACGACTGGGGGTGAACGCGCAAGATTGCTGGGCCTTTGAGGATTCCCCGGCCGGCGCCCAGGCCGCCACCGCAGCTGGATGTCGGGTGTTTGTCCTGGCGCCCCTGGACCTGGATGCCTGCCAGCGCCGGGATCTCTATCCGGCCAGCGCTGAGCTGATCAACGACTTAGGGGAGGTGCAGGTCTGACGCTTGAGCTTTTAAGCGTTTTTAGGATTTATGCGGTTCAGATTAATACGCCATTGCGGTTGCAATCAACTCAACAAAAAAGGCTTCCAAGGACCAATTAATAGAGCCGGCTGAGCACAAATTCAGGCAGTTGGAGCAGGGCCCCACGGCACTCCGATGGGGGCAGCCAGCTGAGGGCCTCGGCCGCATCGCGGGCGAACTCCTGGGCTAGGGCGCGGGAGCGGCCAATCGCTTCACTGCCGCGCACCAACTCCAGGGCCTGCTCCAGGTCGCCGCTTTCGCAGAACTCCCGCTCGATCAGGCCGGCCAGGGCCGGATGTTCCTCCATCGCATAGAGGGCTGGAGCCGTGAGATAGCCCGACGCCAGGTCGCTAGCGGCGGGTTTGCCCAGCTGTTGGTCGCTGCCGGTGAAATCGAGGATGTCATCCACCACCTGGAACGCCAGTCCCAGCTGGCGGCCGAAGCGATACAAATCATCCAATCGCCCATCGGCCAAGCCGCTGAGCACTCCAGCCGCCCGGCAACTGTTTGCAATCAGGGACGCCGTTTTGCAATAGCTCTTTTCTAAATAAGTAGCGAAGGTTTGGCCCGTGTCATAGCGGAACAGGCCCTGGCGGATTTCGCCATCGGCCAGATCCATGATCACGCGCGAGAGCAATTTCACCACCTCAAGGTTGTCGAGGTTGGCCAGGTGCCAGCTGGCCTGGGCGAAGAGGAAATCACCAGCTAGCACCGCCACCCGATGGTTGAAGCGGCTATGCACCGTGGCCACGCCACGGCGGGTGGCGGCCTCATCGACCACGTCATCGTGGACGAGGGAGGCGGTGTGGATCATTTCGGTGATCTCGGCCAGGCGCCGGTGACGCGCTCCGAGCTCCCCATCGGCGGACAGGGCCCGGGAGATCAACAGAACAATGCCGGGACGCAGCCGCTTTCCACCGGCACTGAAGAGGTGTTCGGCGGCCGCCTGCAGGATCGGGTGACCAGCACCAATCAGGTGGCGCAGGTCGCTGAGGAGGGTTTCAAGATCCACCTCCACGGGCTGAAGAAGCTCTGCGACCGTTGCCATGACCCCCTGCGGTGGCCCGATCCTAGAAGGCATCACTGGGCTGGTGCTGGCTGGTCGGCAGCGGATCTCCAGGCAAGCGTTGGCCAGGCTGGAGCTAGCCCTAGTGGCCTAGGTCCACCTGCTGCACCTCGGGCCGCTCCCCTAGCCAGGCGGTGGCCGCCAGGGCAAAGGGTTGGACCGGTCCCGTCACCCGGAAGCGACAACGCTCCAACCGTTGGGCCGGCTGATCCAGGCAGGGGGCCAGCACGCTGTCGAGGCGGGCAGCGGCGGCCACGGCCGGATCCACCAGGCGCACCTCCGGGGGGATCAACTCTTGCAGCAAGGGTTGCAGCAGGGGGTAGTGGGTGCAACCGAGCACGATCACTTCAACCCGGGCCGCCAATAGGGGCTCCAGGTAGGTCTGGGCGGCCTGGCGCAGGGCAGCCCCTGAGAGCTGGCCCGTTTCGATCAGGGGCACAAAGGCCGGACAGCCCACTTCCAGCACCTCGGCGCCGGGGTGGACGGCGCGGATGCTGTGGCCATAGGCGCCGCTGGCCGCGGTTGCTGGGGTGGCCAGCACCCCCACCCGGTCCGCTTGCAGCTGGCTAGCGGCACTATCAATGAGGCCAAGCACGGGGACCCCGGCCAGGCTTTCGGCCACATCGAAGGCGAGGGCGTTGGTGGTGTTGCAGGCCATCAAGATCCCATCCACCCCCTGGCGTCCCAGCCAGCGGATCACCTCGGCGGCGATGGCGCGAATCTCCTGGGGACTGCGCTGGCCGTAGGGCACCCGGGCCGTGTCGCCCAGGTAGAGGCAGCGCTGGCCAGGCCGCCGGGCCAGCACCTGGCGCAACACCGTCAGACCGCCGACGCCGCTATCAAACAGGCCCAGCAGGCTGCTCACGGGCCCTGCCTCAACACATTGAGCAGGCCCCGGCTAATCGCCAGGGCCAGGCGGCGGCGGTGGGCAGGGTCGGCCAGCCGCGGCGAATCGAGTTGGCCGGTGACAAAGCCCAGCTCCACCAGGGCCGAGGGCATCACCGTGCGGCGGATCACGTAAAAACGGGCCGTGCGGGCGCCGCGATCGGGGCTGCCGGGGGACACGGCCAACACCTCGTCCTGGACGGCCTGGGCCAGGCCCCGGGCGCGGGGGCTTTCGAAATAGAAGGTTTCGATGCCATTGACATCGGGGCGGGTCATGGAGAGGGCATTGGCGTGGATGCTCAAGAACAGATCGGCGCCGCTGCTGTTGGCCAGGGCCGCCCGCGGCGGCAGGTCCACGTCCACTTCCGAGGTGCGGGTCATCAACACCTGCACCCCCTTGGCCTGGAGCAACTGGGCCACCTGCAGGCCGACATCGAGCACCACATCGGTTTCGCGCAGGTTGGCAATGCCCACGGCGCCGGGATCGGGCCCCCCATGGCCGGGATCAATCACCACCTTGAAGCGGCCCCGGTCTACCTCGGGGAGCCCACTGGCCGATAGGGGGCCGATAGCACCACCGGGGCGGGGCTGGGGGGCCCCAATCGGCCCCTGGCGCCAGGCGGGGGTGGCGGCAGGCGCCTCGATGTCGCCTTCGCCCAGGGCCYGCTGGCCATAGGGGGCCAGGCCGGTGAGGTCCATGCGCCAGCGGTCCCGGGCGGTGCCCACCAGCTTCAAGGCGCTGGGGTCGAGCTGGGTACCGGGCTGGAACTCCACCACCAGCCGGGTGGAATCGGGGGTGGGCTGGCCGACCCGGATCTGGCGCACCTGACCGCTGCCGGGGATCGTSCGGGTCCGCAACGGCGCCCCAGGCAGGTCAAACCARACCCGCGGTCCGATGCCGCCGCGTCCGGCCTCGTAGTAGGCCCTCACGGGTAGGTCYGGGGCGGTCCGCAGTTCGAGTTGACCCTCGCGGTTAAGACGCCAGGCCGACAGGGCGCTCGCCGCCAGGGCCGGCAGGGGCCCTAGGGGCAGCGCCAAGGGCACCAGGGCCAGGGCCTGAACGAGCGCAAGGGCCGTCCGCCCCCCACTCGGACGGCGGCGCGACACCAGGCCAGCCATGGGCGCGTTCAGAAGAGGGCGGGACGACGGTGCTGCAGGCTGGGCATCTGGGCCCGCACCCGGGAGCCATGGCCGGGATCCACCGGTGCCACGGCCAGGCCCGGCGCCACGCCCGCATCGGCCAGCACCGTGCCCCAGGGATCAATCACCATGGCGTGGCCATAGCTCTGGCGGCGGCCGTAGTGGAGGCCCGTTTGGGCCGGGGCCAGCACRTAGGCGGTGTTTTCGATCGCCCGGGCCTGCAACAACACCTGCCAGTGRTCCTTGCCGGTGAAGGCGGTGAAGGCGGCGGGAATCATCAACAGATCGGCCCCGCTGGCGGCCAGGTGGCGGTAGAGCTCAGGAAAGCGCACGTCGTAGCAGAT
>NSII01000078.1 GCA_002737305.1 Synechococcus sp. Baikal-G1
AGRTCCACATCGAAGAGGTGAATCTTGTCGTAGCGGGCCAGCAGCTGGCCGTCCTTGCTGACCAGATCAGCCCGGTTAAAGGTCTGGCCCTCGCCGGCTGGGGCGGGGTAGCCGCCGCCGAGCAGGGCCACCTGGTAACGGCGGGCCATGGTGACCAGAAACTTCTGGCTGCGTTCGGCCAGCATCGGCGAMAGGTCCAGCCTCAGGGCGTCTGGACCCATGAAGGCGAAGTTTTCCGGCAATCCCACCAGCTCGGCGCCGCGGCGCACGGCCAGCTCGATCTGCTCCTCAGCGGCGGCCCAGTTGGCCTCGGGATCGGAGGTGCTGGTGAGCTGGATTGCTGCCGCCAGAAAGCTTGTCACCGCTGCAAAATCCCTGACCACTTAACTTTAGGGCTGCGGCGATCCGCCCCTGGCCCAGGCGGGGCGGGCCAGGGGCGGGCCCGCTCAGCGGGCTTCAAGCACTCCCGGGCTGGTCTGGGTCGGCACGATCGTCAGGCTGTCGACGGCGGCGCAGCAGCGGAAATCGGCGTCGTGGTCGCCAAGGTTGATGAGGCGCTGGCCATGGCTGGCGACCCGCAGGCAACCCTCTGGGTCCTGGCGCCATTGCTGCCAAAGGGCCAGGGCCGCAACCATCTCGTCGTTGCCGCTTGTTACGGCCTTGCCTGCGCCTAGGTCCATGGCCGCAGCCGCCACGGCTCCGGCCGCCAGGCTGTCTTCCAGGGAATAGTCGCCCTCCCAGCCGCTACCCACGATCCACACCGTCTCGGCGCCGGAGTCCAGCAAGCGCTGGGCCACGGCGCTGCGGTTCGGCAGGCAGGCGGTCACCAGCAGGTCCACGGGCCGCACCCGGTCGAGGGACCGGGTGCCGTTGGTGGTGCTCATGAACAGGCGTTTGCCCGCCACCACCTCCGGGGTAACCGCCAGGGGCGAATTGCCCAGGTCGAAGCCCTCCAGGCGCTTGCCGCCCCGCTCGCCGGCGCGCAGGCGCCTGTCCGCCGGCCAGGCGCTGGCGGCCGCCTCCAGCTCATCGAGGTCGGCGAAGGCCTGGATGGCCTCAGCTCCGTTGGCCAGGGACCAGGCAATCGTGGTGGTAGCCCGCAGGACATCAATCACCACGGCCGCATCGGGCCAGGCTGGGGCAACAGCTCCAGGGGCAGCGGTGCCCCCCCCCACCGCGGGCACGCATTCGGAGGTGGGGAAGTAGGAGATCAGCACGGCCGCGATGCAGGGCAGGGTGCGTCACAGTAGGCACCGCAATGGTTCGGCGATGGGCTCGGCTCTGGCGACAGGCAGCAAGGGCCAGACAAGGCGCTCCAAGCGGGATCTGCGCGGCTTTCTCGAGCTGCTGGAGCAGCGGGGCCAGCTGCGCCGGATCACGGCCCCCGTGGATCCGGACCTGGAAGTGGCGGCGATCGCCGACCGGGTCTTGGCCATGGGGGGACCGGCCCTGCTGTTCGAAAACGTGATCGGCTCGTCGATGCCGGTGGCGGTGAACCTGCTCGGCACGGTGGAGCGGGTCGTGTGGAGCATGGGCATGGAGGACCCCGAGGAGCTGGAGGCCCTGGGCGAGCGCCTAGCCCTGTTGCAGCAGCCGCGGCCGCCCAAGGGCCTGAAGGAAGCGAGCCGTTTCGGCGGCCTGCTGCTCGACCTGCTCAAGGCCCGCCCCGACCTGGACCTGCTCCCCCCCTGCCAGCAGGAGGTGTTCAAGGGGGCGGAGGTGAACCTCGACACCCTGCCCCTGCTGCGGCCCTGGCCTGGCGATGCGGGACCCGTGATCACCCTGGGCCTGGTGATCACCAAGGACCCGGAAACGGGCGTGCCCAACGTGGGCGTTTATCGCCTGCAGAAGCAGTCGATCAATTCGGCCACGGTCCATTGGTTGAGCGTGCGCGGCGGCGCCCGCCACCTGCGCAAGGCCGCGGCCCTGGGCAAGCCCCTGGAGGTGGCCGTGGCGATTGGCGTCCATCCCCTGCTGGTGATGGCGGCAGCCACGCCGATTCCGGTGCAACTCAGCGAATGGCTGTTCGCCGGCATCTACGCCGGCGAGGGGGTGCGATTGGCCCGCTGCAAGACCGTGAACCTGGAGGTGCCCAGCCACAGCGAAGTGGTGCTCGAAGGCACGATTACCCCGGGCGAGCTGGGTCCCGATGGCCCCTGCGGCGACCACATGGGCTTCTACGGCGGCGAGGAGGCCTCGCCCCTGGTGCGTTTCCACTGCGTCACCCAGCGCCGCAAGCCGGTGTTCCTCACCACCTTCAGCGGCCGGCCCCCCAAGGAGGAGGCCATGCTCGCCATTGCCCTCAACCGCCTCTATACGCCGATCCTGCGCCAGCAGATCCCGGAGATCGTCGATTTCTTCCTGCCGATGGAGGGCCTCAGCTACAAGCTCGCCGTGCTGGCGATCGACAAGGCCTATCCAGGCCAGGCCAAGCGGGCGGCGATGGCCTTCTGGAGCGCCCTGCCCCAGTTCACCTACACCAAGTTCGTGGTGGTGGTGG
>NSII01000079.1 GCA_002737305.1 Synechococcus sp. Baikal-G1
TGATTCCCTCGACTTCGCCAGCGAGCGCCTGGGCCTGGGCGGCCGCCTCGCCATCGATGCCACCACCAAGGTGGGGCCAGAAAAACGCCACGACTGGGGCGAGGCCCTGGGCCGCCCCGCCGAGCTCGAGGCCCGCATCGATGGCCGCTGGGCGGAACTAGGGCTGGCCGACCTGGGCCAGGGCGAGCCGGACCCGGGCCTGTTTGGCTACACCCTCGAACACGTGCTCGAGCGGCTGGCCCAGGGGGCTAAGGGAGTGAAATCCTGAGCGAGCTACTGCGCAAAAGCGGGATCCAGGCCCTGCGGGCCCTGCTGCAGCTGGCGGCCGAGCCCAAACTCTGGCAGTCGATCACGGCCATCGCCACGGCCCAGGGCCTGCCCCAGCCCATGCTTGAGCAACTGCTCCTGCAACTGCGGCGCTCAGGCCTGGTGGAGGCCCGCCGCGGCCGCTATGGCGGCTATCGCCTGGGTCGACCCGCCCGGGAGATCCCCGTGGCCGCCGTGCTCGAGGCGGTGGCGGGAGGGGCCGGCATCACCGCGCCGCTCCCGCCAGGGCTGGCGCCAGCGCAGCCTGGGTCCCAGCCGGAATTCTTGGGTAAGCCAGCCCCTGAACCGGAGCCCAACGGCGTAGCCGTGGCCGAGGAAAGGGTGCTGGCGGCCCTGGAGCGGCGCCTGAAGCGAGCTCTGGAACGGGAACTGCGCGACCTGAGCCTGGAGGAACTCCACTACGACCTGCGCAGCTGGAAAGAAAGCCTGAGCAACGACGGCGGCCTGTTGTTGGGATAAGCGCTCCAGGGGCCTCACCTGGGGCAACTGGCCTGCGGGCGGTCCCTGCCTACGCTCACGCACCAGATGCCTTACTCCCATGCCCCTCGCCCTGGGAACCCAGCCGGCCCGCCGCCTCCAGGGGGTGGTTCAGGTGCCGGGCGACAAATCGATTTCCCACCGGGCCCTGCTGTTTGGTGCGATCGCCGAGGGCACCACCCGCATCACGGGTTTGCTGCCCGCCGAGGATCCGCTCAGCACCGCCGCCTGCCTGCGGGCCATGGGCGTGACCATCTCCGCCATTGAGGCGGGCCAGCGGGTGAGCGTGGAAGGCGTGGGCCTCGATGGCCTGCGCGAACCCGAGGACGTGCTCGATTGCGGCAACTCGGGCACCACCATGCGGTTGATGCTCGGCCTGCTGGCCGGCCGGGCCGGCCGCCACTTCGTACTCACGGGCGATGGCTCCCTGCGGCGCCGGCCGATGCAGCGGGTGGGCGGCCCCCTGGCCCAGATGGGAGCACAGATCTCCGGGCGCAGCGGCGGCAACCTCGCCCCCCTAGCGATCCGGGGCCAGCAGCTGCAAGGCGCCACAATCCGCACGCCGGTGGCCTCAGCCCAGGTGAAAAGCGCCCTGCTGCTGGCCGCCCTCACGGCGACAGGCAACACCACCGTGATCGAGCCGGTGCAGAGCCGGGACCACAGCGAACGCATGCTGCGGGCCTTCGGTGCCCAGCTCAGCGTCGGCGGACCGGGACTAACCGAAGTAACCGTGACCCCGGGGGCCAGCCTGCGGGGYCAGGACGTGATCGTGCCCGGTGATATCAGCTCAGCCGCCTTCTGGCTGGTAGCGGGCGCCATCACCCCCGGCGCCGACCTCACCGTGCAGAACGTGGGCCTCAACCCCAGCCGCACCGGCGTGCTCGATGTGCTCGAGCAGATGGGCGCCCGTATCGAGCTGCTGAACGGCCGCGAGGTGGCCGGCGAACCGGTGGGAGACCTGCGCGTGACCCACGGCCCCCTCAAGGCCTTCACGATTGGCGCCGACCTGATCCCGCGGCTGGTGGATGAAATCCCGGTGCTGGCGGTGGCGGCCTGCTACGCCGAGGGGATCAGCCGGGTCACCGGCGCCGAGGAGCTGCGGGTCAAGGAAACGGACCGGCTGGCGGTGATGGCCCGCCAATTGGGGGCCATGGGCGCCCGCATCGAGGAATTCGCCGATGGGCTCACGATCGAAGGCGGCGTTCCCCTGCAGGGGGCCGAAGTCGATAGCGAAACCGACCACCGCGTCGCCATGAGCCTGGCGGTGGCGGCCCAGGTGGCCCATGGCCCCACCCTGCTGCATCGGCCCGGGGCCGCCGCCGTCTCCTACCCCGGGTTCTGGGACGACCTGGAGCGGCTCCAGGCCTAATCCAGCTGGGAGCGAACCGGCGTTCGGGTTCGTGCCCTCCCCTGCTGGGGCCGCCCACACCGGCTAGCCCTGGCGACGGCCGGTAGATTCCCGCCCAGTGATCCCGCCCCTGCCGATGCTCGCCGTTGCCGTATTGGCTGCCGGGAAGGGCACCCGCATGAAAAGCGACCTGCCCAAGGTGCTCCAGCCCCTGGCCGGTGCCACCCTGGTGGAACGGGTATTGGCCAGTTGCCAGCGCCTCGATCCCGCCCGCCAGCTGCTGGTGGTGGGCCACCAGGCCGGGCGGGTGCAGGTCTCCCTGGCGGCCCGGCCCGAGCTCGAGTACGTGCTCCAACAGCCCCAGAACGGCACCGGCCACGCCGTGCAGCAACTGCTGGAGCCCCTGGCCGGATTTGAAGGCGAACTGCTAGTGCTCAACGGCGATGTGCCCCTGCTGCGCGAACAGACCCTCGAGCACCTGCTGGGGCACCACCGCTCCAGCGGCGCCGCCGTCACCCTGCTGACCGCCCGCCTGGCCGATCCCACGGGCTACGGCCGGGTGATTGCCGATGAGGCCGGCAACGTCAGCGCGATCGTTGAGCATCGCGACTGCACGGCCGACCAGAAGGCGATCGACCTGATCAATGCCGGCATCTACTGCTTCGATTGGGCCCGATTGGCCCAGGTGTTGCCCCAGCTCAGCAGCGACAACGACCAGGGCGAGCTCTATCTCACCGACACCGTGGCCCTGCTGGGCTCGGCGATCCACCTGGAGGTGGCCGATGCCGATGAGATCAATGGCATCAACGACCGGCTGCAGCTCTCCCAGTGCGAGGCCGTGTTGCAACAGCGGCTGCGGGAGCACTGGATGCGGGAGGGGGTGACCTTCGTTGATCCGACCAGCTGCAGCCTCAGCGACGGCACCCGYTTCGGCCGCGACGTGATCGTGGAACCGCAATGCCATTTCCGCGGCASCAACCAGATCGGCGATGGCTGCCGCATCGGCCCGGGCAGCTTGCTGGAGGAGGYCCAGTTAGGCAAAGGCGTGGAGGTGCTGTTCTCGGTGGTGCGCGGCGCCCAGGTGGCCGATGGCTGCGCCATCGGCCCCTATAGCCAGTTGCGGCCGGGCACCCGGCTGGAGGCCGACTGCCGCATCGGCAATTTTGTCGAGATCAAGAACAGCCACCTCGATCACGGCTGCAAGGTCAACCACCTCAGCTATATCGGCGACGCCGACCTGGGYCAGGGCGTCAACGTGGGTGCCGGCACGATCACGGCCAACTACGACGGCTTGCGCAAACACCGCACCCTGATCGGCAGTGGCAGCAAGACCGGMGCCAACAGCACC
>NSII01000080.1 GCA_002737305.1 Synechococcus sp. Baikal-G1
GCCAAGTGGTGAAGGACAACTGGCCCGGGCCCGTCTGAGGGTTGATGCGAGGCGCGGGCTCCCGGTGCCGGCTCAGGCTTGGGCGGGTTGCCCCAAGCCCAGGGCCCGCTCCAACAGGGGAATCGCGCGCTCCAGGGCCACCCCCCGACTGGCCTTGAGCAACACCTGGTCGCCGGGCTCAAGCCAGGCGACCAGCGCCTGGGCCGCTGCYTCCGGACTGGTGACCAGGGCCAGCCGGGGCAGGCCCTGGGCCGCCGCCGCCATCACCTGGCCCTCGGGGCCGCCATCGACAATCACCAGGCCATCGAGCCCCAGGGCCAGGGCCCGCTCGGCGACCTGGCGATGCAGATCCAGGCTTTGCTCACCGAGCTCGAGCATGGTGCCGAGCACCGCAAACCGCCGTCCCGCCGGGGGCTGGGCCCCAGCAGCCCCCTGGCCAGGCGTCGCAGGACTGGGGGAACCCGAAGCAGACCCGGCCAACAGGGCGAGGGCCGCCAGGGTCGCCTCCGGGGAGGCGTTGTAGGTCTCATCAAGCAGCTCGATGGTGCCAAGGCGCAGCCGGCGACTGCGGCCCCCGGGCAAGGCCAGCTCCAGGGGCTGCTGGCGATCCAGGGGCTTGCCCAGGCTGGCTGCTGCGGCCAGGGCCAGCAGCAGGTTGCGGGCGTTGTGGACCCCCGCCAAGGGCAGGGGGACCACGGYYYCGCCCACCGTCAGGGTCTGGCGAGCCCCATCGAGCTGGCCRACCCAGTCGGCCTGGGCCTCCAAGCCCTCGCCCGCCAGGGCCACCCGCAGCACCCGCCCGCCCCAGACGGCGGCCAGGCTGCGGTCGAGCAGGGGATCACCCGCTGGAATCACCACCAGGCCATCAGGTTTGAGGGCTGCGGTGATCTCGCATTTGGCCTGGGCAATCGCCCCGCGGCTGCCAAGCCGGCCAATGTGGGCCGTGCCCACGTTGGTAATCACGGCCAGATCCGGTTCGCAGCAGCGGCTGAGCCGTTCGATTTCGCCCAGGCCCCGCATGCCCATCTCCACCACCACCGCCCGGTGCTCGCCCGTCGCCTGGAGCAAGGTCAGGGGCACGCCAATGTCGTTGTTCTCGTTGCCCTGGCTGGCCCACACGGGCCCAGTGGTGGCCAACACGGCCCGGAGCAGTTCGCGGGTGGTGGTCTTGCCGGCCGAACCAGTCACCGCCAGCACCGGGGCGGCCAGCTGGCGGCGCCACAGCAGGCCCAGCGCCTGGTAAGCCGCCAGGGTGTCGTCTACCAGCCAGTAGGCCAGGCCCGCGGGGATGGACTGGGCTCGATCCCGCTGCACCAGGGCCGCCTGGGCCCCAAGGCGAGCGGCTTCGGCCAGGAACGTGTGGCCGTCAAAGCGTTCGCCCACCAGGGGCACAAACAGGCTGCCAGGACCTAGCTGACGGCTGTCGGTGCAGACGGGGCCAAGCTCCTGGCCTGGATCCAAGGCGGGACCRCCCTGGGGAGCCCCCCAGCGCTCGATCAACCGGCTCAGCTGCATGGAAGGGCTCCGCTCAGRGGGAGAACCCCAGAATCATGCCGCCGCCCACCCGGGCTTCCCGGCCAAGGAGGACGCCGCGTTGGTCCCGCAGCTCCAGCTGGTCGTAGCCCCAATCCTGGGCCCAGGCCAGCCATAGGTCGGCCCGCTGCTGTTGCTGGCTTGCCTGCAACTGGCCAAAGTCATCACTGAGCACCAGCTGGATCCGGGAGCTGCCTGGCTCGTCCCCTACCTGCAGCAACAGGCCGGCGGCCTCGGGCCGTTGGCGCCAGCTCTCCAGGGGATTGGGATCGGGGGGGCTCTCCTCGTCCTGGGAACCCGAGGCCGGGGGCGCGTCAAGGGAGCCTGCAGCGGGCTCCGCGGTCGCTAGTGCAGCGTTGCTTTGGGCCCCAGGGATCCCGGGAGCGGGCGGTTGGCTCAGGTCCTCCCGGGGGAGCGGGGGTTGGGATTGGGAATCAGCGCCGGGAGGCGCCAAACCTGGGGATCGATCGGATGGGTCCCCCCTGGAGATCAATCCTGGTGGAAGGGACGCCGGCAAGGCCCCAGGCCGAGCCAAGACCCCAAGCCCCGCGGCCAGCAAGCCCAAGGCGCCCAGCAAGCCCAAGGCCCCCACCAGCACCAAGGGCCAGAAGCTCGCCGCCAGGGATGCCGGCCAGGCCTTGGGGTAGGGCAACTCCCCACTGCGGTTGCGCCGCCAGAGCTCGCGACAGCGCAGGCGCAGGTCGGCGGCCACGGCCAACAGATCGCCCCCCAGAACCAGCCAGGGACTGCGATAGGGGGCCGGCAAGTTGGTTCCCGGCTGCTCGGGCCCGCTCGGCGCCATGGCGAAGGGRGAGCTYAGCGAAGCCGGTACTCAGCCGTTGCCACGCCAGCGCAACAGCGAGAGGGGATTGAGACGGGAGAGGGTTGCTTCGACCTCGGCCTTGGTCTGGCCCTGGGTTTGGATTGGCCCCTGATCAGACCCCAGCGCCCCGGCGCGGCTGGGGTCCGCATCCTGTCCGCGGGAGAACTGCTCTACCGCATAGGCATCGGGGGTGGGTTCCTTGACACCGCGCACCTCCCGGTACATCTGGTCGTAGTCCCGGGCGGAACGGCTCCAGCTGTGGTCGGCGCCCATGGCCCGGTGCTGGAGTTGGCGCCAGCTCTCCTGATGGCGGAAGGCCTCCCAGGAGCGCACGATCGAGGTATAAAAATCGAGCGGGTCGTAGCGGTCGAAGCAAAAGCCCGTGCCGCTGTGGTGGGCAGGGTCATGGGGCGGCACCGTGTCCACCAAGCCGCCAACCCGRCGCACGACCGGAATCGAGCCGTAGCGCATGGCCAGCAACTGGCTGATGCCACAGGGCTCAAAGCGACTCGGCATCAAGAAGGCATCGCTGCCGGCATAGATCAGGCGCGAGAGGGCGTCGTCGTAGGTGAGGAATACGGAGAAACGGCCGGGATGGCGGGCAGCCATCTGCCACAGACCCGATTCGATGTTGCGGTCACCGGTGCCAAGCACCACAAACTGGCTATCGGAATAGGCCAGCACCCGGTCGGCCACCTGAAGGAGCAAATCAATCCCCTTCTGGTCCACAAGCCGGCTCACCACGCCCATCAGGTAGGACTCGGGGTTAACGGTGAGGCCCATCCKTTCCTGCAGGGCCCGCTTGCAGACCGCCTTGCCGGCCAGGTCATCGGCGGAGAAATTGGCGGGCAGGCTGGGATCGCTCAGCGGATTCCAATCCTCCTGATCRATGCCATTGAGGATGCCGCGCAACTTACCGCTAACAAAATTGAGCAAACCGTCTAATTTCTCGCCATATTCTGCCGTGCGAATTTCCTCTGCATAGGTGGGAGATACCGCATTAATACGATCGGCATAGAGCAGGGCTGCCGCCATGGTGTTATCCCCTTGCATGTACCAGGGGATCCAGGCCATGCGATCCAGCTTCCAGCGCCAGGGCCCCACATACCTGAGGTTATGGATCGTGAAGACGGTGCTGATTTCTGGATCTTGATGCATCCAGACTGGAATCATGCCGGTGTGCCAATCATGGCAATGCAGCACTTCGGGCTTCCAAACATGCCAGGCAAATTCCGCCGTGGCACTAGCAAAGAAGGTAAAACGCCAATCCTCATCTTCGCCGCCGTAAATACGCTCGGGATCGAAAACTGGATGGCCGATCAGATAAAGGGGCAGGCCATTATTGGGGTGCCGCGTTTCATAGACAGCGAAATCGGTGCCCATGGTGTGGGCCCGCCAGATCGGTTCCGCCGGAATCTCAAGCTTGCTCCAGAGCCGGCCATAGCCCGGCATGATCAGCCGCACGTCATGGCCCAAGCCGGCCAGGGCGGGCGGCAAGGAGCCCACCACGTCGCCCATGCCTCCAACCTTGACCATCGGGGCGCATTCGGCTGCGGCGAACAGCACGCGCATGGCGGGACAGGCGGAAGGGACCCAACTCTACGGGGGGCCTTCCTGGCCGACGCTGTCCCGCTCAGGGCAGCCAGGGAGAGSCCGAGAAGTCCGGCGGCCGTTTTTCCAGAAAGGCATTGCGTCCCTCCTGACCTTCCTCGGTTCGATAAAAGAGGTGGGTGGCCTGGCCGGCCAGCTCCTGGAGACCGGCCATGCCATCGGTCTCGGCATTAAACGCCGCTTTGAGACAGCGGATCGCCGTGGGGCTGTGGCCCAGCACCTCCCGGGCCCAGCGCACCCCCTCGGCCTCGAGTTGCTCAAGGGGGACCACCTGGTTGACCAGGCCCATGGCCAGGGCCTGGTCGGCCCCGTACTGGCGACAGAGGAACCAGATTTCCCGGGCCTTGCGCTGGCCCACCACCCGGGCCAGGTAGCTGGCGCCAAAGCCGCCATCGAAGCTGCCGACCCGGGGGCCGGTCTGGCCAAACACGGCGTTGTCGGCCGCCAGGCTGAGGTCGCAGAGCAGGTGCAGCACCTGGCCGCCACCGATGGCGTAGCCCGCCACCAGGGCGATCACCACCTTGGGCAGGCTGCGGATCAGGCGCTGCAGATCGAGCACATTGAGCCGGGGCAGGCCCTCGTCATCCAGGTAGCCGCCGTCGCCGCGCACGCTCTGGTCCCCGCCGGCGCAGAAGGCGTAGGCCCCATCGGCTGCCGGCCCGGCGCCCGTGAACAGCACCACCCCAATCGCCGGGTTGTCCCGCACCCGCGAGAAGGCGTCGTAGAGCTCGCTCACGGTGCGGGGCCGAAAGGCGTTGCGCTTTTCGGGCCGATTGATCGCAATGCGGGCGATGCCCTCCGCACTGAGATCAAACAGGATGTCTGAATAGGTCCCCTGGGGGATCCACGGCACCACGGAAGCCATCAGCCCAGCATTGGCGGCCCAGCCATTCTGCGCCGCAGCTCCCAAGCGCCCTGGCCTGGCCCCCTGGCCAAGCGCCGGGCCAGGGGGCCAGGCCAGGGCTGAAGGTCTGGGAGGGATCAGGACCCTCCCATTCGCCAACCCTGGCGCAGGGCCTGGCGCAGGACGGCATCGGCCTGGCGGTCCGTGCGCAGCTCCACCAGGGCCAGGCGCTCGCCGGCCGCCCAGGCCAGCCCAGCGGCCAACTCCTCCAGGCCCGCCAGGCTGCGCCAGGGCACGCCAAAGGCCGCCGCCAGGGGACCATGGCGAATCGGTTGGGGCATGGCAAACAAACGCTCGAAATCAAGCCGGCCCGGCTCTTGCCCATCGCCAAGGGGCCCGCTTTGGCGAGCTGGCGGGCCGGCTCCGCCGCCCATTCCTGGGCGAATCGGCAACTGTTCAAAAATGCCRCCGCCGCCATTGTCCACCAACAGAACGGTCAACTGGCCGCCCAGCTGCTGCTGCCAGAGCCAGCCATGGCTGTCGTGCAGCAGGGCTAGATCGCCGGTGAGCAAGAGCAGCCGCCCCTCCAGCTCGGCCAGGCCACAGGCGATCGAGAGGGTGCCATCGATGCCCGAGGCCCCGCGAAAGCCATAGACMCGCCGCTGGGGCCCACCCGGATCGCTAAAGCTCTCCCAGTCCCGCACGGGGCTGCTGCTGGCCAGCATCAGGGGCACCCCAGGGGGCAGCAGGGATCCCAGGGCGCGGCTCAGGGCCGGCTCGTTCGGCGGGCCCATCGCTGGCAGTTGGCGGTCCAACCAGGCCTGGGCGTCCGCTTCGGCGGCGAGCCAGTGGGCCCCTTGGGCCAGGGCTCCAGCCGCAGGCAACCCTTGCCAAAGCTGCTGGGGCAGCCGATCGAGCCAGGCCAGCAACCCCTGGCTCCAGCGCAGGGGATCGCCGACCGCCCCATCCACGTTGCGGGGATCGGCCTCGCTGATCAGCAGCTGGGGGCCGCTGGCCGCCGCCAACCACTGCTGAAGGCGCCGGCTAGCGGGCATGGGGCCTAGCCGCAGCAGCTGGCCCGGGCCCAGATCGGCCGCCGGGACATCCAGCAGCAGGTCGTAGGCCGAGATCGTGGCCAGATCCGGCCAGCCCCGCAGGCCCGAGAGCCCATCGGCCAGCACCGGCCAGCCGCTGCGGCGCTGCCAGCGGATCAGGCCCGCGGCAAAGCGCTCCAGCTGGCCTGCCGTGCCACGCCAGGGGCCGGCCACCACCACCCCCGGTCGATCCGG
>NSII01000081.1 GCA_002737305.1 Synechococcus sp. Baikal-G1
GCCTGGGCTGGGCCCTGGGCTGGGCCCTGGGCAGAGGCGAAGGCCAACGCCCCGGCCCATTCACCCGCCAGGGAGGCAAGGGCCTCGGCGCCGATATGGAGCGGCTCCTCGATCGGAATATTGAGGTGCACGGGCCCGAGGGGACGGCCGAGGCAGGCCTGCCAGGCCCGCCTGGCCAGGGATTCCAGGCTGGCGCCATCCTCTTGGGCCAAACCGTTGGGGCTGGCCTGCAGCATCAGGCGGCAACAGGGGGCCAGGAACTCCTCCTGGTTAACGGTCTGGTTAGCCCCGCGCTGCTTCAACCGCGCCGGCCGATCGGCACTCAGCAGCAGCAGGGGGATGGCGCCCCAATCCGCCTCGACCACGGCCGGCAGCAGGTTGGCCACGGCGCTGCCCGACGTGGTGACCACCGCAGCCGGCAGGCCAGCGGCCCGGCCCAGGCCGAGGGCGAAGAAGGCGGCTGAGCGTTCATCCACGGCGGTGAACAGCTGCAGGCCATGGCGCTCCAGCAGCCCAGCCGCCACTGCCAGGGGAGCCGAGCGGCTGCCAGGACAGAGCACCAGTCGCTCGAGCCCCTGACGTCTTAGGGCCTGCAGCAGGCCCAGGGCGGCCCGCAGGTTGGCCTCAGCCGTTGGCGGAGTGGGGTCAGCCAGCACCACTGCGGAGGGGGGTGGGGATCAGCCGATCATGCTGAAGCGCCGGAAGGGTCCCGGTCCTTCAGCCCCCACCTCGCGATCGCCGATGGCCGCAGCCCCTCCCGACCCTGCCGACCAGGCGGCAGCAGCACCCGCATCGGTTCCCCCCATTCCGTCGGCAGCGAAGCCCTGGTGGGCCTCCTTCCTGCTCTGGCTGGCCCTGGCCCTGCTGCTGCGCTGGGCCGTGGTCGAGCCCCGCTGGATCCCGTCGGGCTCGATGCTGCCCACCCTGGAACTCCAGGACCGGGTTCTTGTTGAGAAAGTGCGGCCCAAAGTTGGCCAACCCCTCCCCCTGGGCACGATCGTGGTCTTCCATCCCCCGGAGGCCCTGCTGGCCGCTGGCTACGACCCCAAGGCGGCCCTGATCAAGCGGGTGGTGGGCCGCTCCGGAGATGTGGTTGAGGTGAAGGGCGGCCAGCTCTATCGCAATGGTGAAGCGGTGGTCGAACCCTGGCTAGCCGAACCGATGCTCTACCGCTTTGGCCCGGTCACCGTGCCGACCGGCAACCTGCTGGTGCTGGGTGATAACCGCAATGCCAGCCTCGATTCCCACCTTTGGGGACCCCTACCCAGCCGGGAGGTGATCGGCACGGCCCTGGTCCGCTACTGGCCCTGGAACCGCATCGGCCTGCTTCGGTTTTCCGCAAAGGCTCCCCCAGCCCAGGCCTGACAGCTGSGGTAGGGTAATCAAGGTGATACGGAGCAGTCCGGAGATGTTCAACCCGGAGTTCCTGACGACGGACAGCGAATCAGCCCATAACAATTCCCTGATTCAGTACCTCCAGGAGCAATCTCCGGATGTGCTGCAACGGGTGGCCCGCTCCGCCAGTTCCGAGATCCAGGACATCATTCGTCATAACGTCCATGGCCTGCTGGGCATGCTGCCTAGCGAACAATTTGAAGTCAAAATCCAGGCCAGCCGGGATAATCTCGCCGGCCTTCTGGCGTCAGCGATGATGACTGGCTACTTCCTGCGCCAAATGGAGCAGCGCATGGAGCTGGAAGCCAGCCTGTTTAGCGAGGACAGCCTGGACGCCGATCCGGGCGAACTCGAACTCTGAAGAGAGGCAAGGTTSGGGCCCAACKCCCGGCCTAGGCCTGGCAT
>NSII01000084.1 GCA_002737305.1 Synechococcus sp. Baikal-G1
TCCATCAAGCTCGGTGTGCCCTGGGCTTGGGCTGGACTGGGGCTCAGAACGGTGGCTAGGCCGGCAGCCAGGCCAAGGCCAGTTGCCAGGCCAAGGCCAGTTACCAGGCCAAGGCCACTGGCAGCAAGGGCCACGGGGGCCGCCAGGCGTTGCAGAAATCGGGTCATGGTGTGGTGAGGAGAGGGCTGTCGCCCGGGCCATGGGGCCACCGCCCATTCTCGCTATTTGTTTCAGTTGGCGGCGCCTGCGGTGGGCGGCAGCGGATCTGTCAGTTGGACCGGCCTATCCCTGGGGGGCCTATCCCTGGGGGGCCTATCCCTGGGGGGCAGTGGCCAGGTCGGGGCGCAGCCGGCTGGCCTCCCGCAGATAGGCATGGCCCACCGGCTGGCCTGTCGAGAGCAGGGCATGGGCCAGCAGGCGGATGCACCGGGGCAGGTCCCCCGCCACGGCCATCTGCTGGCAATCGAGCAGGGCTACCCCATCCCAACCGGCCCGGCGCCGGGCAATCGCCGCCGGGAAACAGGCATCCAGATCGGCCGTCACCGAAAAGGTGATCGATAGCACCTGCTCGGGCTCCAGACCATTGCGCGCCACCAGCGCATCCAGCAGTTCGGCCACCGCCTCGCCAATCGCTTCGGCGCTGTTGGCCGTGGCAGTGGTGGCGCCGCGCAGGGCGCGGAGCTGGGGGGTTCCGCTCATGGCCGGTGCAGCCAGAGGGGCAGGCCGCTCCAGGCCAGCTCCAGGCTCAGGGCCTGGTGCAGCTCCCGGGCCAGGGCCCGGCCCGGGATCAGGCCACCAAAACGCTTCGGCGGCTTGCCGAAGGTCACCGGTCGGGTCTTCTCCTCATCGAGGCCGGCGAGGCGCGCCGCCAGGCGCCGGGCGTGGTCCTCATCGCCCAGTTCATCGACCAGGCCCAGCTCCAGGGCCTGGGCACCACTGAACACCCGGCCGTCGGCGAAGCCACGCACCTGCTCCTCCTCCAGCTGGCGTCCAGCCGCCACCGCCGCCACGAACTGGCCGTAGCTGCTGTCAATCAACGACTGCAGYAACTCCCTTTCATCGGCGGACAAGGCCCGATCCGGCGAAAGGATGTCCTTGTACAGGCCRCTTTTGACCGTTTCAAAGCTGATGCCAATGCGTTTCAACAGCTTCGAGAGGTTGTTCCCCCTCAAGATCACGCCGATCGAGCCGGTGATGGTGCCGGGATTGGCGACGATTTTTTCGGCCGCCACCCCCACATAAACGCCGCCCGAGGCTGAGATGTTGCCAAAACTGGCCACCACCCGGCAGCCCTGGCTGCGCAGCCGGCCAATGGCGCTGTGGATCTCCTGGCTGTCGCCCACGGTGCCGCCGGGGCTGTCGATGCGCAGCAGCAAAGCCGGGCATTGGCGCTGCTCCACCTGGCGCAGGGCCTTAAGAACCCGCTCGCGGGTGGGGCCAGCAATGGCCCCCTCGATGGCAATCCTCGCCAGGGTTCGGCGGGATTTGCGGCGAAAGGGCCAGACCATCAGGTCACTGCACAGTCATCGGATCTTAAAAAGGGGGCAGTGGGCTGGCAAAGGCTTTTGGTGCTGCGCTGGCTATGGATGGTTTTGCCCTTTGCCCTCTGGGGCACGGCAATGGCGGCGATGAAGCCCCTGCTCACGGGGGCCACCCCCCTGACAATCGCCTGGATGCGCCTGCTGCCAGCGGGTTTGCTGCTGCTCCTGGTGGCGGTGCTGAGCGGTCGTTCCCTGGCGGTGGCCGCGGCCGATCGGCCCTGGTTGCTGCTCTTTGCCCTGGTCGACGGCAGCCTGTTTCAAGGCCTGCTCACCCAGGGTTTGGGCGACACGGGCGCCGCCCTGGGCTCGGTGTTGATTGATTCCCAGCCCCTGGCCGTCGCCCTTTTGGCCCGGCTGTTGTTCGGCGAGGCGATCAACCCGGTGGGCTGGCTGGGCCTGCTGGTGGGCCTCTCTGGCATCGCCTGCCTCGGCCTGCCAGGGCCGTTGCTGCGCCATTGGTTACTGGAGGGTCCCCAGCTCCTTGGCGACCACGCCTGGAGCCAGGGGGAGCTGTGGATGCTGGGGGCGGCCATGGCCATGGCCGTGGGCACGGTGCTCTGCCGCTATGCCTGCCGCCATACCGATGCCCTGGTGATCACGGGCTGGCACCTGCTGATCGGGGCACTGCCCCTACTGGCCACTTGCCTRGTGCGGCCCGTCCTCGATCCGGCGGCGGCGCCCTTCTGGCCCGCCTGGAGCGGCGTCGATTGGGCCCTGATGGCCTACGCCAGCCTGCTCGGCAGCGGCGTGGCCTATGGGCTGTACTTCTGGTTTGCCAGCCGCGGCGATCTCACCAGCTTCACGTCGCTGACCTTCCTCACCCCCCTGTTTGCCCTGCTCTGCGGCCTGGCCCTGCTGGGCGAGAGCCTGAAGCCGCTGCAGTGGCTGGGGGCCGCCCTCGCCCTGGTGTCCGTGGCCTTGATTAACCGCCGTCGCCAGCTCTGGGAGCCCCAACCGTGATGCGCATCCTGGTGGTCAGCACCCCGATCGGCCGGCTCGGCAGCGGCCGCGGTGGCGGTGTCGAACTCACCTTGACCTCCCTGGTRGCGGGGCTGCTGGAGCGGGGCCACCAGCTCACCGTGTTGGCGGCCGAGGGCTCCCGGCTGGCGCCCGCCTGCGCCGCYGCCCGGCTCTGGACCTGCCCTGGGGTGGACCAACCCAGCTGGCAGCACCAAGGGCGCGATGCCGCGATCACGATTCCCGATCAGGGCCTTCTCCCCAGGTTTTGGCAGCGGGCCCTGGCGGAGCAGCAGCAGTTTGATGTCCTGCTCAACCTGGCCTACGACTGGCTCCCCCTCTGGCTAACGCCCCAGGGCCAAACGCCCCTGTTCCATCTGGTGAGCATGGGATCGGTGGCCGCGGTGATGGACRCCGCCATCGCCGCGGTAGCCGACTGGAACCAGGGCCGCCTCGCCTTCCACAGCCACGCCCAGGCCGCCGATTTCAGCCTGCCCGCCCCGCCCCTGGTGGTGGGCAATGGCTTTGACCTGGCCACCTACAGCTTTTGCGCCGATCCCGAGCCCTTGCTGGGCTGGGTRGGGCGCATCGCCCCTGAAAAGGGCCTGGAAGATGCGGCGGCCGTGGCGGCCCAGCTGGGCCAGCGCCTGGCGATCTGGGGCCTGGTGGAGGATTCCGCCTACGCGGCGGCCGTGGAAGCCTCCGTGCCGGCCGGCTGCCTCGACTGGCGCGGCTTCCTACCCACCGCCCAACTCCAAGCCGAACTGGGCCGCTGCCGGGTGTTGATCAACACGCCCAAATGGAATGAGGCCTACGGCAACGTGGTGGTGGAGGCGATGGCCTGCGGRGTGCCCGTGGTGGCCTATCGCCGCGGCGGCCCCGGCGAACTGGTGGAGCCCGGCGTCAATGGCCTGCTGGTGCCCGCCGATGAYGTGGAGGCCCTGGCAGCGGCCGTGCTGGAGAGCGCCTCGATTGACAGGAGCAGCTGCCGCCGCTGGGCCGAAACCCATGCCTCCCGGGCAGCCTTCGCCGAGCGCATCGAACGCTGGCTTTTGGCGGAKCTGGCCCCAGGCGGCCCAGGGGTTGGTYTTGGCGGCGGGGGATAGGTTCCCCTCCAGCGTCCCCTTGCCCGARCGCCGTGATCCTTGAGCGTCCATCACCCCAGATGCGGCGCCGAGTGTTGCTGCTGGTGCTGGCCTGCGGCATCGCCCTCTTCCTCTGGCGGTTGGGCAGCACGGGCCTGGTGGATGAAACGCCGCCCCTGTTTGCCGCCTCGGCCCGGGCCATGGCCGAGACCGGCGACTGGCTCACCCCCCGGGTCAATGGCCTGCCCCGCTACGACAAACCGCCGCTCGTCTACTGGCTGATGGGGTTGGGCTACCTGCTGCCCGGCCAGTCACTCTGGAATCCCCTGGGCTCCTGGGCAGCCAGCCTGCCCTCGGCCCTCTCCAGCGTGGTGGTGATGCTGGCCCTGGCGGCCACCCTGCTGCGCTGGCCCCAGC
>NSII01000085.1 GCA_002737305.1 Synechococcus sp. Baikal-G1
GATCTGGAGCCGGGTGGCGGTGAGCGATGGCCTRTTCACCGCCACCCTGGCCCTGAGCCTGTTGCTCTTCTGGCGCCGCTAYGCCGACCCGGAACGCCAGCGCTGGTGGCCCGGTTGGCTGCTGTTGGGGCTGGCGGTGCTCACGAAGGGGCCCGTGGCCCTGGTGCTGGTGGGCCTGACCCTGGCCCTGTTCGCCTGGTGGCAGGGAGAGCCAAGGCTGCTGATGCGGCTGTGGCGGCCGTTGCCGGGGCTGGTGATCACCGCCGCCGTGGCCCTGCCCTGGTATGGCGCCGAGCTGCTGGTGGAGGGGGAGCCCTTCTGGCAAAGCTTCTTTGGTTATCACAACCTGCAGCGCTTCACCTCGGTGGTGAATCACCACCTGCAGCCCTGGTGGTTTTTTGGGCCGATGCTGGTGATAGCCAGCCTGCCGTTCACGCCCCTGTTGCTGSTGGGGCTGGCCCAGGCCCTGGCCCGCGGGCGGCGCCAACCCGCCAGGGCCTCCCTGGGCCCATTTGCCGCCTGCTGGCTGCTGGTGGTGTTTGGCTTTTTCACCCTGGCCGCCACCAAACTGCCCAGCTACTGGCTGCCCGCCACCCCAGCCGCCGGAGTGCTGATCGCCCTGGCCGCGCAAGACCTAATCGCCTGGCCCGATCCGGCCCACCCAGGGTCCTCCCCCTGGCGGGGCCGGCTGGCATGGCTGGCCACCTTGGCCACCTTGGCCCTCACGGCCCTGCTCTGCGGGGGGCTGCTTTTTTCTGCCCACTGGATTCCCCTGATCCAGGACCCGGAGATGCCCACCCTGCCAGCCGAGATGCTGGCCAGTGGCCTGGTGGTGCGGGCGGGACTTTGCTTTGGCCTGGCCGTGGCCCTGGCCGTGGCCCTGGCCTGGAGCCGCTGGCGGCCGGCCTGGCTAGCCGCCATGCAGCTCCCCCTGGTGCTGTTTGGTGTGGCGGCGTTGGAGCCGTTAATTGGCCTGGGCGATCGGGTGCGCCAGCTGCCGGTGCGCCAGATCGCCGCCGAGGTGGTGCGCCTACGCCGCCCCGGCGAACCCCTGGCCATGGTCGGCACCTTGAAGCCCTCGCTGCACTACTACACGCGCCAGGTGGTGATCTTCGAGGGCCTGCGGGGCTACGGCCTGGTCAACCTGGCTGATCGGCTCCAGCGCGAATGGCGACAGGGCCAGCGCCCCAGTGACGCCACCGCGGGCCAAACGCTGCTGGTGGTGATTGATCGGACCACGAGCCGCCTGGCCTATTGGCAACCCGTGGCCCACACCGTCCTGGCCCACCACGGGCTCTACCAGCTCTGGCGCGTCGATCGCCTCGARCTGGCCCGCCAGGCCCAGGCCCTCAASCGCGACTTCGCCGTGACGGCCAACTGGCAGGATCCCCGGCCCGAGCGTTACTGAGCCAGGTTTGGCCCCAGGCCTGGGGTTTGCGCCTGGCCGGTTCCGGGCCCCTCCCCACGGCCGGCCGGTGGGGCCACGGGAGCCTGGTCAGACAGCAGTGCGGGTTCGTGGCGCTGGCAGAAGCTGCAATGGCCCCAGCGGCGCATTTCGCCCTTGGGGGCTGGGCGACCGCAGGGGGGGCAGGTGCCCAAGCCGTGGACATCGACCCGGCTGGGATGGGCCGCCCAGATGGCCGCTTCACTGAGGGCCCCTTGGGTCTGGGGGGCTTCGGGATAGTGCAGCTGGATCGTGAGGTCGCGCACGCTGAACCCGGCCCCCCGTAGGGCCCCTAGGAGCTGGTGCTTGTTGTATCTCAGAGCCTGGAGCCACTGGGGATGGCTGGCCCCCACCGCCAGTCGCCCGGAACGCAAGCTCAGGGGCCGGCAGTGGGGCGCCAGCTGGGGGCCGGCGATCTTGGGCCAGGCCTGCCAAAGGGCGGCCAGGTTGCCGGCAGCGCGCCAYTCGCCCTGCAACTGGGCCAGGCAACTCACCAGGGGGCTGGCAGACGCCGGTGGAGCCGGCATTAACAGGGTGACCGAACCCTGCCGGCGACTTTGGTTACGGGGGGCCTTCGCCATGGACCCAGGCTAGGGCGGCCGAGCGGCTGGCTCCCATGCCAGGGAATGACCAAGTTTGGGAATGACCAAGCATGGGGATTCCGCTCTGGTAAACCAGCCCCGGTGCTGGCTAACCTGCATACCTGCGCCTGCACCACGTTCATGGGTTTCTTTGCTCGCCTTAGCCGTCTGGTGCGGGCCAACGCCAACGCGGTGCTGAGTAGCGCCGAAGATCCCGGCAAAATCCTCGACCAGTCGGTGGCGGACATGCAGGCCGAGCTGGTGAAGCTTCGCCAGGCCGTGGCCACCGCCATCGCCAGCCAGAAACGCATCCAGAACCAGGCCGAGCAGGCCGGAACCCAGGCCAAAACCTGGTACGAGCGGGCCGAGCTGGCCCTGCAAAAGGGCGAGGAAGACCTAGCCCGCGAAGCCCTCACCCGCCGCAAGACCTACCAGGACACCGCCGACGCCCTCAACACCCAGCTGCAGAGCCAGTCGGGCCAGGTGGAGTCGCTCAAAAAAAGCCTGATGGGTCTCGAAGGCAAGATCGCCGAGGCCCGCACCAAGAAGGACATGCTCAAGGCCCGGGCCCAGGCCGCCAAGGCCCAGGAGCAACTGCAAAGCGCCGTCAGCGGCCTGGGCACCGATGGCGCCATGGCGGCCTTCGAGCAGATGGAGGAAAAAGTGCAGGTGCTGGAGGCCCGCAGCCAGGCGGCTGCCGAGCTGGCCGGTGCTGACCTGGAAAGCCAGTTCCAAGCCCTGCAAGGCGGCAGCGACGTCGATGACGAATTGGCCGCCCTCAAGAACCGCCTCTCGGGCGCGCCGGCTCCGGTGGCCTTGCCAGCGGCCGATGTCCCCCTGCCCAAGCTGGAGGCCGTGCAGGTGGCTGAGGTGGATAGCGAACTCGAAGCCCTGAAGCGTTCGATCGACAAGCTCTGAGGAGCTCTGGGGGCGGCTTTCTAGAATCGCAGTCATTGCAATCCCAGGCCGTGGCCGAAGCTCCCTCCGTCGTCGCCCTCAGCGACGCCACCTTTGAGGCCGAGGTGCTGGCCGCCGCCACCCCCGTGCTGGTGGATGTCTGGGCCTCCTGGTGTGGACCCTGCCGCCTGATGGCTCCGCTGATGGATTGGGCCGCTGGCGAGTACGCCGGCCGGTTGATCGTTACCAAGCTGGAGGCCGACCCCAATCCGGCCAGCCGCGATGCCTGCCAGATCCAGGGGTTACCCACCCTGCTCGTGTTCAAAGGCGGCGTTGAGATCGCCCGCCACGAGGGCGCCATGGCCAAGCCCCAGCTGCAGGCCTTCCTGGATGCCCATCTCTGAACGCCTGGCCCGGTTGGGCAATGGCGTCTTTGCCCGCAACGACCAACGCAAGCTGAGCTACCGCCAGCGGGCGGCCGAGCAGGGACTGGCTCCCCTCCTGGATCTGTCCCTAGGCTCCACCGACCTGCAGCCCCCGCCCGCGGCGATTGCGGCCATGGCCGCCGCCCTGCAGCGACCTGAAAGCGCCTCCTACTGCCTCCATGGCGCCACCCGGCCCTTCCGCGAGGCCGTGGCCGCCTGGGCCCAGCGCCGTTTCGGTGTGGGCGTGGATCCGGATCGGGAAGTGCTGCTGCTGGTGGGATCCCAGGAGGGCACCGCCCATTTGCCCCTGGCCGTGCTCAATCCGGGCGATCGGGCCCTGCTGCTCGATCCCTACTACCCCTCCCACCTGGGCGGGCTGCATCTGGCCTCGGCCCAGCCCCAATTCCTGCGCCTGCACCCTGGCCAGGGCTTCCGTCCCGATTTTGACCAGATCCCCAGCAGCGAATGGGAGGCCCTGAAACTGATGGTGCTCGGCTTCCCCCATAACCCCACCGCCACGGTGGGCCAGCAGGACTGGGTGGATCAGGCGGCCGCACGGGCCCGGCGCCATGACGTGGTGTTCGCCCACGACAACCCCTACGTCGACCTGGCCCTAGACGGCGAGGCCCCGGCCCTGCTGCGCAATCCCCTCTGGCGCCAGGTGGGCATTGAATTCTTTTCCTTTTCAAAGAGCTGGTGCCTGGGGGGCTACCGGCTCGCCTTTGCGATCGGCGCCGAGGGGCTGATCACGGCCCTGCGCCAGCTCAAGGGGGTGGTCGACTTCAACCAGTCCCTGGCCCTACAGGCCGGCGCCATTGCCGCCCTAGAGCAGGCCCCTGACTGGCCCGCCCGCCTGTGCGGCACCTACCGCGAACGCCGCGATTCCATGCTGGCGGCCCTGGCGGCGGAAGGCTGGCCGGTGCAGACCCCCTCGATGGCCCTCTACCTCTGGCTGGCCTTGCCCGAGGCGGCCAGGGCGCAGGGGCTGGAGGCGGAGGCGGCCTGCGCCCAGCTGCTGGAACGCAGTGGCGTCTGCCTCACCCCGGGCAGCGGCTTTGGCGCCGGCGGTGAGGGCTGGGCCCGGCTGGCCCTAGTCCATCCCAGCGCCGAGCTGGTCGCTGGCGCCCGCCGCATGGGCAGCTGGCTGAAGGGGCTTTGAACGGCGCGGTGGCGGCCGCCAGGCGGCGCCTGGCCCAACGCCCCGAACCGTACCCCCCGGGAATCTCCCTCGCCAGTGCCCCCGTTGGCCCTGCGGCCAGCCCCCTGCCGCCGCCCCAGCCCTGGAGAATCCAGCGCTTGCGGCAGTGCGGCAGCACCGAAACGGAACTGGACCGCCTGCTACTGGCCGGGGCTGCGCCCCCCCTTGTGGTGCTAGCCGATCGCCAGAGCCGGGGCCACGGCCAGGCGGGCCGTCCCTGGAGTTCCCCCCCCGGCGGGGTGTGGCTGAGTGCCGCCCTGCCCTGGCCCGAGCAAGCGGACACCCCAGCAGCCCTGGGCCTGGCCGTGGCGGTGGGGTTGGCCCGGGAGCTGGAGGCCCTCGGCCTGGCTGTGCGGATCAAATGGCCCAACGATCTCCTGATCGGCGATCGCAAGCTGGCGGGGCTGCTGCCGCGGCTGCGGCGGCGCGGGGCGAGCATCGCCCTGGCCCGGGTCGGCCTGGGCCTCAATGGCTGGAACCGGGTGCCGCCCGGGGCCATTGGCCTGGCCGAGGCCCTAGCCGCCAGGCCCGGCAACCGACTAGGGGCCACCGGGGCCCGCCGGCTAGCCGATCCCCTACCCCTGGCGGCCCGGGTGCTGCGGGCCCTGGACTGGGCCTGCGCCAGGGCGAACCAGGCCGAGCTGGTGCGCTCCGAAGCGCAGGCGCGGCTCTGGCTGCCCACGCCAACGATTGCCCACGAAGGCGAGCTCTGGCAGGCCCAGGGCCTGGGCCTGGACGGCAGCCTGCTAATCGGCCGGGAGGGCAAGCAGAGCAGCCTGCATCGCCGTTTCTAAACTGGTCCGATCGCGATTCGCCCTTGTCCCCCTTGCCCTGTCCCCGCTGGTTGCCCCTGGTGCTGGGGGCCATCCCCCTGCTGGGAGCCATGCCCCTGGTGGACAGCGGCCTGGCCTGGGCCCAATTCGACGCGCAACCTGCAGGCGAAGCCGGCGGCAGCCAGGCCCCCAACCGACCGGCTGCCCCCCTCGCCCCCCAGCTACCAGCGGGGGGCGCCGCCTCCCTAGCCCCCCTGCGCCCCTCCAACGCCAGCCTGGCCAGCCCGCCGCCGCGGCGATTTGATGAATCCCTCGACAACCTGGTGCGCCAGGGGGTCGTGACCCCAACGGAACGCAGCCAGATCCGCCARGGGGGGGCCCTGGTGCCGATCGATGTGCCGGCCCAGCAGCAGGCCTGCCGCATCGGCGCCCTTTCCGAGCAGGAATGCCGGGTYGGCTTCGCCGTGCGCTGGCGGCGCCAT
>NSII01000086.1 GCA_002737305.1 Synechococcus sp. Baikal-G1
TCTCGGCCCTACTGGCAGGCGGCGAKGGCAGCTTCAGCCTCTCAAGCGTCTTTCGGCTCACGCCCAGGCCCCTGCCCCTGGCCGGCAACGGTGATCGCCTAATGCTTTTCCCCATAATCGGCTCGGCGATSACCACCAGCACCTTTGGCTATCGCCTCCACCCGTTGCTAGGCAGCTGGCTGATGCATGCCGGCCGCGACCTGGCCGCCCCAGAGGGCACCCCMGTGGTGGCGGCCCTYTCCGGGCTGGTGATGGCCAGCGGCCCCGCCGGCGGCTATGGCCTGGCGGTGGAGCTCGAGCACCGGCGCCCCCGGCGCCGCACCCTCTACGGGCACCTCTCGGAGCTCTATGTGCGCCCTGGCGACTGGGTGCGCCAAGGCGAAGTGATCGGCCGGGTCGGCAGCACGGGCCTTAGCACCGGCCCCCATCTGCACTTTGAGGTGCGCCAGCCCGCCGATGGTGGCTGGGTGGCCGTGGAACCGGGCGAACTGGATCCCGGCCGGGGCCTGGCCGGCCAGGATGCCGTGGCCCAGTTGATGGGCCAGCTGCTCCAGAGCCTGGAGCGGCCCAAGGCCCCAGCTGATGGCCAGGCCAAAACCAAGGCCGGCTAAGGCACAACCGACCGGCCTCAGGGGTTGGCGCTGTCGCTGAGTAGGCGCCCATCGTGGAATTGCACCAGGCGGCTGGCCCGGTCGGCCACCTCCTGTTCGTGGGTGACGATCAGGATCGTCATGCCCTGGCGATGGAGCTCGCCAAACAGATCCAGCACCTCCGCGGTGGTGCGGGAATCGAGTGCGCCCGTGGGTTCATCGGCCAGCAGCAGGCCCGGCTGGTTGATGATCGCCCGGGCCACGGCCACTCGCTGCTGCTGGCCGCCGGAGAGCTGGTTTGGCTTGTTGTGCAACCGCTGGGCCAGGCCCACCCTCTCCAGGGCCGTGATCGCCCGCTGGCGCCGCTCCTCGGCCGAAAGGCCGGCATAGATCATCGGCAGGATCACGTTGTCGAGGGCGCTCATTTCCGCCAGCAGGTGAAACTGCTGGAAGACAAAGCCCAGCTCCCGATTGCGCAGGTCAGCTAGGGCGTCATCGGAGAGATCCTGCACCGCCGTGCCATTGAGGTGGTAACTCCCGCTGCTGGGGCGATCGAGGCAACCGAGGATGTTCATCGCCGTGCTCTTGCCTGAGCCGGAGGTGCCCATCACCGCCAGATACTCGCCCCGTTGCACCCGCAGAGTGAGGTCGTCGAGGGCGACCACGGCCGTATCGCCCGTGCCATACACCTTGCTGATGTGGCTCAGTTGAGCAACGCAATCGTTCAAGGGAGGCCTAACTCAAGGGAGTGGCACTTGTGGCCAGGGTGATCGCCCGCTGCAGCATCGGCGTGCCGGTCACCGCCGTGCTGGCCCARCTGAACACCGGGTTGGAGAGAATGCCCCCCACGGCGGTGATCACCACGCAGGTGATCAGGGCCGCCCGCAGGGGCTGCATCCCTTCGACGGCCCAGGTGATCGGCGGATAGGACTTGACCGCATCGGAAGCCTCCTGGGGTTCTTTCACCACCATCATCTTGATCACCGAGATGTAGTARTAGATCGACACYA
>NSII01000087.1 GCA_002737305.1 Synechococcus sp. Baikal-G1
CCCGCCCAGGGAGAGMAGGCAAAGGCTGAGGCCCAGGGTGATCAGGGGGTCCTTTTGATAGAGACCGGCGTAGTCGGAGATGCGATCACTGCCGGTGCGAAGGGAGAAGAGAATGATGCAGGCAAAGGCCCCCAGATTCATGAATAGGTAGGCAGCCATATAAAGMACCATGGCGGCGAAGCCATCTTTGGTGCCGCAGACCAGGCCGATCATCACGAAGCCCGCCTGGCCGATCGAGCTGTAAGCCAGCATCCGCTTCATCGAGGTCTGGGCTAGGGCCACGATGTTGCCCAGCACCATGCTCAAAATCGCYAGCACGGTGAACAGCAGCTTCCACTGCTCCTGGAAGCCCTCAAAGCAACCCACCAGGATCCGCAGGGCCAGGGCAAAGCCAGCCGCCTTCGATCCCACCGAGAGGAAGGCCACCACYGGCGTGGGGGAGCCCTCGTAGACGTCAGGAGTCCACTGGTGGAAGGGCACAGCCGCAATTTTGAAGGCCACCGTGGCCAGCACGAACACCAGGGCCAGGGCCGCCACAGGSGTGGTGGCGGTCTGCAGGGCCAGGGCGACGGCRTCGAGGCTGGTGCTGCCCCCGGTGAGGCCGTAGAGCAGGGAGGCGCCGTAGAGGAAGACKGCCGCCGCGGCCGATCCAACYAATAAATATTTCAGGGACGCTTCCGAGCTGCGGGCGTCCCGCTTCATGTAGCCGGCCAGCAGGTAGCTGGCCACCGAGAGGGTTTCCAGGGAGACGAAGATCGTCACCAGGTCGGTAGAGCCGCAAAGCACCATGGCGCCCAGGGTGGCGGCCAGCAGGATCGCGGCGTATTCCCCCACCGGCGTGCCGCTGCGCTCCACGTAGCGCCAGCTGATCAGGAGCGACAACAAGGTGGARGAGGCCACCACGCCCCGGAAGGCGATGGCCAGGTTGTCGGGCAGAAACGAGCCCAGGAAGGCTGGTTGAAGCGGCGCATTCCATTGGAGCGCCAGCAACACGAGCGCGGCACCCAGGCCCGCGTAACAAATCGGAGGCACCCAACGGCTAGCAGCCTTCTCGCCGGCCAGGTCCACCAGTAGGCAGGCCAGCATGGCCACGAGCACCGCCGCCTCAGGGGCAATGGCGCCGGCATTGATCTGCAGGGCCGTAATCGCCGGCAAGGCCTCTGGGCTGGCCGCAGGGCTGGCGCCGGCGGCAGCAAAGAGGCTGGCCATGGGGAGGGCCTGGGCCAAGGCCAASAAGGCCGGCAAGGCCAAAACCGGTTCWAGGGCCGCCTGGAGGGTCATCACTGCTGGGAAGCCTTACCCGTTGGCCGGACTGTAGCTGTGCCGGTCGATTGCGAGCTTGCTCGCTTCAGCACTCCCGCACCGGCTTGGGCGGGCGGTCCGGCGATGCGATAAAGAGGGAACCGGTTTTTCGCCTGCCTGTGGCGCACACGCTGGTCATCGTTGAGAGCCCCACGAAGGCCCGCACCATTCGTGGCTTCCTGCCCAAGGATTTCCGGGTGGAGGCCTCGATGGGGCACGTGCGTGACCTGCCCAACAACGCCRGTGAGATCCCGGCGGCCCACAAGGGAGAGAAGTGGGCCAACCTCGGCGTCAACACCGCCAACAACTTCGAACCGCTCTACGTGGTGCCGAAGGACAAGAAAAAGGTGGTCAAGGAGCTCAAGGACGCCCTCAAGGGCGCCGACCGCCTGCTGCTGGCCACCGACGAAGACCGGGAAGGGGAAAGCATCAGCTGGCACCTGCTGCAGCTGCTGGCGCCCAAGGTGCCCGTGAAGCGGATGGTGTTCCACGAGATCACCAARGAGGCGATCAACCGGGCCCTCAACGAGACCCGGGAACTCGACATGGAGCTGGTCCATGCCCAGGAAACCCGGCGCATCCTCGATCGCCTCGTGGGCTACACCCTCTCGCCCCTGCTCTGGAAAAAGGTGGCCTGGGGCCTATCGGCCGGCCGGGTGCAATCGGTGGCCGTGCGGCTGTTGGTGCAACGGGAGCGGGCCCGGCGGGCCTTCCGCAGTGGCAGCTACTGGGACCTCAAGGCCCAGCTGCAGCAACCCGGGGGCGCCTTCGAGGCCAAGCTCACCCACCTCAAGGGCGAGCGCATCGCCGGTGGCTCCGACTTCGATGAAAACACTGGCGGCCTCAAGGCCGCCAGCAAGGTCAAGCTGCTRAGCGAAAGCGAGGCCCGCAGCCTGCAGGCGGCCGTCCAAAGCGCCCCCTGGCGGGTGGCCGAGGTGGAGGAGAAGCCCACGGTTCGCAAACCCGTGCCGCCCTTCACCACCAGCACCCTGCAGCAGGAGTCGAACCGCAAACTGCGGCTCTCGGCCCGGGAGACCATGCGCACGGCCCAGGGCCTCTACGAGCGCGGCTTCATCACCTACATGCGCACCGACTCGGTGCACCTCTCCGACCAGGCGATTACGGCAGCCCGCAGCTGCGTCAACGAGAAATACGGCCCGGAGTTCCTCAGCCCCGCCCCGCGCCAGTTCACCACCAAGGCCCGCAACGCCCAGGAGGCCCACGAGGCGATTCGCCCCGCCGGCGAACGGTTCCGCACCCCCAAGGACACGGGCCTCGATGGCAAGGACCTGGCCCTCTACGAGCTGATCTGGAAGCGCACCGTGGCCAGCCAGATGGCCGATGCCCGCCTCACCATGGTTTCGGTAGAGCTGGAGAGCGGTGATGCCCGCTTCCGGGCCTCGGGCAAGCGCATTGATTTCGCCGGCTTCTTTCGGGCCTACGTGGAGGGCAGCGACGATCCCGACGCCGCCCTAGAGGGCCAGGAGGTGTTGCTGCCGGCCCTGAAGGTGGGTGATCGCCCCAACTGCAAGGCCGTGGAGGCCCTCGGCCACCAAACCCAGCCCCCAGCCCGCTTCAGCGAAGCGGCGTTGGTGAAAATGCTGGAAAAGGAAGGCATCGGCCGCCCCTCCACCTACGCCTCAATCATCGGCACGATCGTGGATCGGGGCTACGCCACCCTCTTGAACAACGCCCTCACGCCCAGCTTTACGGCCTTTGCCGTCACGGCCCTGCTGGAGGAGCACTTCCCGGACCTGGTGGACACCAGCTTCACGGCCCGGATGGAGAACACCCTCGATGAGATCTCCCACGGCACCGTGCAGTGGTTGCCCTATCTCGACAAGTTCTACAAGGGTGAAACRGGCCTAGAAACCCAGGTGCAGCAACGGGAAGGCGACATCGACCCCACCGCATCACGCACCATCACCCTGGAGGGCCTGCCCTGTGTGGTGCGGATCGGCCGCTTCGGCGCCTACCTGGAAACCAAGCGGGTGGCGGACGACGGCAGCGAAGAGCTGGTCAAGGCCACCCTGCCGGGCGAAATCACCCCGGCCGACCTAGACGCCGAGAAGGCCGARCTGATCCTCAAGCAGAAGGTGGAGGGGCCCGAATCCCTGGGCGAAGACCCGGACACCGGCGAGCAGGTGTACCTGCTGTTCGGCCAGTACGGGCCCTACGTGCAGCTGGGCCAGGTCAGTGACGARGTKCCCAAGCCCAAGCGCGCCTCCCTGCCCAAGGGGACCAAACCGGAGGATCTGGCCCTGGAGGACGCCCTGGGCCTGCTACGGCTGCCGCGGCTCCTGGGCGAGCACCCCGCTGGCGGCAAGATCCAGGCGGGCCTGGGCCGCTTCGGCCCCTACGTGGTGCACGACAAGGGCAAGGGCGAAAAGGACTACCGCTCCCTCAAGGCCGARGACGACGTACTGCTGGTGGCCCTGGCAAGGGCCGTGGAACTGCTGGCCACCCCCAAGAAGGGGCGCGGTGGCCGCACCGCCCTCAAGGACCTGGGCGCCCCGGCCGGCTCCGACGAATCGATCCAGGTGTTCGATGGCCCCTACGGGCTCTACGTGAAGCAGGGCAAGGTGAATGCTTCCCTACCGGAAGGCACCACCGCCGACACGATCACCCTGGAGCAGGCCCTGGAGCTGCTGGCCGCCAAGGCCGCTACGGGCAAGGCCCAGGCCAAGGCCACCAGGGCCGCCAAGTCCAGCGCCGCCAAGGCCTCGAGCCCTAAGCCGGCGGCCAAGGCGACAGCAGCCAAGCCCGCAGCCGCAAAGAAACCCCCGGCCACCACAAAAACCGGTCGAATGCGGGCCAGTGCCGTGCGGGTGATCAGACCGGCTAACAGTTGAGGGCTATCGCGGTGCCACCCTTCCTGGCTCCTGATCGGAATCGCCTGGGGGCACCGGCCTGCCCCCAGGGAGCTCCCCTGCTGGCAGGCGCCCGCCGCGGCCTCGTTCTGGCCCTGGTGCTCGGGCCCCTGCTAGGGGGTTGTGCCAACAACCCGATCGCCCGTCAACTGGCCGCCAGCTTCGACACCCCACCAGCCCCCACGCCCGCCATACCCCCAGCGGCTGGGTCCCCAACCGGCGGTGGGACCAGCCCAGCGGCCAAGGGGCAAGCAGGGGCCAGTCCGGCGGCTGGGATCGCCGGAGCCCCGGCCCTTGTCCCCCCTTCGGGCAACGCTGCAACCACCAGCCCCATCCCAGGCAGCCCGGCCAACCCAGACCAGCAGGGCACCAGCACCGCCGGCCCTGGCGCCAAGCCCGACGCCAAGGGCAAGCCCCGGGCTGCCACGCCCACCCCTGCCCCTGCTGCCGCCCCCTATCGGGTCACGCTCAAGCTGCCCGGCGCCGACCCCTCCGCCCCCGCCGAGGTGGTGACCCGGGCGTTGCGGGCGGCCGGGGTGCCGTTTGAGGTGGAAACGATCGAGCGCATCGGTACCGGCAGCGATGCCAGTAACAGCAGCCGTCCTGCGGCCCTGCGCGCCACCCCAGCTCCCGCTGTGCGCTGATTGCCGATGCCCATGCCGAAGCCAGGGCCGACTCCGGCCTATCCCCGGGCCCTGAGCCGCCGTCAGGCCCGCCAAATGATGGACACTGCCTACCTGGCGGCCTCCATGGCCCTGCTCTGGGTGGCCCTCTATTACCTCCCCGTCGGCGGCGCCCTGTTCCAACTGGCCCTGCCCCTGCCCCTGGCCCTGCTGCAGCTGCGCCAGGGGGGCCGCTCTGGCGCCGAAGGCCTGCTAGTGGCGGGCCTGCTGCTGATTGCCCTCATGGGGCCGGTCCGGGGGCCCCTGGTGCTCTTCCCCTATGGCTTGCTGGCCCTCTGGTTGGGCTGGGGCTGGTCGCGGCGTTGGAGCTGGTGGCTGACCGGCGCGGTGGGCCTGCTGATCGGCGCGGCGGGCTTCCTGGTGCGGGTCCTGGTGCTGTCAGTGCTGGTGGGCGAAAACCTCTGGGTGCTGATTACCGCCGCCGCGGCCAACTTGCTCGATTGGCTCAGCGGGCTGCTGCCCCTGGTCGGAGCCCCAGACCTGCCCCAGGTGCAACTGCTGGCCCTGGGCCTGGTGCTATTCCAGAACCTGCTCTATGTGCTGGCCCTGCATGCGGTGGCCTACTGGATCTTTGCCCGCCTAAAGGCGCCAATTCCCGAACCACCCGAAGCCCTGCGGGCCCTGGTGGCCCTTGACCCCCTCTAGGCCTGGTGCCGGCAGCCCCCTCCCCTCCCCAGCACCTCAGTGGTGATGCCGCAAGCGCCGGGGCCTGGCTGGGCAGCTGCGCCGCCCACTGGCGCCAAACCACGGTGTTACTGCTGCTGGCCGGCACCGACACCGCCGCCGTGCCGGGCATTTCTGCCGCCGGCGCCACGCCCGAATCACGTCGCTGGACCGCCGCCGCCGATGCCGAACTGCTCCTCCTCGGCCCGGCAGCCGAGCGGCGCCATGCCCTGCCGCCCCTGCCAGCGGGGGTCAGTCCGGCCCTGATTGCCCACGAGGTCGTGAGCGCGCTGGGCCTGGATCCCCTGGTGGTGGACCTGGGGGCCGCCGTGGCTCCGGCCGTGCCCCATCTGCAGCTCGGCCACGCCCCGGCCCGGTGCCTCAGCAGCGGCCAGGCCCTGGATCCGGCCCGGGTGCGGCGGCTCGTGGCGCTCGGGGATCGCTGGGGCCGGCTCCTGGCCACCAAGGGCCCCCAGGAGCCCCTGCTGATCGCCGAATGTGTTCCCGGCGGCACAACTACGGCCCAGGCGGTTCTCACCGGCCTGGGGCTGGAGGTGGCGAGCCTGGTGAGCGGCAGCCTGCTGGAACCCGCCCACGCCCTGAAAACCGACCTCGTAGAGCGGGGCCTCAGCGCCGCTGGCCTCGCCGGCCCCAGGGGAACTGGGAGCCCTGACGCCGATCCATGGGCAGTGTTGGCCGCCGTGGGGGATCCGATGCAGGCCCTGGCGGCGGGGCTGGTGTTGGGGGCGGCGGGTGCGGGGCGACCCGTGCTCCTGGCGGGCGGCAGCCAGATGGCGGCCGTATGGGCCCTGGCCCTGGCCCTCAGCTCCCCATCCAGCCGCCCGGCCCTAGCCCGCCAGGTGGCCATCGGCACCACCGCCTGGGTGGCGGCTGAAGCCAGCAGCAATCTGGCCCTGCTGCTGCAGCGCCTGGCGGCCCGCTGGCAGCTAGAGCCCCTGGCCTTTGCCGCCAACCTGCGCTTCCAGCATTGCCGCTCAGCCCGCCTGCGCGATTACGAGGCCGGCTATGTGAAAGAGGGGGTGGGGGCCGGCGGCTTGGCCCTGCTCTGGGAACTGAGCGGCCGCAGCCCCGATGCCCTGGCCCAGGCCTGCGACCTGGCCTGCGACCAACTTCTCGGCGGTCCCTAGGGTTTTGCCATGGCCTTGCCCCTGCTCCACCGCCGTCAGCTGCTGCACCTGGGGGGCCTGGCTGGCCTGGCCCTGCTTGGCGGCTGCAGCAACGGCGCCGAGCCCCAATTGCTGTATGCCCCCGGCGAACTCCCGAGCGCCTGGCTAAAAACCCTGCCCAAGCCCTGGCAACGGCAACCCCAGCCCTCACCCGCTGCGGTGCTGGCGGCCCTGGGCAAACCAGGCATGGACCTGCTCCAACTCAGCGATGGCTGGGCCCTGGACGCTCCCACCGACCAGCTAGACCCCTTGGGCGCCCCAAAACTGCTCGACCAGCTGGCCCCCTTTGCGGCTGGGCCCAGCCGCCTTTTCCAGGACAAAGGGACCCAGCCACTGGCCTTCCCCTGGGCCTTCAGCACCTGGGTGCTGGTGCTGCGCAACCGAGCTGACCTGGCCCGGCGCCGTCAGGAGGGTTGGACCCTGCTGCTCGAACCCAGCCTGAAGGGCCGGCTGGTGCTTCCCTCCAGCCCGAGGGTGGTGATGGAACTGGTGCTGCGCCAGTTGGGGCTTCCCTCGCAAGGGTCCTGGCCCGCGGCGGGTGCCTTGGCCAAGGCCGATCCAGCGGTTCTGGACAACCCCTCCCCCCAAGACGATCCCCGGCTGCCCGCAGCCATCCGGCGCCTGCGCAGCCAGGCCCTGGCCTGCGATGAGGCCAATGGTCTCAACCTGCTTCTAGCCGGGGAAGCCGATGCGGCCGTCCTGCCCGCCCGCAGGGTTCTGCCCCTCCTTCGGAGCGATCCGCGCCTGCAGGCCCTCTTGCCGGAGAGCGGGTCCCCCTTGATCTGGTCCTTGCTGGTGCGGCCGGCCGGCGCGGCGCCCTTGCCCCAGGCCTGGCTGGCTGAAGTCTTGAAGCCGCCCCTGCTGAACCGCCTGCTGGCCAAGGGCTGGGTGCCGCCCATGCCAGCCGGGCGCCTAGCGGCGCCCCTTTCCGCCTGGCCCGAGCCGATCGCCGAATTGATGCTGCCGGCCCCTGAAGTGCTCGCGCGGTGTACCAGCCTGGCACCCTTCAGCGCGGCGGAGCGAATCCAGTGGCAAGCGCTCTGGGATCAGGCGGCTCCCAAGGCCCCACATCAAGCCGGCGCCTGATCCCCTCACCAGGGAACGGCCCGCCGCCCTAGCCCCAGAGCCGCCGCTGCGGTGCCGCCGCCAGCCGCCGATGGGTATCGGCCAAGAGCTCAGGGATGGGCAGATTGTGGGGACAGCGCGGCAGGCAGGCGCCACAGGCCTGGCAGGCCCTGGCGTCGAGCTGCTCCCACCAGTGGCCAGCGCGGCCGATCAGGTTGTAGCGCTCGCTGGCAAAGGCCTCGAGGCCATGGCCCACCGCCAGGTTGCGCAGGCGCAGCAGGGCCGGGATTGGCACGGCGCTGGGGCAGGGCAGGCAAGCCTGGCACTGGCCACAAAAATCGTCCCCAAGGCGCTCCCGGCCCGCCGCCAGGACCTGGTCGAGGCTGGCCCGCTCCTGGGGGCTGAGGGGGCCATCGGCCCCAGCCAGTTGGCGGGCCCAATCGAGGTCGGCGGCACGGGCGGCTCCGAGGGTGAGGCTGGAGAGACCCTGGTCAAGCAGGAAGCGGTAGGCCAATTCCAGGGGAGCAAAGGGGCTGCAGTCGGCCACCAGCTGGGGCGGCGGTGCGTAGAGCCGCCCGCCCTTATCGGCCGGCGAAATGGCCAACACGCCGAGCCCGGCCGCCAGGGCCGCCTGGGCCAGGGGCAGGCGCTGGCGATCAAACAAATGCAGATGCAGGCTGCAGAAGCCGAAGCGCTCGCTGGCCAGGGCCGCCGCGATCAGGTCATTGCTGCCGTGGCTGCTGAAGCCCACCTGGCCCACCAACCCTTCGCCCAGGGCCCAGGCGAGCAGCTCCGCCCCCGCACCGCGCAGGGCCCAATCCAGGTGGTCCGGCGTATTGAGGCCATGGACGGCCCAGTTGTCGAGCCGGTCCAGGCCGAGGCGCTCCAGGCTGCCGCGCAGCTGCTCCTGGCCCTGGGCCAGGTCAGGCCCGGGCAGGATCTTGCTGGTGATCACCAGGCCGGCCCGGCGGGCGGGACTGCTGCGCCCTAACTGGCCTAGGACCTGGCCCAGAAACGTTTCGGCAGGCCCGTAGGCCGGGGCCGTTTCAATGTGGTTGATGCCGGCCGCCAGGGCCGCCGCCAGCACGGCCTCCAATTGGTCCACGCCGCCAAGGGCCCGCATGGTGCCCAGGGTGAACAGGGACACGGCCGGTCCGCGGCCAAAGGGCCGCCGCGCCGCTGCCTGGCCAGGCCAGGGGCTGACGGGTGCTTCAGGGGCTTCAGGGGCCGGCATCGGGGGGGGGCGGGGTTCCACCAGGCTCAGGGCCGGGCTCGCCGTCCCCCGGGGCGGGGCCCCCTGCTTCAGGTTCAGCCCCGGGTTCGGCCTCCGGCTCCAGCGGGGCGTCCTGGCGGGCCCGGCCCAGGTTGCGGATCAGTTCGGCCGGGCTGGTGCCATCGAGGAAGCGGCGGAAATCGGCCTGGTCTTCGGCGTCGGCCTCGGCATCGACGGCGATCGAGGCATCGGCCACCACCTCCTCCAGCATCCAGATGCCACTGCCGGTGCGCAGGGCCAGGGCGATCGCATCACTGGGGCGGGCATCGAGCTCACTGCTCTCGCCGTCCGCGGTGCTGAGCTTCATCACCGCCCGGAAGGTGCTCTCTTCAATCGTGTTGATCACCACCCGCTCCAGGCTGAGGCCGCCCAGCTCCAGCAGGGACACCATCAGGTCGTGGCTGAGGGGCCGCGGTGGCGTCTGGCCGGTGAGCCCGGCCATGATGTTTTGGGCCTGGGCCTGGTCGATCCAGATCGGCACCTGGCGGCGGCCAGAGGGATCCCGCAGCAGCACGATCGGGCTGCGGCTTGCGGCATCTAGGGCGATTCCGGCAACGCTCATCTCGACCATGGACCTTGCTGGCGAGCCCTCTGCCCGATTATGGCCAGCAGTGCGGGGGCAAGGCATGTTTACCGGTCTGGTCCAGGCCGTGGGGCAACTGGCGCTATCGCCGGGCGGGGTGGAGGTGCGGATCGCCGCCGGCGCCGGCCTCGATCCGGCCCACCTGGCCCTGGGCGACAGTGTCAGCGTCGATGGGGTGTGCCTGACGGTGGCCTCCCTGTTTCACCAGGGGTTCCGCGCCGATGTCAGCGGCGAGACCCTGGCGCGCACCACCCTGGCGGCCAAGGCGGCCCGCCAGGGGGCCGTGAACCTGGAGCCAGCCCTGCGCCTGGCCGATCGGCTCGGCGGCCACCTGGTGAGTGGCCACGTCGACGGGCTGGCAGAGGTCGTCGCAATCGAGCCCCGCGGCGCCTCCTGGCACCTGGCCCTGCGCTGGCAAGAGGCCCGCTACGGGCGCTACATCTGCGAAAAAGCAAGCGTGGCCGTCAATGGCATCAGCCTGACGGTGGCGGGCTGCGAGCCGAACGGCGCCCTGTTCTGGATCGCCGTGATTCCCCACAGCTGGAGCAACAGCACCCTGGCCCAGGTGCGGCTGGGGGAGCTGGTCAACCTCGAAGCCGACCTGTTGGCCAAATACACCGAACAACTGCTGCGCAGCGGCAGCCCCCGCCCCGGTGCCGAAGCCACCCCCGGGCCAGTGGTCACCCCAACCTGGCTAGCGGAGCAGGGTTGGGGCTAAAAGCCCATGGCGCCGGACCAGACAGCAGCGCCAGCTCGAGCGGAGACTCCCCCTTGGGCTGGGGCCCGACAAGACGGGCCTGGGCTCAAGCCCCCTCGCCAGCGGCCTGCTGCTCGGCTTCCCCGGCCAGGAGGGCGCCGGCGGTAGCGGCATCAATCGGCAGCAGCCAGATCGCACCGGTTTCCTGGTGGATTTCGATGCGGAATTCGGCGCCGGCTTCCAGACCCATGCGCCGGGTATAGGCATGGCCGATCAGCAGGTTGCCATTGCCATGGACGCGGGTGCGGAACTCGGCTTGGCGCCCCTTGGTGCCCGATCCGGGCTTGCCGCCGCCACTGGCCTGGGAGGGCAGGGCATAGCCCTTGGCCAGCACTAGGGCCCTGTAAAAGCTTTTCTTGAGGAGACGTCCGCTGGGGCCCACATAGCCACAGGCTCGGGCAATCTGATCTTCGGGCCGATTGCTAAGCGAGCGGGCCTTTTCGAGCAAGGCCTTGCCTTCGAGCATCGTGCTTCCAGGAACATGCTGGGGTTCAGCCATCGGCCGAGGATCGCGTCAGATCTTTGGGCGATTCTGCGGCTGCTGCGCTGAAGCGGCAAGTGCATCGAGGCCGCTGAAAGGAAATCGGGATGAATCGCCTCAGAGCAGATAGAGAATTCCGTAGAGCAACACCCAGATYCCATCAACGAAATGCCAGTAGAGCTCGGTGGCCTCCAGGGGAAACAGGTTGGCCTTGGTGACGCGGCCGCCTTGRCGGCTCTGCCACCAGATGATCAGGATCATCAGGCCCCCCAGGGTCACGTGCAGGCCATGGAAACCGGTGATCGCGTAGAAGGTGCTGGCAAACAGGTTGTCGGTGAGGCCAAAGGGCAAGCTGAAGTACTCGACCATCTGGCCGCCCAGGAAGGTGAAACCCAGGGCGGCCGTCACCAATAGCCAGTTACGACAGGCCTGGGTTCGGTCCTGGTGGATCGCCTTAGCGGCCCGATGGAAGGTGAGACTGCTGAGCAGCAGCAGGATCGTATTGACGGTGGGCAGGACCAGCTCCAGCTCGTAATTGCCCCCTTCAGCCAGGGGATTGACGGCCCGAAAGGTGAGATAGGCGGCGAAAAAACCGGCGAACGTCATGCCATCGGCCACCAGGAAGGTGGCCAGGCCAAACAGGCGGAAGTCGCCATGGCCCTCCTCYTCCCCGTGGCCGGCTTCGGCGTGGTGGCTGACTTCCGCCCCCTGCTTAGCCCCGGCATCAGCAACGGAGAGGTCAGCTGCCTGGGCCGGAGATGCGGCGCTGGCACTGATGGGGCTTGGGACGGAGGAGCTGGTCATGGCAGGGGCCTGGAACGGATGGTCAACGAAGCGGGGCTTGGCTKGGGCCCGGGTTCAGGGGGAGCTGGCGCCGACGGCCTGGGGCTGGGGAGCCTCTCCATAGCCGTAGGGATGGGTCACCAGRGGGGCCGGACCCTTCCAGTTCTCCACCGGCGGCGGTGAGCTGGTCAGCCATTCCGGCGTGAGGGCCCGCCAGGGGTTGTCACCGGCCTTCTCGCCGGCAAAGGCGGAATAGATCATGTTGATCAAGAAGGGCAGGGTGCTRATTGCCATCAAAAGGGCGCCCACACTGCTGAGCTGGTTCACAAAGGTGAACTGGGGGTCGTATTCGG
>NSII01000088.1 GCA_002737305.1 Synechococcus sp. Baikal-G1
ACCATGGTGATATAGCCGAACAGGGGCTTGCGCGCATGCACCGGCAGGATCTCGCTGACCAGGCCAAAGGCCGGCAGCACCATGATGTAGACCGCCGGGTGGGAATAGAACCARAAGAGGTGTTGATACACCACGGCGTTGCCGCCTAGGGCCGGATTGAAGAAACCAGTGTGGGCAATGATATCGAAGCTGAGCAGCACCAGGGTGCCGGCCAATACGGGGGTGGAGAGCACCACCAGGATGCTGGTGCCCAGCAAGGCCCAGCAGAACATCGGCAGTTGCAGCAGCTTCAGGCCGGGACGGCGCAGCTTCAGGATCGTGGCGATGAAGTTGATGCCGCCAAAGATCGAGCTACCACCGAGAAGCAACACACTGAGGATCCAGATCACCTGGCCCGTGGCCGGGGTGGTGAGGCTGAGGGGGGGATAGGCGGTCCAGCCCGATTGGGAGGCGCTGCCAATGAAATAGCTACTGATCAGCAGCAGGCCCGCCGGGGGRATCAACCAGAAGGCCACCGCATTGAGCCGGGGGAAGGCCATGTCCCGGGCCCCCACGTAAAAGGGAATYAGGTAGTTGCCGAAGGCCCCATTCACCACTGGCACGATCCAGAGGAAAATCATCACCGTGCCGTGCAGGGTGAGCACTTCGTTATAGGTTTCCCGCGGCATGAAATCCGACAGGGGCGTGAGCAGCTCCGTGCGGATCATGCCGGCAAGGGCGCCGCCGACAAAATAGAACAGGAAGCCACAGACCAGGTATTGCAGGCCRATGACCTTGTGGTCCACACTGAAACTRAAATAACGCAACCAGCCCTGGGGTTGGAGGGGAGCCTGGGGCTCTGGGGTTGCCGTGGGCGGGAAAAGGGTCAGGGTCATGACTGGAGCGGCACCGAATTGGCAGGGGAAACGCTGACGGGCAAAGGAGCAGGGCTGTTCTTCGTCACCCAGGCCGAATAGGACTCTGGATCTTCAACAACCACGGTGGAACGCATGCCGCCGTGGTAGGGCCCACAAAGCTCGGCGCAGATGATCGGATAGCGGCCTTCCTTCGTAGCCGTGAAACTAAGCAAGGTGGGCTGACCTGGAATCACATCCTGCTTGAGCCGGAACTGGGGCACCCAGAAGGCATGAATCACATCCTTGGCCTCCATATTGAGGGCCACGGCTTGGCCCACTGGCACATGCAATTCGCCACTAATAATGCCACTCTCGGGATAACGGAAAATAAAGGCAAATTGCATGGCAGTGACATCCACCTTGACCACATCCGCGCCGGCGCCAGTCGGGCTGATGCCGGCCCAGACCCGGGCCGGGCCATCCCCCGCCTCCATGGCCATCCCCGGAACCATGCCGGCTTCCATGGCTTGGTCGGCCCTGTTGTGCATCGCATGAACGCTGTGGTCATTCAGGGGKGCCATGCCCCCCATGCGCTCATAGATGTCGTAGCTGTAAATACCAATGAACAACACCACAATGGCCGGCACGGCGGTCCAAAAGATCTCCAACGGCAAATTGCCTTCGATCGCCAGGCCGTCACCGGTGTCGCCTGCCAGCCGCCGATAGCGGATCAAGCTGTAGATCAGCAGGCCCATAATGCCGAGGAGCAGGCTGGTGCCAATGCTGAAAAGCACCTGGAACAGTTCGTCGTATACCGGCGCATTGGCACTGGCATCGATGGGTAGAAGGTTCACGTTCTGGCCAACCCAAAGGCCAATGAGAACGAGCACCACGCTCAATCCCACGGAGAGGATGGCAGCTGGAATGGGCACGGAGCTGGCACGAACGCGAACACCCTATGAAGGATGGCGCCTTCGGGCGACGGTGGCAGCATCAGACCCAACGAATGACCCAATCCGCCCCTAGCGGGTGAGGGAACCCTCACCTCTAAACGCCCTAGCGCCCGTTGCGTCGGGATCTCCGCAACGAGGCGTGGCTGACCGATCGCGATCGCTACCTTGTCAAAAGGTTGTATCGGAAGACAGCTCCATGGCTTCCAGGCTGCAACGCCAACTTCAACGGCTGACCGCCCACCTCGTCGTCGCCCTTGTCGCCCTGGTGGTCATCGGTGGCGCCACCCGGGTGATGCAGGCCGGCCTGGCCTGTCCTGACTGGCCCCTCTGTTACGGCAGCTTCCTGCCCGGTCGCCARATGAACCTGCAGGTTTTTCTGGAGTGGTTTCACCGGCTWGATGCCTTTGTCGTGGGCATGGGCGTGCTGGTGCTGGCAACCACGGCGGTGGTCAAACGGCAGCAACTGCCCCAGTGGCTGCCGTGGCTGAGCTGGGCCTGTCTTGTTTTGGTGGCCTTCCAGGGCGCCCTCGGGGCCCTGACCGTGACCTTGCTGCTGCCCGCCGGCATCGTCACCGCCCACCTGGCTACCGCCTTGCTGCTGGTCACCCTGCTCAGCGTCTGCCATCAGTTGCTGGAAGCTGGGGTCTCCCCCTCAGCGACTGAGCCCCTGGGCGGCGACTTGGGGGCCCCAGGCCCAGGGGCCCGGCCCCTGCCAACGGCACCCCTTTGGTGGCCCTGGCTGGCTGGCTTGGCCACCCTGCTGGTGGCGGCCCAGAGCCTGCTGGGGGGCCTGATGGCGACCCAATGGGCCGCCAGCCTGTGTTTGAGCGCCGGAAGTAGCTGCGCCTGGCTCGGKGCCCATCGCTTGGCCGCCACCCCAGCCGCCCTCGGGGTCCTGCTGCTGGCCGTTATCACCGCTGTGGTGCCGGGCTGGTGCCGCCAGCAACGATCCCTAACAACCTCCGCAGCCCTGCTGGTGATCAGCCAGATCGGCCTGGGGGTTGCCAGCCTGCGGCTCCAGCTCACGGTGCCAGGCGTGACCATTGCCCACCAGCTGGTGGCGGCCCTGYTGCTGGCGATCCTGGCGGCCCTCACCTGCCGAGGCTGGCTTGCCCTRGGACCTGCGTCGATTTCAGCTCCAGCRCCTGAGCCCAGATCTGTCCTATCCCCATCCCCGGCCGAGGTTGTTCATGGTTAGCGCTACCCCGATGACCGCCGCCATCAACGCCCCGGCGGCGGCAGCCTTGACCCGGCAGGACTTGGTGCCCTCCCGCAAGAAGGTGACCCTGCCCGCCTGGCTGGAAATCGCCAAGCCCCGGCTGATTCCCCTGTTGCTTGCCACCACCTTGGGCGGCATGGCCCTCTCGGAAGGTTGGCCCCTCCCCCTGCCGCGCCTGGCCTGCACCCTGGGCGGCGGCGCCCTGGCCGCCGCCGCCGCCGGCGTGCTCAATTGCCTTTGGGAGCAGGAGCTCGATGGCCGCATGCTGCGCACCAGCGGTCGGGCCCTGCCCTCGGGCCGGCTCTCAGCCACCACCGCCTTCCTGGTGGCCGTGGCCCTCACCACCGCCGCGGCCACCCTGCTGGTTGGGGGCGTGAATTGCCTGGCGGCGGGGCTATCGCTGCTGGGCCTGTGCAGTTACGTGCTGCTCTACACGGTGGTGCTCAAACCCCGCACCAGCCAAAACATTGTGATCGGCGGGGTGGCTGGCGCGATCCCGCCCCTGGTGGGGGCCGCCGCCGCCACGGGCCATGTGGGGCTCAGTGGCTGGTGGCTGTTTGCCCTGGTGATGGTCTGGACCCCGGCCCACTTCTGGGCCCTGGCCCTGCTGCTCAAGGACGACTACCGCTCGGTTGGAATCCCGATGCTGCCGGTGGTGAAGGGCACCTTGGTCACAGCCCGGGCCATCCAGGCCTACGCGGTGGTGACGGTGTTGGTGAGCAGCCTCGGCCTGCTGGCCCTGCCCTCGGGCGGCCTGCTCTATTCCCTACTGCTGATTCCTTTCAATGCCCGCCTGCTGCAGATGGCCTGGGCCCTGCGCCAGCAACCCGACGATGTGATCGCCGCCAAGGGCCTGTTCCGCTGGTCGATCCTCTACCTGTTTGGCCTCTGCCTGTTGCTTCTGCTGGCTCGGCTGCCCCTGGCCGCCAGCTTCGGGGCCCAGAGCGCCGAGCTCCTCCAGCAATGGACGGGCCCCCTTTCCCTGGTGACTTTCTAGATTGGTGTTGCGATTGGCCAAGTGGAGTTCCAAGGCGGTGCCAGAAGCGGTGATCGAGCTGAACCAAGTCAGCAAGCGCTACGGCAGCGGTGCCAAGGCCGTTGAGGCCCTCTCTGGTCTCAACCTCAGCGTGCCCCGGGGCTGCCTCTATGGGTTGCTGGGCCCCAATGGGGCCGGCAAAACCACCAGCCTGCGCATCCTCTCGACCCTGCTGGAGCCCGACAGCGGCACGGTGCGGGTGGGCGGTCTCGACGCCCTGGTGCAACCCCGCCAGGTGCGTGAACTGCTGGGCTATGTGGCCCAGGACGTGGCGATCGACAAGATCCTCAGCGGCCGCGAACTGCTGCAACTCCAGGGCGACCTCTATCACCTCGATCGGGCCGACCGGGACCGTCGCATCACCGAGCTGGCCGAGGTGTTGGGCATGGTCAACTGGCTCGATCGGCGCTGCGGCACCTATTCCGGCGGCATGCGCCGCCGGCTCGACCTGGCCGCCGGCCTGTTGCACCGCCCGGCGGTCCTGGTGCTCGATGAACCCACCGTGGGCCTAGATATTGAAAGCCGCGCCGCCATCTGGCGGGTGCTGGCCCAGCTGCGCGATCAAGGCACCACGGTGCTGCTTAGTAGCCACTATCTAGAAGAAGTGGATGCCCTCGCTGACGAGCTGGCGATCATTGATGGCGGCCGGGTCATCGCCGCCGGCAGCCCCCAGGTGCTCAAGGCCGCCCTGGGGGGGGATCGGGTCACCCTGCGGGTGCGGGAATTTAGCGATGAACCGGAGGCCCTACGGGTGCAGCTCCTGCTCCAGGCCTGTGCTGGCGTGCGTCAGGTGGTGGTGAACCGCTCCCAGGGCTTCTCCCTCAACCTGGTGGTGGAGCATGACGGAGTGGTGGAACAGCTCCGGCAGCAGCTCAAGCAGGCCAATCTGCCCGTGTTCGCCCTGGCCCAGAGCAAGCCCAGCCTCGATGATGTCTACCTTCAGGCCACCGGGCGCACCTTGATGGATGCCGAGCTGGCCATCGCCGGCCAACGGGATCCCAAGGCGGAGCGTAAACAGGCCATGCGGTGACAGCGGCGCCCCCGACTCCAGGCCCCTTCCTGACCACGATCCCCCTGGCCAATTCCAAGCCCCATTCCCTGTTCTGCCGTTTCCGTTCCGGCGATGACCATTTCCTCGGCTACTGACCCCGCCACTCCCACCCTGGCCCCGGCCCCAGCCACCCCGGCTTCAGCCCCCCGCTCGGCCTTTTCGGACCTGAGCCAGGAAACCCTGGCTCAGGTCCGGCGCCTGTTTCTGCAGCTGGCCCGGCGCCCCTCCACCCTGGTGGCGGGCGTGCTGCAACCGCTGATCTGGCTGGTGTTGTTTGGCGCCCTATTTGCCAAGGCGCCGGAAGGGCTGCTGCCCGAAGGCATGAGCTATGGCCGCTTCCTTGGCGCCGGGGTGATCGTGTTCACCGCCTTCAGTGGCGCCCTCAATGCCGGCCTGCCGGTGATGTTTGATCGGGAATTTGGCTTCCTGAACCGGTTACTGGTGGCGCCCCTGCGCTCCCGCAGTTCGATCGTGCTGGCCTCAGTGCTTTACATCACCAGCCTCAGCCTGGTGCAGAGCCTGGCGATCATCGCTACGGCGGCCCTGCTGGGCTACGGCTGGCCTGGTGGGGCGGGCCTGCTGCTGGTGCTAGTGATTCTGCTGCTACTGGTGTTTGCCGTGACGGCCATGAGCCTGGGGCTGGCCTTTGCCCTGCCCGGCCATATCGAGCTGATCGCGGTGATCTTTGTGGCCAACCTGCCCCTGCTGTTTGCCAGCACCGCCCTGGCGCCSATTTCGTTCATGCCCACCTGGCTGGGCTGGCTAGCGGCCCTCAATCCCCTTACCTTCGCCATAGAACCGATCCGCGCCGTGTACGCCGGCCACTTTTCCCTTGGCGAAGTGGTGCTGGTGGCCCCCTACGGCTCCCTCACCGGAGCCGCCTGCCTGGGGGTGTTGGCGGTTCTGGCCCTGGGCCTGTTTCTTTTGATCCGTCCGCTACTGGATCGCAAGCTCACCTGAAGGAGTCCATCCCGTGCCAGCCAAGCCCCCCTCTGTGCCCTCAGCCCTGGCCCGTCGCGAGGCGGCCAGAACCCAGCTAGCCGGGGCCGTGAACTGCCGCGATGCCCAGGCCGTGCTGGCCTTCACCGGCCACTGGGTCCATCGCCAGGGGATCGCTTCTTTACCGGCCTTGATGGCCGAGCTGGCCCGTGGCGAGACCTTGCTGTGGTGGCAGCAGCTGCTGCAACACCCCAGCGAACCCGTGGGCCTGACCCCAGGGGAGGTCCCCCCCACCGCGCCCAAACCGGTCGCCGAAAGCACGGCCCCTGGGCCAGCACCCATGCCAACTCCAGCTCCAACAGCAGCCAAGGCCCTGGAGCCCAAGGCTCTGGTGCCTATGGCCCTGGTGCCCATGGCCGCTGCRGTGCCCTTGGCAACGGGGGKGCCTCCCGCCCCCCGCCAGCCGGCGGCCCAAGCCCGTCGTGGCGCCGGCACCAGCCGCCCGGCCCCCGCTCCGCGTAACCCGGAGCTGGCCCGCCTGCGCGCCTGGCTTCCCGATCACGAGTCCCTCGGTGGCTCCAGCAGCCGGTCCCATGCGGCCTGAGCGCGCCGCCCTCAAGGGCGGCTTGATTGTGTCGGTGCAGGCTCCCGAGGGCTCGCCCATGCGCCATCCCGACGTGATTGCGGCCATGGCCGAGGCCAGCCTGGCCCAGGGGGCCATCGGCGTGCGCCTGGAGAGCCCGGACCATATCGGCGCCGTGCGCCT
>NSII01000089.1 GCA_002737305.1 Synechococcus sp. Baikal-G1
GCGGCGGGGGCCGATGTGATTGCCCTCGATGCCACGGCTCGCCCCCGGCCCAAGGGCCAGGAGCTGGCAGAGCTGATCCGCCGCTGCCGCGACGACCTCGGCGCCCCCCTGATGGCCGATGTGGATTCGGTGGCCAACGGCCTGCGGGCAGCCGAGCTGGGCTGCGCCTGGGTGGGCACCACCCTCTACGGGTACACCGAAGCCACTGCAGCCTTGCGTCCCCCCGGTCTCGAGCTGCTAGCCCCCCTACGAGCGGGCTTGCCGGAGACCGTGAGCCTGATCTGCGAAGGCGGGATTGCCAGTGCCCCAGGCGCCCTGGCTGCCTTAAGGGCCGGGGCCGATGCGGTGGTGGTGGGAACGGCCATCACCGGCGTGGATCTCCAGGTGGCCGCCTATGTGAAGGGGTTGGCTGGCTGAGGGGCCCGGTCCTAACGGCCACCCCCCCCTAGTCCTTAGGCAACTACCAGGGAAGCGGATCGCCTCACATCATGCCGGGCATGCCCATGCCGCCCATGCCCCCCATCATTCCGCCCATGCCGCCCATGCCGCCATCACCACCTGGGGCAGCCGGAGCTGCGGGCTCGGGCTTATCAGCAATCACCGCTTCGGTGGTGAGCAACATGGCGGCAATGGAAACCGCATCCTGGAGGCCGAGGCGCACCACCTTGGCGGCATCAATGATGCCGGCGGCCAGCAGATCTTCATAGGTTCCCGTGGCGGCATTAAACCCGAGGTTGCGCTGCACCACCTCCGAGGCAATCACCGTGCCGTCGTAGCCGGCATTGTGGGCAATCTGCATGAGGGGAGCGGCCAAGGAGCGTTGCACGATCTCCACACCGGTGCGCTCATCACCCTTAAGGATGGCCTTGAGGCCATCGAGGCTGGAGGCCAGCTGCACCAAGGTGGTGCCGCCGCCGGCGACGATCCCCTCTTCCACCGCAGCCCGGGTGGCATTGAGGGCATCTTCAATGCGCAGCTTGCGGTTGCGCAATTCCGTTTCAGTGGGGGCCCCCACCTTGATCACGGCCACGCCGCCGGCCAGTTTGGCGATGCGCTCGCTGAGTTTTTCGCGGTCGTAGTCGGAGTCGGTGCCCTCCAGTTCGCGCTTGATCGCGGCCACCCGCTCGCTCACGGCCTGCTGGTGGTCGCCGCTGGCCACCAGGGTGGTGCTGTCCTTGGTGATCGTGACCCGGCGGACCCGGCCTAGATCGTCCAGGGTCACCTTGTCGAGGGCCATGGCCCGGTCTTCGCTGATCAAGGTGGCGCCGGTGAGGATGGCGATGTCCTGGAGGGAGGCCTTGCGGCGCTCGCCGAAGGAGGGGGCCCGCACGGCCGCCACCTGGAGCACGCCGCGGTTCTTGTTGACCACCAGGGTGGCCAGGGCTTCACCAACCACTTCCTCGGCCAGGATCAGCAGGGGCGAGCCACTGCGGGACACGGCCTCCAGCACGGGCACCAGGTCAGCAATGGCGCTGATCTTGCGGTCGGTGACCAGCAGCAGGGCGTTGTCGTATTCGCAGACCTGCCGTTCGGCGTCGGTGACGAAATAGGGGGAGCTGTAGCCCCGATCGAAGGCCATGCCTTCGGTGATCTCGAGCTC
>NSII01000090.1 GCA_002737305.1 Synechococcus sp. Baikal-G1
ATCCCGAGCCYTAGCGCATCACCATGCCGCCGTCCACCTGCAGCACCTGGCCGGTCATGTAGGCCGCGGCCGGATCGGCGGCCAGGAAGCGCACCGCACCGGCCACTTCTTCCGGTTTGCCCAGGCGACCCAGGGGAATCGCGGCCAGGATCGGTTCCGGGGCCAGGCCCTTGGTCATGTCGGTGTCGATAAAGCCCGGCGCCACCGCATTGACCGTGACGCCRCGGCTGGCGAATTCGGCCGCATTGCTGCGGGTGAGGCCTATCAGGCCCGCTTTGGCGGCGCTGTAGTTGGCCTGGCCGGCGTTGCCCATCAGGCCCACCACTGAGGTGATGTTGATGATGCGGCCGCTGCGGGCCTTGAGCATCGCGCGGCTGACCGCCCGGGTGCAAAGGAAAACGCCCGTGAGATTGAGGTCGATCACGCTTTGCCAGTCACTGGTCTTCATGCGCATCACGAGGCCATCGCGGGTAATGCCCGCGTTATTAACGAGCAGATCRAGGCGCCCCTGGCGYTCCAGCACCGCCTTCACCATCGCTTCCACCTCGGCCTCCTCGGCCACGTTGGCCTGATAGCTCCAGGCCTGGCCCCCGGCGGCGCCGATCTCAGCCACCACGGCCTCGGCCGCCTCCGGCGAGCTGGCGTAATTGACCACCACGGTGGCCCCCGCCGCAGCCAACTCCAGGGCAATCGCCCGGCCGATGCCACGGCTAGCCCCGGTCACCAGGGCCGTTTGACCCGCGAGGGGAGCACTGTTTGCCATGCAAGGACGGCCATCAAGAGGGTCAGGGGATCGTATGCCGTTGGGCAACGGCCCCGGGCTCAGGACGACATGACCTCGACGCTGGCCAGGCCTGGGCCGAGGAGTTCGGCGAAGCGATTGAGCTGCTGCTTACTGCCAAGCACCACCAACAGCTGGCCKGGGGCGAGCCGTTCGCTGCCGCCGGGGTTAGCAATCAGCTCGGAATCCACTGGCTCCCCGGGGGCCCCAACCAGGGACGGGGGGGTGCGGATCGCCAGCACCAGGGCACCGCTGCGGCGGCCCARCTGCAGGTCCGCCAAGCTCTGGCCGCTGAGGTGGCTGAGCTGGTCCGGATCGAGGCTGAGCTGGAATTCATCCACCTCGCAATCGGAGCCGACCAGCAGCTCCATGAAGGTCACGGCTARSGGCCGCAGGGCGGTGGCGGCCATGGTGCGGCCGCCGGCCACGTAGGGACTCACCACCTGGTCGGCGCCGGCCAGGCGCAACTTGCGATCGGCCTCCTCGCTGTCAGCCCGGGCAATCAGGCGGCAATGGGGCGCYAGGCCGCGGGCGCTGAGGATCACATAGAGGTTGGCAGCGTTGTTAGGCAGGGCCGCCACCAGGGCGCGGCACTGGTGAATGCCGGCCTCCTGCAGGGTTTCATCGAGGGTGGCATCGGCCAGCAGCACCCGCAGGCCCCGCTGCTGGGCCTCGGCCACCCGTTCGGTGTCCATCTCCACCACCAGCAGCGGCACGTCCTCGGCGCTGAGCTGTTCGGCGATTTCGCGGCCGATGCGGCCGTAGCCGCAGAGAATCACGTGGTTATGCATGCGCCGCAGTTGCTGCCGGGTGCGTCGATCGCGAAGGATCTGGAAGTAGCCGGTGTTGGTTAATTCCAGCAGTTTCTGCAGGGTCTGCTGCACCACCACCAGGCCCCCAACCAACAGCAGGGTGGTAACGACGCGGCCGCCGCCGGAGAGCACCATGGTGGCGGGGTCGCTGAAGCCCATGGTGCTGAGCGTGATCAGCACCATCCAGTAGCAATCGCCCCAGTCCCAGCCCTCGGTGGCTCGATAGCCCAGCGCCCCCGCATTCACCACTCCGGCCAGCAGCAGCAGCGGCGTGGCCCCGCCCCGCTGCAGCAGGGCTTCGGCCAGGCTGGAACCCTTGGAACGGTGCGCCGGGCGCCGCCGTTGCAGACGGCCCCTGCCGGTCTGACGCTGGTGCGGCTGGGGCCGCTTCCCAGACGGGATCATCCAAGGCCGAGGGCCTGGAGGACCGGCTCCAAACCAAGCAGGCCCAGGTCAGGGCCGCCTAGGCCCTCGACGCCGGGACGCTGGGGCAGGCTGGCCGGCTGCCGGCCCAGGGCCACCAGGGGCGTGCCCGTAAGCAAGGCCAATTCGCTGGCAATCGGATCGCTACTCAGCACCACATCACAGCTGGCCAGCTGGGCCGCCCGCTCCACCAGGGTTCCGCCCAAAAGGGGGCTCACCACCCGCAGGTCGGCCAGCTTCTGGCGCACCCGCTCCTGCAGTCCTTGCCATTGGTGCGCCGGCCAGTCAGCCGTTTCGGCACCGGCCGCCCTGGCCGGCGCGAGCAGCAGGACCGGCCCCTGGCCCGGGGGCAGGGCGGCCCCAGCCTGATCGAGGGCGACCTTGGGCAGGGCCAGTCGATAGCTGTTGGCATCGAGGCCGATGCCAAGGGGCGCCAGGTAGGCGGCCAGGGCCTGCTGGGGCCAGGTCGCCCCATCGAGCACCACGCGCTCGGTGGCGGAGAAGCCCGCCGTGGCCACCCGGGTGGGGATGTGGCTCATCGAGAGCATCAGATCCACCTGGCGGCCGGAGGCCAGGTTCAGACACACCTGGAAATCCGGTTCGCGCACGTTGCCCAGCAGGTTGGCCCAGTCGGCCAGGCTCGAGCCCTCCCCAAAGTTGAAAGGCAGCACCTTCTCGACCGCCGGCAACAGCTTCCAGCTGGCGGCGGCCTCCGGGGCGCAGGCGACCTGGATCTGGGCCTTGAGGCTGGCGGCCACCGTGGCGACCGCAGGCAAGGCCTGCAGTTGGGACGCGATCCCGCCCGGTATCAGGATCAGCACGCGCATGGCGGTCGCCGGGACGTCATCGAGACTCCCTTGGATTGTATGGATCACCCCTGCTAATTCCCCCTGAAGAGTGAACGCTTGTGCATTTGCTGATTGCCGCCGCCGGCAGTGGCCGGCGCATGGGAGCCGCCGGAAACAAGTTGTTGCTGCCCCTAGCGGGCCGGCCGGTGCTGGCCTGGACCCTGGACGCTGCCCTGGCCTGCCCTGAAATTGGTTGGATTGGTCTTGTCGGTCAGCCGGTTGATGAGGCGGCGATCCGGGCCCTGGTGGCCGCTGCCCAGCCGGATCGGCCGGTGGTTTGGATTGAGGGGGGGGACACCCGCCAAGAGTCSGTAAGCCGGGGCCTGGAGGCCCTGCCGGCCGGGGCCCAGCACGTGTTGATCCACGACGGCGCCCGCTGCCTCGTGGATCCGGAGCTCATGGCCCGCTGTGGGGCGGCGGTGCGGACCGGGCAGGCCGTGATTGCCGCCACCCGGGTCACCGACACGATCAAGCAGGTGGATGCCAGCGGCACGATCCGTGGCACCCCGGATCGCAGTGAACTCTGGGGGGCCCAGACCCCCCAGGGGTTTGGGGTGGAGCGCCTGCGCCAGGCCCATCGCCGCGCCCGCGCGGAGGGCTGGAGTGTGACCGATGACGCCTCCCTGTTCGAGCGGCTGGGCTGGCCGGTGCGGGTGATCGAGGCCCCGCCCTCCAACCTCAAGATCACCACCCCCTTCGACCTCACCATCGCCGAAGCTGTGCTGGCGGCCAGGCATCAGGGTTAACCGAGGATCTGCAGCAGCCCCCGTTGGCCATCGAGCCGAGCCCGCACCCCTAAAGGCAGGGCGGCGTTGCCCGGCCCATGGCCGACCGGAAGGCCAGCCACCACCGGGATGCCCAGGTCGGTGGTGCGATCGCGCAGCACCTGCTCGGCCGTGAAGCGCMGGGGCGATTCGGGGCCGGCTTCCCCAGGCTCGCTCTCGGGGTCGTCGCAGTCTGTGAAGCGGCCCAAGCCAATGCCGGCCAGCTGCTGCAGGGCTCCGCAGAGGCGCCAGTGGGTGAGCAGGCGATCGAGGCGGTAGGGCGCCTCCCCCACGTCTTCAAGGATCAGGATCGCCCCCCTTAAATCGGGCAAATGGCCGGTGCCAAGCAGGTGGGTGGCCACCGTGAGGTTGCCCGCCACCAGGGGCCCGCTGGCGGTCCCGCCGCTCCAGCCCACCCCCTGCAGATCGGCGAGGGGATGGCCAAACAGCAGGTTGCGCAGCCGCTGGCGGCTCCACTCGGGCTCCGCGGCCAGGCTGGTAACCAGGGGGCCATGGATGGCGCCGCCCAGGCCCCGGGCCAGCTGGGCCCAGAGCAGGGAGGTGACATCGGAAAAGCCCAGCAACCACCCCGCCGGAAACGCCAACGGCTGCTCCAGCAGCCGGGCCGCCCCCCAGCCGCCGCGGATGCAGGCCAGCAGGGCGGCCGGTTCGCCCCCAGGGTCGAGTTCACGGGGCCCACCGAGTACGTCAGCCCGTCGCTGCCAGTCCGCTCCGGCCAGGTAGCCCCAGCGGCGCAGGGGCGCCGGATGGGCCATCACCGCCAGGCCCCAGCCCTCCAGCACGGCGATGCCCTTCTCCAGGCGCTCGAGGCCCTCGAGGGCGGAGCTGGCCGCCACCAGCCGCACCCGATCCCCAGGCCGCAGGGGCGCCGGTTGGCGCAGACCGGCAGGGCTGCTGGCCCCGAGGGAGGCCGCCGTCATGGCCAGCGCCCCAGCACCAAGGCCAGTAGCAACAGCGCCCCCAGCCAGACCTGGTGGCTGAAGTGGCGGCCGTAGGCCGAGCGGGGCAACTGGGGCAAGCGCAGCTGCCAGGCGCCCCGCACCATGCCGGCCGCCGCCAGGCCCCAGGCCGGCCAAAACCAGGGCGACACCCCCGCCAGGCGGGCCGCCAGGGCCAGGGCCAGGGCGGCAAGGGCATAACAGACGCCAATCGCAGCTGGCGCGGCTGCCCCCAGGGTCAGGGCGCTGCTGCGGATGCCCAGGGCCCGGTCGTCCGGCCGGTCGGCCATGGCGTAGGCGGTGTCAAAGCCGAAACACCAGAGCAGGGTGGCCAGCCAGGCCAGGGCCAAAGGCCAGCCGCCCGCCAAATTGGCCTGGGCGGCGGCCCAGGGGATCAGCACGGCAAAGCCCCAGCAGAGGGCGAGCACCAGCTGGGGCAGGGCAAACCAGCGCTTGGCCGAGGGATAGAGAAGGATCGGAGGGAGCGCCGCCATGGCCAGCAGCAGGCACAGGCCCCGGCTGGCGGCCGGCAGGGCCAGCACCACCCCCAGGGCCAACACCAGGCAAAGCAGCAGCAGGCCCAACGCCGGCGTGACGCCGATGGCGCCACTGGCCAGGGGCCTCGTGCGGGTGCGCTCCACGAGGGGATCGATGCGCCGGTCCCAGAGGTCGTTGGCGACGCAACCGGCGCCGCTCACCGCCAAACCGCCCAGGCCAATCAGGGCCACCAAGAGCGGATCTGGGGGACTGGTCGGCAGCAGCCACAGGCTCCAACCGGCCGGAATCAACAGGATCAGCCGCCCGCTCGGCTTATCCCAGCGCAACAGGGCTAAGCCGCTCTTCAGGAACCGGAGCGATCCAGCTGCCACCAACCCAGGTGCCCCCAATCTTGGGGCGAACCCTAGGCCTGGGGGCCCCATTCGGCGCCCCTGACGACCGGCCCGCCGGGCCCGCCCCCCGGTGGCAAAGTGGCGCCGAACCCGACCCGGCTGGACGCGTGACCGTCTCCCCCTCCAGCCCTGCGCCAGGGACCGCCCTGCGCCGGGTCGCTGCCATCGACATCGGCACCAACTCGATACATCTGCTGATTGCGGCGGTGGATCCGCTGCTGCACAGCTTCAGCGTCGTGCTGG
>NSII01000091.1 GCA_002737305.1 Synechococcus sp. Baikal-G1
GTTTGTGCTCACACCGTCAGCCAGGCCTTCACCTTCTCGAGGGCCTTCCAGCCGGGTTTGCGAACCAGGCCATCGGCGATGGAGTTGTCGAGTTCGGCGGCGAGATCCGGTGCCATCAGCCGCATGCGTTGCACCAGTTCGATGTGTTCACGCACGCCCTTGGCATTGGTTTCCAGCATCGCCAGGCTCAAATTGATGCGGGCCTGGGGATCCTGGGGGCTGAGCTTCACGGCGAAACGGGCCGAGCGCAGGGCCTGCAGGGGCTGGTCATCGAGCAGCTCAAGCCAGGCCAGGCAGGTCCAGGCGGCCGAAAGGCGCGGCTCCTGCTCGGTGATGGCGCGGAAATCGGCCAGCACCTCGGCGGTGGGTTCACCGCGTTGGTAGCGGCCCAGGGCCTGTTCGAAGGCGGATTCGCCGGTGGACGCGGGGGTTGCCGTCATCGATCTGCAGCAAGACATCTTGCCCTCAGATTGCCACCCGGCTGGCTAGGCCCGGCTCAGACCGCAAACGAGCTGCCGCAGCCGCAGGTCTGGGAGGCGTTGGGGTTGGTGAAGTTGAAGCCGCCGCCGATCAGGGCACTGGAGAAATCCAGCTGCATGCCATAGATGTAGAGCAGGCTTTTGGGGTCGCTCACCACCTTGAAGCTGGGGGCCCCATGGGGTTCGTAGACGTACTCCTCATCATCGCTGCGGATTTCGCCGGCATCGATGAAGTCCATGGTGTAGCTCATGCCGCTGCAGCCGCCCGAGCGCACGCCCACCCGCAGCACCTTGGCCTCCCCCTGTTGCTGCATCAGGCCGGCCAGCTGCTTCATCGCCGGTTCAGTCACCAAAATGCCCTTGCCATCCTTGGCGGTGTGGGCTGAGGGGCTGGTGGTTTCTAGGGAGGGGGCTGGGGCCGGGGCGATTTCAGTGCTCATGGCGACAGGCTACGGAACATCCAGATCTGCCAACTCTATGGAGTTCTGGGCTGGCTTGCCCAGGGGGAGCTTGGGGCGGGTTGCCTGGGGCGGGATGGCGGCAACACCGCACGGGCCACCTGCCGCTCCATAGAGTTGGGCCACCAAGGGAATGCAAGGGTGCGCGTCGCCATCGTGGGTGCCGGTCTGGCCGGTTTGGCAGCGGCGGTTGATCTGGTCGATGCCGGCCATGGCGTCGACCTGTACGAGGCCCGGCCATTCATGGGCGGCAAGGTGGGCAGCTGGGTGGATGAGGGCGGCAACCACATTGAGATGGGCCTGCATGTCTTCTTTTTCAACTACGCCAACCTGTTTGCCCTGCTGCGCAAGGTGGGCGCCCTCGACAACCTGCTGCCCAAGGACCACACCCACCTGTTTGTGAACAAGGGCGGCGACCTGCGCGAGCTCGACTTCCGCTTCCCGATCGGTGCCCCCTTTAACGGCCTCAAGGCCTTCTTCACCACCCCCCAGCTCAACTGGATCGACAAGCTGCGCAATGCCCTAGCCCTGGGCACCAGCCCGATCGTGCGCGGCCTGGTCGATTACGAGGGCGCCATGGCGGTGATCCGCGACCTCGATCGCATCAGCTTCAAAGCCTGGTTCACTGGCCACGGCGGCAGCGAGCGGAGCCTCGAGCGCATGTGGGATCCGATCGCCTACGCCCTCGGCTTCATTGATTGCGAGGCGATCTCAGCCCGCTGCATGCTGACCATCTTCCTGATGTTCGCCACCAAAACCGAGGCCTCCAAGCTCAACCTGCTCAAGGGCTCGCCCCACCGCTGGCTCACCGGTCCGATCCTCGACTACATCACCGCCCGCGGCGCCCGCCTGCACCTGCGCCACCGGGTGGGCGAAGTGCATTACGAGGAGGGCCCATCAGCCGATAGCCCAACCCGCGTCACCGGGTTGACCCTGTCCACGCCTGAGGGCCCCCTGCGGGTGGAGGCGGATACCTACCTGGCCGCCCTCGATGTGCCCGGCATCCAGCGCCTGCTGCCCGAGGCCTGGCGCCGTTACCCCCAGTTCGACAACATTTACAAGCTGGACGCCGTGCCGGTGGCCACGGTGCAGCTGCGCTACGACGGCTGGGTCACCGAGCTGGGCCAGGACGCCGCCGCAGGGCAACGCCGCAGCGACCTCTCCCATCCCGCTGGCCTCAACAACCTGCTCTATACGGCGGATGCCCAGTTCAGCTGTTTCGCCGACCTGGCCCTGGCCAGCCCCGTGGATTACCGCAAAGATGGGCTTGGTTCGCTGTTGCAATGCGTGCTCACCCCCGGCGATTCCTGGATCCCTAAAAAAACAGAGGAGATCGTGGCGGCCACCGATGCCCAAGTGCGGGCCCTCTTCCCCTCGGCCGAAGGACTCACCTTGGTGTGGAGCAACGTGGTGAAACTGGCCCAGTCGCTCTACCGCGAGGCCCCCGGCATGGAGCCCTACCGGCCCGACCAGGCCACGCCCGTGGCCAATTTCTTCCTGGCCGGCAGCTACACCCGCCAGGACTACATCGATTCGATGGAGGGGGCCACCATGAGTGGCCACCTGGCGGCGGCGGCGATCCTGGGCCAGCCGGCCAAGCTCGCTAGCCTGGCCTCCCTGGTAGGGCCGGCCGCAGGCCGGACCACCGCCGCTGGGGTGAGCTGAGATGGGCCGTTGGTTAGAGCACAGTGTCACCACCGAGATCCAGGCCCCGGTGCAGCGGGTTTGGACGGTATGGAGCGACCTGGAGGCCATGCCCCAGTGGATGCGCTGGATTGAGGCGGTGGAGACCCTCGACGATCCCGATCTCACCGACTGGACCCTGGCCGCCCAGGGCTTTCGCTTCCACTGGAAGGCCCGCATTACCCAGCGGGTTGAGGCCCAGCAATTGCATTGGGAATCGGTGGGGGGCTTGCCCACCAAAGGGGCCGTTCGCTTTTATCCAGGCCCAGCCGATCAAACAGCTGTGAAGCTCTCTGTGAGCTACGAATTGCCGGGAATATTGGCGCCACTGATGGAACCCACCATCCTCGGCAGGATTGTCAATAAGGAATTGCAGGCCAATCTCGATCGCTTCGGCGACCTAGTGGAAAGCGGCTATGGCCAGGCCTGATCCGGTGGGGGATCGATGCGGTGTTCGTCAGCCGTTGCGCTGGGGCCCCACGATCCCAGCCCTTGCCCTGCTCCTGCCGCTGCTGGCCCTAACGGCCTGTGGTGGTGAGGGCGATGGCGCTGCCACGGGCGCAGTCCCGGCCCCGGCCAGCGGCGTCGATGGGGCGGTGGTCACCCCTCCTGCAGCCCAGCCGAAGCCGGCCCTCGGCCCTATTGCCGGATTGACCCCCTTGCCCTCCCCCCAACAGGTGATTGATGCCCTTGGGACCACCCCCAAAGGTCACGATCCCTTCGCGCCTGCGGCCGGGGGGGCCAGTCTGCCGGCCGGGTTCCTGTTCACGGGGGTGATCCAAAGTGGCGGCCTGACCCAGGCCATCGTCTACCTAGGTGGCACCAGCAAGACGATCTCCGAATCGGTCTCCAACAACGTTTCCACCAAATTGAAGTCAGTGGACGCGGCAGAGCCAACGACCACCATTTGTGTGGGCCCCCGGGGGGGCTGCCCTGGGGGCGATCCGCAAGCACCCCCGTTGCCACCAGGTTGGAGCGTGACCGGAATTGATTTGCGTAACGGGCTCCTGTCCCTGCGTCAGGGCAGCCTTCCTGTGACATGTCGGCTTGTGATGCCGTCCGTTCGGCCTCCTTATGAGTCTTCAATGTTGACTTCAAGTTGCACGGGCCCGGGCGTGAAAGCGGCTACGCCAGCGTCCGTCGCTAGCAGCTCTGCCAGTTCGCCTGGGACCGCCGACCAGGCCAGTCCCCCAACCAACGGGGCCCAAAAAAGTCCATAGAGGTCGCTGCTCGCTCCCCTGCCGCGACGCGAGTTGGCAACGCAGGCGCGATCTGGCCTGATTGGTCGCCCCACGGGCCACCAAATCAGCCCAGGCAGCGGGCGCAGGCGGCCACCAGGCCGTCGAGGTCGTGGGGGCTGGCTTCGCCATCGACCCGGCCCAGGATCTCCAGGCAGTTGCGGCTGGTCTGGGGGCCGATCGAGACCAGGGCCATCCCCTTGAGTTGCGCGAGCCAGCTGGCGCCGAAGTGGGCTTCGAGCAGCTGGGCCGTGTGCAGCACCGTTTTGCCGCTACTGAAGGTGATGGCATCGAGGCCCCCAGCCTCCAGGGCCGCCAGGGTGGCCGATGGCAGGCTGGTGGGGCAGCGGGATTCGTAGGCCGCCACTTCCACCACCCGGGCGCCCGCTTCGCCAAAGGCCTCGGCCAGCAGGGTGCGGCCGCCGCTCTGCACCCGGGGCAGCAGCAGCCTGAGGCCCCAGCCGGAGACCGGGAAATGCTCGATCAGGCTGTCGGCGACGAACGCGGGCGGCACGAAATCGGCGGGCGCCCCCAGGGTCTCCAGCTGGGCGGCGGTTTTACGGCCCACGGCGGCAATTTTGAGGCTGGCCGGCCGGCGGGCCAGGCTGCGGCCCTGGCGCTTCAGGCGCGCCTCCACCGCCTCCACGCCGTTGGCGCTCGACACAATCAGCCAGTGGAAGTCTTCGAGTTCGGCTAGGGCGTCATCGAGGGGGCCCCAGTGGTCTGGAGGGCCGATCACCAGGGCCGGCAGGTCGAACACCTGGGCCCCGGCCCGCTCGAACAGGCTGCGGGCCGCCCCGAGTTGTTGTTCCGCCCGGGTGATGGCGATGCGGCGGCCCCTGAGGGGTTCAGGCTCAGCCATGGGCTCAGGACTCCAGTTGCACCATGGCGCCGGCCTGCTGGCGCAGGTGGGCGGCTTCGCTGGCCCGGCCCTGGCTGTGGAGCAGGGCAATGGCCTGGCGGAAGCTGGCCCGGGATGCGGCAATGTCGCCGGCCAGCAGCTCGGCCACCGCCAGGTTCTGGTGGGTTTCGGCATGCTCAGGGTTGAGGCGCCGGGCCTGGCCATAGGCCTCCAGGGCGCCCACCAGGTCGCCATTGCGGCGGCTGACCAGCCCCAGGTTGTACCAGCCCAGGCCCACCTCCGGGGCCACCACCGTGGCGGTGCGGCAGAGGGCCTGGGCCTCCACCAGCTCGCCTTGCTCCAGCAGCAGGGCGGCCAGGTTGAGGCGGGCCCCCAGGCTGAGCCGCTGGGGTAGGGGCAGGGCCAGGGCTTGGCGATAGAGGCCGGTGGCGCCGCCGGGATCGGCCTCGGCAGTGGCGATCGCCAGGTGCAGCAGCAGTTCGTAGCGTTCCGGATGGACCTGGGGCGGGCAGTGCTCCAGGCCGCGCCGCAGCAGGGCAATCCCTTTGGCCCGGTGCCCTTCRCTCACCTCGAGGCTGCCGAGCTTGGCGCAGGCGTAGGCGTCGTTGGGCCGCTCCTGCAGCTCCTGCTCCATGGCCTCCCGTAGCCGCTGGGCCTTGCTCCCCTGGGCCAGSAGCTCCGGGCGGTAGCCATCGTGGAGCAGGGCTGGCACACCGCAATTGGCAACCCGCCASTGGGGCTSCTTGAGCTGCAGCTCCGCCACGCTCTCATCCACGCTGGAGTGATAAGCGCGGCTCCAGCGGATCGCCGGATGGCGGCGAAACAGGCGACTRACGCTGGAATAGGGGGATTGGCGGGCGCCCACTTCCAGGCGCAGCAG
>NSII01000092.1 GCA_002737305.1 Synechococcus sp. Baikal-G1
CCCTTGAGCCCCTGCAACGCCGTGTTGCGGGCCGGGGCGAAATCCCCGGGCCAGGGAATCTCCTGCACGGTGGCCCCCAGGCTCTTGGCCAGGGCCACGGTGCCGTCCTGGGAGCCGGTGTCCACCAGCACCATTTCATCGACAAAGCCCTTCACCGAGGCCAGGCAGCGCTCGAGCCGTTCGGCCTCATCGCGCACGATCATTGAGAGGCTGAGCATCGGGCCCGGGGCCAGGGGCGGCCTGCCGAGGCTAGGTGCTTCTGGTAGGGGCAGCYGCTGGGGGCCGCCCTAGTCGGTGAAGCCGCCCTCCAGGGCCGCGGCGGCCAGGCCGAGGCGATCGAGCAGCAGGGCCTGGGCCAGGGGCATCTGGCCGGGGCTGTAGGCCGCCGGCAACGCATCGCTCAGCAGGGGGCGCAGGCTCTCCCAGAGGTAGGGGCTGCCGTAGACGGCCAGGGCGGCCAGGCGCCCCGCGGCCAGCAGCTGGCTCACCACGGCCGGCCAGGGCTCCTCGCCGCCGGCACTGCCGCGGAAGGGGTTGCCGCGCACAAACAGCTGCAGTAGCACCGGGCCCCCTGGCAGGCGCCCTAGGGCTAGGGGCGCTTGGGGGTCGCCGCTCCAGGGGCTGGGGCTGCGGCTATCGATCAGGCAGCTTTGGTACCCCGCCCCCGCCGGCCGCACCAGGGCCGGCGCCATSGCCGGCAGGAAGGGRCAGGCCAGGCTGCTGTCGAGGCGGATCAGGTTCAGGCCGGGGCCAGGGGGGAGGGCCTGTGCTGGGCTCGATGGGGTTTGCCCCTGGGCGGGCCCGTGGGTCTCCAAGCTCAGCTCCACCAGCTCCCGGGCCAGGGCCGCTTCGGCGGGGGAGATCAAGTCGCCAGTGGGGTCGCCGCCCAGGCCGCCTGCGGGCTCTACCGCGGCCAGGGCCCGTGCGCGCCGCTCCAGGCTGGCCTCCAGCCGCTGGCGSGAAAKGGCGCCCGATTCGATCGCCGCCACCAGGGCGTCGATGGCGGCATCGGCATCGGCGGGCATCAGGATCAGATCGGCGCCGGCCGTAAAGGCGAGCAGGGCCGCTTCACCGGGGCCGTGGTGGGCGGTGATCGCCTCCATCACCAGGGCATCGGTCACAATCAGCCCCTCGAAGCCCAGGTCGCGGCGCAGCAGCCCGTCGAGCACGGCCGGCGCCAGGGTGGCGGGCCGGTCGGCATCGAGGGCCTCCAGCAGCAGGTGGGCCGTCATCACGCTGGCCACCCCGGCGGCGATCGCCGAGCGGAAGGGGGGCAGCTCCACCGCCTCCAGGCGGGAGCGGCTGTGGGGCAGCCGGGGCAGCTCCAGGTGGGAGTCGCTGCTGGTGTCGCCGTGGCCGGGGAAGTGCTTGGCGCAGCAGAGCACCCCCTCGGCCTGGGCACCCCGCAGGAAGGCCGCAGCCAGGCTGGACGCCGTGGCCGGGTCCTCGCCCCAGGCGCGCACGTTGATCACCGGGTTGGCCGGGTTGTTGTTGACATCGCAGACCGGCCCCAGCACCCAGTTCAGGCCCAGCAGCCGGGCCTGGCGCCCCGTGCAGCGGCCGTAGCGTTCGGCCAGGGCTTGCGGGTGAGTAGGCGTGGCTGAAGGGGCTGCCTCGGGCCCTGGGGGCTGCGACTGCAGCAGGCGGCCAATCGCCAGGGGCGGCACCAGCCAGCTGGCCCCCTCGAAGCGCTGGCCCACCCCCTCCTCCACGTCAGCGCAGAGCAGGAGGGGGTGGGCCGCCCAGGCCTGGAGCTGGCGGCAGCGCAGGGCCAGGTCCTGGGCGCTGCCCCCCAGCAGGATCACGCCGCCGACCCCATCGCTGAGCAGCCGCTTGAGGTCGGCATTGGGGAGCTCCCAGCGGGGGTAGCGCCGTTGGCCGTCGCTGGCGTGGCCGCTGGCGCGCACCACCAGCAGGCGCGCCACCTGTTGGCGCAGGGTTAGGCCGCGCCAGTCGGACCCGGGGGCAGGGGCCGGCTTAGTCGTCATCGTCGGCTAGGTCGTCTGCGCCATTCGGCTCGACATCGCTACCGGCCGGCACGTCGCCCTTCTCCAGCCGTTCGGCCCCGAGCTTGTTGATCAGGCCCAGCACCGTGGTGCCCTTTTCGATGCCGCGATCGAGCAGGAAGATCACTTCCGGCGTGCGGCGCATGTTCAGGCGCCGGCTGAGTTCGCCTTTCACGTAACTGGAGGCCGAGCGCAGGCCTTCGAGGGCCTGTTGGCGCTCTTCCTCGCTGCCAAAGATGCTCACGTGCACCTTGCAGTGCTGCAGGTCGCCGGCCACATCGACGCCGGTGACACTCACCATCGCCATGTTGACCCGGTCGTCCTTGATGCCCGTGACCAGCAGCTCGCTCACCTCGCGGCGAATCGAGGCGGCCACCCGTTCCACCCTGCGCCCCTGGGCCATACCTATGTCACCGGTCCTGGGGTCACCATGGCACGCAGGGTTAGGGCCAGGCTGAGGCCGCCGCTGACCAGGGCGCCGATCAGGGCCACGGCGGTGACSGGGTTGCTGCGCCGATCGGCCAGGGGCTCGACGACGGAATTGAGCAGCCCCAGGCCAAAGGCCACCAGGTAGCGCGGGTAGCGCGTCACATTGACGAAGAACTCCCTCATGGCGCAGGCGGCGGCAGCAATCCAAATGCAGCGTTACTCTGCCGCCCAATGGTCTGGGTTGCTCAATGCTGGAACTTCATCAGTTCCGCCATTCCGCTTTCTGCGAGAAGGTGCGGTTGATCTTGGCGGCCAAAAAGCTGGCCTACGGCGTGGTGGAGGTGACCCCCGGCCTGGGCCAGCTG
>NSII01000093.1 GCA_002737305.1 Synechococcus sp. Baikal-G1
GCGCCGTCGCTGTCGACTAGGGCTACGGGCTCGGTTGGGGCGGCGGGGCGCTGGCGCAGGATCGCCGGCAGCGCTGCAATCACCTGCTGGGCCACCGCAGCGGCCGGGCGGCCGTCCTGGAGGATGTGGAGATCGGCCTGGGCGTAGAGGGGGCGGCGCTCCTCGAGCAGCCCAGCTAGGCGGGCGGCCGGGTCGGGGCAGGCCAGCAGGGGCCGGGGCGTGGGATCGGCCGTAAGGCGCTCCAGCAGCAGCCCGTCCGGGGCATCGAGCCAGATCACCACCCCTTGGTGCAGCTGGCCCCAGTTCTCCGGCCGGGTCACCACGCCGCCGCCGGTGGCCACCACCAGGGAATGCCAGGCGGCGATCTGGTTCAAAACGGCCGCTTCCAGGGCGCGGAACCCCGCCTCGCCCTCGCTGGCAAACAGCTCGGGGATAGACCGGCCGGCCACCTGTTCCAGGCTGGTGTCGGCATCGAGGAAGCGGTAACCCAGGGCCTCGGCCAGGGGCCGGCCCACGGCGCTTTTGCCGCACCCCATCATGCCGATCAGATAGAGATTCACCCCCTGCAGGCGCCGGCGCAGCTCCAGGGCGGGATCGGCTGCTGAGCTGGCTCCGGGGCTGGGATGGGGCGCAGTCATCGACAGGGGACACCTTCTTAGAATGTTGCCTCATGTCTTGCGCTGCGATGACCCCGCCCGTGCTGGCGGCGCCCCCGGCGCCCACCCTCCGCGCCCATGGCCAGGGCAGGCCCTGTGTGATTACGCGCCGGGCCACCTTCAGTGCCAGCCACCGCTACTGGTTGCCGGAGCTCGGCCCTGAAGAGAACGCCAGCCGGTTTGGCCCCTGCAGCCTGGCCCCCGGCCACGGCCACAACTACGAGCTGATCGTGGCCATGGGCGGGGGCCTCGACGCCGATGGCATGGTGCTGAACCTCTCGGATGTGAAGCACGCCATCCGCCGCGAGGTGACCGGCCAGCTGGATTTCCGCTGTCTCAACGACGCCTGGCCCGACTTCGACCTGGAGCGGCCCGATGGTCGTCTCCCCACCACCGAAGCCCTGGTGCTGGCGATCTGGCAGCGCCTCGCTCCGCACCTGCCCCTGATGGGCCTGCGCCTCTACGAAACCTCCACCCTCTGGGCCGATGTGCTCGACGACTCCATGGAAGCCTTCCTGACGATCCGCACCCATTTCGCCGCCGCCCATCGCCTCGCCCGCCCCGAGCTGAGCCAGGCCGAAAACGAGGCCATCTATGGCAAGTGCGCCCGGCCGAATGGCCACGGCCACAACTACCTGCTCGATGTCACGGTGCGCGGCCGGATYGATGGGCGCACCGGCATGGTGGCGGACCTGGCCGTGCTGCAGCAGCTCGTGGACGACCTGGTGGTGGAGCCCTTTGACCACACCTTCCTCAACAAGGACGTGGCCCATTTCGGCCAGTGCGTGCCCACCGCCGAGAACATCGCCCTGCACATCGCCGACCTACTSCAGGCGGCGATCGCCACCACCGGCGCCAGCCTCCACAAGGTGCGCATCCAGGAAAGCCCCAATAACGCCGCCGAGGTGTTCGCCGAAGCCCCCCTGGTGGGCATGCGCCCCCTGGCCCTCGACGCCCTGGCGGCGGTGTGAGKGCGGCGGGCTCCCCGTCCGCCTTGGGGCCCCTAGGCCGGCCCCAGGTCASGTTGGTGCTGGCGCTGAGCCT
>NSII01000094.1 GCA_002737305.1 Synechococcus sp. Baikal-G1
CTGATTGGCGCCCAGACCCTGCGGCTCCATGGCAGCACCTGCCTGATCCGCCAGGCCGACCTGCTGGAGCGCCGGCGCCTGCAGGGGCGTCCGCCCCAGCCCTGGGCCCTGGTGGTGAGCCGCAGCGGCTGCCTCGATCCCCAGCTGCCCTTTTTTCACCAGCCTTTGCGGCGTGCTCTGGTGGCTCCGGCGGGGGTTGGCTCCAGCCCGCCTACGGGCTTTGAGCGCCTCTGGACCTTGCTCCCAGACGCAGAACCGCTGCCTGGGTCAGCCGCTGGGGCCAACCCGTCCCAACCCGGGAGCCGGGGTTGGTCCGCTCTGTTGGCCGCATTGGCGGCCGAGGGAATGGATCGCTTGGTGCTGCTGGGTGGGGCGCGGTTAGCGGCCAGCCTGCTGGCCCTGGATCTGGTTGATGGGCTGCAGCTCACGCTGGTGCCCCGGTTGCTGGGCGGCGCCCATCACTGGCTGCCCTTAGGGCCCCTGCCGGCCCCGGGCTGCTGGCAACTTGAGGAGCATCGCCCCTTAGGCCAGGGCGAGCTGTTGCTGCGCTACAGCCGCCTTGGCAGCCGCCCCTAGCGGGACTGGGAACCTTGAGACTGGGAACCCTGGGACTGGGACTGGGCCTGGGGCTTGAACTGGTGGGCGATGTCGCGCAAGCTCACGTCCCGCAGGCTGTCGGGCGGCAGGCCCAGCAGTCGGGCGGCGCAGCGTTTCACCACCAGCTCACTGGCCTCGCCGAGGCGGCCGCTCAGCAGGTCGGTGACCACCGCCAGGCTGTTGTCGCTGGCATCGGTTTCCTCCACTAGGCAGCGGCTCACAGGGGCGGCCAGCTGGTGGCAGGGTTTCTCCAGGCTGGCGACCAGGGCCCCATCGGCGCCGCCCAGCCAGCCCACACAAAGGCTGGCTAGGCGCGCTTCCACCTGGGGCCGCAGCAGCTGCAGCACAGGTCGCATCAGGCCGGCCTGGGCCGGAATTGCCTGCAGGGGCAGCAGCAGGGCCGTGGCGACTCCTAGCGTTATGGCCCTGCCGCTGCCCCGGAACGCCCTGCCATGGCTGAGCTTCAAGCCCGCTGGCACGGGTCGATCGCCGAGATTCCCGAGGACCAATGGCAGGCCGTGACGGCGGCAGCAGGGCTTCCCTTCTACTCCTGGCCCTGGCTGGAGCGCCTCGAGGCCTCCGGCAGCATCGTGCCCTCCCAGGGCTGGCAGCCCGTGCACCTGGGGCTTTGGCGCGGCGAGAGCCTGGTGGCGGTGGCACCGCTCTATGTCAAAGGCCATAGCTATGGCGAATTTGTGTTTGATCAGGCCTTTGCCCAGCTGGCCGGCCAGCTGGGGCTGCGCTACTACCCCAAGCTGCTGGGCATGAGCCCGCTCAGCCCGGTGCTGGGGTATCGCTTCCACATTGCCCCGGGCGAAGATGAATCGGCCTTAACGGCCGTGCTGCTCGCCCTGATCGAGGAATTCTGCCGCAAGCATCACATCTTGAGCTGCAATTTTCTCTATGTGGATCCGCTTTGGCAGCCCCAGCTGGAGGCGGCTGGCTGGGCCCCCTGGTTGAACCAGCAGAGCCTGTGGACCAACCAGGATTACAACGGTTTCGAGGCCTATCTGGCCAGTTTTAATGCCAATCAGCGCCGCAATATCAAGCGGGAGCGCCGCTCGGTGGCCGCCGCTGGCCTCACGGTCACCCCCCTGCTGGGGGAGGCGATCACGGATGATTTGATGGCGCGCATGCATCATTTCTACGCCCAGCACTGCAGCCGCTGGGGGGCCTGGGGGAGTAAATACCTCACCGAAGCGTTCTTTACCGAATGCCCGAAGGAGCTGCGACAGCATCTGGTGTTATTCAGTGCCCATGCGGGCGATCCCAGCGATCCCCTGGCCATGTCCCTGTGCGTGCACAACCGCGACCAGCTCTGGGGCCGCTATTGGGGTAGTGATGTAGAGCTGGAGAACCTCCATTTCGAGGTTTGTTATTACGCGCCAATTGCCTGGGCGATCGAACGGGGCATCCGTCAGTTCGATCCCGGTGCCGGCGGCAGCCACAAGCGTCGCCGCGGCTTTGTCGCCCGCCCCCACGCCAGCTTGCACCGCTGGTTTGATCCCCGCTTCGATCGGCTGCTGCGCCAGTGGTTGCCCCAGGCCAATGCCCAGCAGCTGGAGGAAATCGAAGCAATTAATGCCGAGTTGCCGTTCACAACCCCGGCGCCGCCCCTCGGGATGCCGCTCGAGAGTGGGCCGTTGTCCCCCCCCTAGACAGCCCCCGATGGGGCCCTGATTAGCATGGCCCCATGGTTCCTATCCCCCCCGATCGCCAGGCCCTCGACGACCAGCTTTCGCAGCGGTTTATCGCCCTAGATCCGAGCGGCTACTTCCTGATCAAGCTCGATCGGGCCGCGGGCGAGCTGGTGGCCGAGCATTACGGCAACGGCATCGATGAGCGGGGCCTGGCCACCGATCCGGCCACGGGTGAAGTGCTGCAATGCCGTGGCGATGGACCCCGCCCACCCCTGGCCGTGTTTCGGGGCCGCAGCGCCAAGGAACTGGGCATTGCCCTCAGCGAAGGCGAGGGCCCCTGGCCGATCAGCCGGCTCGACCACGCCCTTTACCTAGGCCGGGAATTGCAACGGGCCGAACGCTGCCTAGGGGACGGCAGCAATTACATCCAGGACTGAACAAGTTGGCCGGCTTGCCCTTCGCCTTAGGCGGGCTGTAGTTCCCGCGGGGCCATGGTTGGGGTAGAGGGGGGCTCGGGTGGCAGGGTTGCCAGCTGCTCCTGGATTTCCTTGGTGACGACCCCGCGGTATTCCTGGAAGTGCTCGTTGTGGGCCAGGGTGATCAGAAACTGCTCCAGGCACTTGGGATTGCGCCGGGCGACCGTGGCTAGGGACTTCCAGAAGCGGAAGCGGGTGTCCCGTTGGAGTCCTTGGCGCCAGACCACAATCGAGAGGGCGCGCAGATCACGCCAGCCAGGTAGCACTGATTTGTCGGAGTTTTCGGCCTTGTAGAAGGCCTTCCAGCGGGGTTCACCCATCTTGAGGTAGTAGTGGGTGACCCGGTCGATATAGGCGTTGGGCTCATACAACCGGCAGAAGGCATCCACGTATTCGTTGGCGATGTCGCGGATTGGCCGGGTTGGCAGGAAGTTGAGCAGGTTGGTCTGGTTGACCCCCTTGGCATCGGCCTTTTCTTCGATCAGGCGCCCTTCCTTTTCGAGGCGATGCCAGAGACCGGTGTTGGGCAGGGCCTGCAACATGCCCATCATCGCGGCAGGAATGCCGGTGCGGCTGACAAAACGCACGATGCGATCGCCGGCACCTGTTTTTTCACCATCGAAACCAATGATGAAGCCGGCCATCACCCGAATGCCATAGGAGGTGATCCGATCGACGGAGTCTTCCAGCGAACTGCGGGTGTTCTGGTGCTTGCCGGTCAGGGAGAGGCTGGCCTCATCCGGGGTTTCGATTCCCAGGAACACCGCCTCGAAGCGAGCTTCCGCCATCATCGTCAACATTTCGTCGTCGGCGGCGAGATCCACCGAGGCTTCCGTGGTGAAGGTGAAGGGGAAGCCCCGCTCAATCTGCCATTCCTTCACGGCAGGCAACAGCAACTTGGCATTGCGTTTATTGCCGATGAAGTTGTCATCCACCAGGAAGATGGCCCGGCGCCAGCCCAAGTCATAGAGGGCCTGTAATTCGGCCACCAGCTGCTCGGGGCTCTTGGTGCGGGGCTTGCGCCCGTAGAGCACGATGATGTCGCAGAACTCACACTGGAACGGGCAGCCACGTGAGAACTGCACGCTCATCGAGTCATAGGCATCGAGCTCGAGCAGGTCGAAGCGGGGGATCGGCGTGCCGGTGACATCGGGCTTCACCCCATTGGAGCTGAATCGGCCCTGAAGCTCACCCCGTTCGATTGCTTCGATAAACAGGGGCAGGGTGATTTCGCCCTCATCGAGGATCTTGAAATCGGCTAAGGCCAGTTCCGGCGCATCGGGGGTGGAGCTGGCGAAGGGGCCGCCCACGGCGACCGGGATGCCGCGGCGCTTGGCTGCGGCAATCTGGGCGGCCATGTCGGCCTTTTGGACGATCATCCCGGAGATGATCACCAGTTCGGCCCAAGCCCAGTCCGCCTCCTGCACCTCGGAAACATTGCGATCCACCAGCCTCATCTCCCAGTGCTGGGGCAGCAGGGCCGCCACGGTCACCAACCCAAGCGGCGGCAACAGCACCTTGCGATTCACCAGCTCGAGGATTTTCTCGTAGCTCCAGAAGGTCTTGGGAAACTCTGGGTAAATGAATAGCGTGCGCATGCCGACCGGTCTCAAGCTGTGGGGAATGACGCTCTGGCCGAACGGTTTGGCGGGGATGGCACGCAACCATCAGGGATGGACCGCTGAGGGAAGGGTGGCTGCCTAGACGTCCTGGCTGGGGATGGGGCTAGGGACCTAGCCAGCGAAAGGGAAACCATTGGCAAATCGTCAGTTCACCTTAGGCGGTTCAGTGAAGGTTTCGGTCTCGGGCCGGCCCCCTTCTGCTGTAATGGCTGGGCCATTGTCCCAGTAACGCCATGGGTCCCGCGATCTATCTGCTTCTCGTTGCCGGTGGACTTACCGCCGCCGCCGCCCTTGCCTATGTGGTGCGCAGCGCCAAGTTGATCTGAGCGGGTCTTGGTTGTGGTGGGGTGCTGCTGAGGCTTGTGGGCACCCCCTAGCCCCGGTCCTGCTCCAGCCGCTGGGAACCGCGGCTGCGCAGTTCCCATGCCGCGATCACCAGTCCAATGGCGCCCAGGAGGGCGAAACAGGTCTGCAGGCCATAGACCATGGTCAAGCTCGCGGCCAGGAGGCCGCTGAGGCCACCGCCCCCGAGGAAGGCCACCTGGGCTAGGCCGGCCATGCGACCCCGCAGCACCTGGGGAACGGCCACCTGGGTGATCAGGTTCGTGCCCGCCAACAGGCAGGCCGTGCCAGCCCCGATCAGGAAGGCCATGGCCAGGCTGGTGGGAATCATGCTGGCCGTGCCGGTGGCCGCAGCCATGCCCAGCTGGGCCACGGCGGTGATTAGGGCACTGGTGCCAAGCAGCAGGGCCGGTCGGCGGCAGAGCTGCTGGGAGCGCCGCTGCAAGATCACCCCACCACAGATGCTGCCCGCAGCTAAAACGCTGGTGAACAGGCCTAGGGCCAGGGGGCTGGGGCCGAGCAGCTCATTGGCGATCAGGGGCGCCAGACCCGGGTGGAAGAAGCCCACCAGGCAGGCCAGGGCCGTGAAACGCAGCACCTGGCGCAGGGCCGGGCCGCAGTCCCGCCAGGCCGTGGCCACGCTTGCCGCCTGGCCCCGCTGGCTGCGCTGCTCCCGTTCCCGGTGCGGTGCCATCAACCAGGTGAGGGCGGCGATCGGCAGCAGGTAACTGGCCGCATCGAGGCCGAGGGCTGCCACCGGGCCCAGGGCGGCGACCAGCAGGCCGCCAATCGGCGGGCCCACCAACTTGCCCACGTTGAACACCACCGAAAAGCTGGTGAGATAGGGGCCCAGCTGCTCGGGCCCATCCACCAGCAGGGCGCAGAGCTTGTTGCGGGCGGTGAGTTCGTAGGCGCTGGCCAGGCCCACCCCCAGGGTGCTCAGCAACAGCAGGGCGATCTGGAGGGGGCCCTGGCTGATCGGGATGGCCACCGCCCCGAGCACGCCGGCTGCAAACAGGCCCCACTGGGCCCGGATCAACACCGTTTCACTGCCGAACCGGTCGGTGGCGACCCCGGCTGGCCCGCTCACCAGCAGGGTGGGCAGGCAGAGGGCGGCAAAATTCAGGGCCAGGATCAGGGGGTTGTGGCTGCCGTGCATCAGCAGCCAGCCCTTGGCCGTGAGCCCGGCGAAGGAGCCGGCCGTGCTCAGGCCGGAGGCCACCAGGAAGGTGCTGCGCTGCTGGCGGATGAGGTGCTGGCGGATTCGGCCGAGGGCCTGGCTCAAGTGCTCCCCTGGCGGGCAGCTAGGGCGTCGCCCACCATCGCCTGGGCCCCCACCACCACGCCCACCAGGTCGTAGGTGTTGGCGGCGGTGATGCGCACCGGAACCATGGTTCCGGGGGCGGCGCAGAGGCCGCCTTCGCCGGGCAGCACCCGCACTTCGCCATCCACTTCAGGGGCGTAACGGGAGCAGCGGCCCAGCATCTCGCCGGTGGAGGGGTTTTCCTGCTCAATCAGCACATCCACGATCCGGCCCACCCAGGCGGCGTTGCGCTCGGCGGCAATCGGCTGCTGCAGGGCCATCAGCCGGTCCTTGCGCTCGGCTGCCACCTCGGCGCTCACCGGGTTGGCCAGCTCGGCCGCGGCGGTGCCTTCTTCCGAGGAGAAGGTGAACACGCCCACGTGGTCGAAGCGTTGTTCGGCCACAAAATCGAGCAGGTGCTGGAAGTGCTCCTCGGTTTCGCCGGGGAATCCCACAATGAAGGTGGTGCGCAGCACGGCCTCGGGCAGCTGCTCGCGAATCCGCTTGAGCAGGCTGCCGGTCACATCGGCTTGCCAGGGGCGGTTCATGGCCCGCAGCACCTCGGGGTGGCTGTGTTGCAGCGGCAGATCCAGGTAGGGCAGCACATTGGCCACCTCCCGGTAGGCGGCCAGCACCTCGGTGGTGAGGCCGGTGGGATAGGCGTAGTGGACCCGGATCCAGGGGATCTCCACCTCGCCCAGGGCGCGCAACAGCTCGGCCAGCTGGGGCTTGCCGTAGAGGTCGAGGCCGTAGTTGGTGGTGATCTGGCTGATCAGCACCAGCTCCTTCACCCCCTGGGAGGCCAGTTGCTGGGCCTCGGCCACGACCGATTCGATCGTGCGCGAGCGCTGGTCGCCGCGCAGCTTGGGAATGATGCAGAAGGCGCAGCGGTAGTCGCAGCCTTCGGCCACCTTGAGGTAGGCCACCGCCTCGCTGGTGGTGCGGTAGCGGGGCAGGTGTTCATCGCCCACGAAGACGGGGGTGGCGCTCACCTGGTGCACCCGCTCGCCCGCCTCGACCCGCTCCAGCACCGACACGATGTGCTGGTAATCGCCCGTGCCCACGATCGCCTTGGCTTCGGGCAGGGAATCCAGCAGTTCCTGCTGGAAGTGTTGGGCCAGGCAGCCAGCAATAATGAGTTCCTTGCCTTGCTCCGCCAGTTCCACCAGGGTGCGCACCGACTCTTCGCGGGCCTCCTGGATGAAGCTGCAGGTGTTCACCACCACCACGGAGGCGTCGTTTTCATCGGCGCTCACGCCGTAGCCGGCCTCGGCGAGTAGGCCGAGCATGTGCTCGGTGTCCACCCGGTTTTTCTCGCAGCCCAGGTGGGCGAAGGCCACGGTCGCCTTGCGGGCCGGGGCCGCTGTGGCCTTGCGGGCCGGGGCCGCGGTGCTGACAGCGCTGGGCTGGCCTGGGGCGGGGATCGGGCTCATCGTCAGGGGGGCTCCAGGGGCTGGCAAAGGAGCCAATCTCCCACCCTAACCAGGGCCTTCGCTCGCCTATCAGCGTCCCCAAGGCACCGATCTACCGGCGGCTGCGAGAATCCCTCCAGCCAAGTTCTTGCCTGTGACCTCCTCCAAACTGGGCAGTCGTCTCAGTTCCCGCCGCCGCAGCGATCCCGGCCTGCGCTGGGTGCGGGTCGTGATCGCCGTGCTGGCCACGGTTGGAGCGATCGACACTGGCGCGATCACCCTGAAGAAGTGGGGCCTGCTCGGCGCCCTGAGCTGCGGCAAGGAGGGCTTCTTCGGCTGCAACGGCTGCGAGAAGGTGCTCGCCAGCGCCTGGGGCTCGATCGCCGGCCAGCCCCTGGCCCTGTTTGGTTGCCTGGCCTACCTGGCGATCCTGCTGATGGCGGTGGCGCCCCTGGTGGCCCAGGGCGAGACCCGGGTCAGCCTCTCCCAGCGCAGCTGGTGGGGAATGGCCCTGCTCAGCACGGCCATGGCCGTGTTCAGCCTGGTGCTGGTGGGGGTGATGCTGTTTGGGCTGCAGGATTGCTGCCCCTTCTGCATCCTCTCGGCCCTGCTGAGCGTCTCGCTCATGGTGTTCAGCCTGGTGGGYGGCGACTGGGAGGACACCGGCACCCTGGTGTTTCGCACCGTGATCACGGCCCTGCTGGTGGGCATCGTCGGCCTGGGCTGGGCGGCATCGGCCAACCGGCCGGCGGCGATCACCGGCAAGGGCGTGCCGCCCGCGGTGGTGTCGGAGAGCAATCCGGCCAAGCTGGCCCTAGCTGAACAGCTCACAGCCAGTGGCGCCGTGATGTACTCGGCCTACTGGTGTCCCCATTGCCACGAGCAAAAAGAACTGTTTGGCCGCCAGGCCACCGAGAAGCTCGAGGTGATCGAATGCGCCCCCGATGGCCGGAACAGCCARAAGGCCCTCTGCGATACCAAGAAAATCGAGGGCTATCCCAGCTGGGAGATCAAGGGCGTGATCTCATCGGGCGTCAAACCCCTGGAGCAATTAGCCGATAAGAGCGGTTACACCGGCTCCCGCAGCTTCTGAGCCAGCTGGCTCGCTGGGCCTAGCCGGCGCCGGTTTGGCCCRCTTCGTTTGGGCAGGGGGCCTGGTTGCCGATGGRTTCGGTGCGGATCCGCTGGCCCCGTGCTTGGAGGCTGTGGCATTGCCAGAAGGGGGCCCGGGCAGGCGCATCTAGCCGGTAGTGGCCGCCGCGGCTTTCCTGGCGAAATAGGGCGGCCTCCAAGAGGGATTCGGCCACACTCAGTCGCTGCAGGAGGTCGTGGGCCGCTGCTAGGGCGTGCGCCCCGTMGGGGTCGAGGRCCAGGGCCCGCTCGCCCGGCCCCTGGTCCAGGCAGGGGACCAGGCCAGGGGCGCTCTCCAGGTCGGCCCGCTGGCGGCGCACGCTTTGCAGTGCTGGCGCCAGGTCGCCGCGGCAACGYTCCACCCCCGCCACTCGCCAGCAGGTGAGTCTCAGCTCCTGGTTGGCCCGGGCCAAGGCTTCGGGGTTGAAGACGAAGGGGGCGCCGGCCGGGCCCTGGGTTGGCATCGCCCGGGGCTCCTGGGCGGTTGGYGGCTGCTTGGGTCCCTCTCCTAGCTGGATCGAGCCCAGTTGCCGGGCGAACACCAGGCATTCCATYAAGGAATTACTCGCCAGCCGGTTGGCGCCATGCACGCCCGTGCTGGCCACCTCGCCCACGGCATAGAGGCCGGGAATCGAGCTGGCCGCCTGCAGGTCGGTGCGGATGCCGCCCATCCAGTAGTGGGCGGCCGGAGCCACSGGGATCGGTGTTGTTGTGGGCTCTAGGCCCAGTTCGCGGCARCGGCCCAGGATCGTTGGAAATTGCTTCTCCAGCCGATCAGGCCCGACGGGCCGCAGGTCGAGCCAGAGGTGATCCACCTGCCGTTCGCGCATGCGCCGCACCAGGGCGCGGCTGACGGCATCGCGGGGGGCCAGGTCACCGCCCGCCAGCTGGGCCACCGGGCTAGCCCCATCGGCATCCATCAATCGGGCCCCTTCGCCCCGCACGGCTTCCGAGATCAGGAAATGGGGAGCCCCCGGCAGCATTAGGGCCGTGGGGTGGAATTGCACAAATTCCAGGTCGCGAATCAGRGCCCCGGCCCGGGCCGCCATGGCCACGCCATCGCCGCTGGCCTGGGCCGGGTTGGTGGTGTTGGCGAACAGGTGGCCGCCTCCGCCCGTGGCCAGCACCACGGCCCGGGCCGCCAGCCAGCGCACCTGCCCCTGGTCGAGCACCTGCAGGCCGCAGCAGCGGCCGCCCTCTAACCAGAGTTGCAGGGCCGTGCTGGCCAAGCGTCGCTCCAGGCCTGGGCGCCGGAGCACCTCCCGTTCCAGGGCATCGACCAGGGCTCCGCCGGTGCGGTCCTGGGCGTGGAGCACGCGCCGGTGGCTGTGGGCCGCCTCCAGGGTGGTGCTGAGGTCCCTGCCGTTGCGATCAAAGGCCATGTCGAGCTGCAGCAGCCGYTCCACACAGGCCGGGGCCTGGTGCACCAGCAGCGCCACGGCAGCTGGATCACAGAGGCCGGCGCCGGCCTTGAGGGTGTCCTCGATGTGGCTCGCGAAGCTGTCCTCGGGCCGGGTCACGGCGGCAATGCCTCCCTGGGCCCAACGGCTGGCGGAGCGGGGCGCCCGTTCCTTGCTCAGCAACAGGATGYTCAGGCCCTTAGGCAGTTCCAGGCAGGCCATCAGGCCGGCGGCCCCGCCGCCCACCACCACCACATCCCAGCTGGATTGCAGGGGGCCATCGACCGCACGCTCAGCCATCAAGTGCCATGGACCAATAAAAAAAGCCGCCGGGAGAGCCCGACGGCTTGCACCATCTGGTCAGTTTAGGGCTCAGCGGTAAACACCGTCGTTGATGCGATCAAAGCCTTCGTTGAGGGCAATCGAGGGCGGGGTGACGGTGAAATTAGACTTGTATTTATCAAACAGTTCCTGCTGACGCTCGCTCAAATCGAGCTTGAGCACATCATCCACGCTGTCGTAGGGSCCGCCAAGGACGATCTTGCCGGCCAGGGTCGGGTACATGCCGGGGTACACCTGAAAGCGGCGCACGGAGCAGTTGTTGAGGTCGATTTTGCCGCCACTCTCGGCAATCTTGTCGTCGACAAGGTTGCGAAGTTCGGCCGCTTGCACGCTTGGGGCCATCACCAGGCCTAGCAGCAGGCCGGCCAGGAGCACGCCACCCATGAGCCATGAAACCAAGCGTTTCATCGAAAACTCCGTCTGATGAGAAACCACACGCTGCCGAAAGCCAGCCCGGGCAACCTACAGCCCAAGGTCGGCTAATCCGCTGACCCGGCCCCAGGTTTTTGCAGTTCTTCAGATGGCGGCCTGGGCCTGGGCCTCAGATCAGTCCACTCAGTCGTGGTGCAGCCAGGGCCGCCGCCAGGAACAGGCCATCSACGCAGAGGGTGGTGGCCAGGGCCGAGGCGGCTAGGCGCCAGGCGGGATCGGGGTGGCTCCAATAATGGCGGCAGAGACCAATCAGGCCCCAGCCCGCCAGGCCAACCACCGCCAGGGGCAGGGGCTCCAGGACGCCAAGGGCTGCTTGGTGCAGCAAGGCAGCCGCCTGATCTAGGGGCGCCAGCAACACCTCCCGCCAATGGGTCATCACCCCGGTGATTGCCATGACGCCATCGGTGCAGGCCGTGCCCAGGAGCGAAGCCAGGTAGAAGCTGGCGGCCAGGCGCCAGCGGCCCTTGAGGCCCGCCAGGGCCAGGGGCAGGGCAAAGGCCTCGATCGGCAGGTGCCAGAGGGGGTGGAGCCGGCACCAACCCCAGAACAGACACCCCCCCAGCCAGCTGCCGCTGAAGCCCACCAGCAGGGCGCCGGCCGTGGACCAGCCTTGCTGGCGGCGCTGCTCCAGCAGCACCCCAACCAGCACGAGGGGCAGGGTGAAAACGGCAGCGCTGAAGGGGGCGAGCCGCACCCAGGGGGCCTGCAGGAACACGGGTAGGGCCACGAGCAGGGCGCCGGCCGCGGCGAGCAGGTCTAGTCGGGAGGTGGCTGTCGTTAGGTCAGCGCTGGCGGGTGCGAGGGGGGCGATCGGCACGCCGAGCCGTCCATTCAAGGCAAGCCCAGMGGGATCCCCCAGGGCAACGCCCAGCGATTCGCTAACAAGGCTGGRCTGAACCCCGACCACCCGGTTGTGAAGAAAGGTATCCAACCTTAAAGGATGCGCCCGCCGACAACGGCTGGCCAGCAGCCCCTGGCCGCCATAGGGTCGGCGCCATTGTTTCCGTCTCAGCCTCCATGCCCCCGCTGGAACCCGCCCCCACCCTGGGGTTGTTTGAGGCGTGCTGGCACTACCTGGTGCTGGGCGTCGTTCAGGGGCTCACTGAATTTCTGCCGATCAGCAGCACGGCCCATCTCAAGGTGGTGCCCGTGGTGTTGGGCTGGGGCGATCCCGGGGTGGCGGTCACGGCCGTGATCCAGCTCGGCAGCATCGTCGCCGTGATTGCCTTTTTCCGCCGAGACCTCATCGAGGTGTTCAGGGGCATGGCCCAGGCGCTCCGCCAGGGCGACTGGCAGACGCCGCCGGCCCGCCTGGGCGTTGCGGTCGCCCTGGGCACCCTGCCGATCGTGGTGGCGGGCCTGGCCGTGAAGCTGTTTGTGCCCGATTTCGACCATTCGCCCCTGCGCAGCCTCCACTCGATCGGGGCGGTGTCGATCGGGATGGCGATCCTGTTGGGCCTGGCCGAACAATTGGGCCGGCGCCGACGTGTTCTCGGCGACGTTCAGGTGCGTGATGGCCTGTTGGTGGGCCTGGCCCAGGCCCTGGCCCTGGTCCCCGGCGTCTCCCGCTCCGGTGGCACCCTCACCGCCGCCCTCTTCGATGGCTGGCGCCGGGCCGATGCCGCCCGCTTTTCGTTTTTGCTCGGGATTCCGTCGATCACCCTGGCTGGGCTGGTCGAAATGAAATCGGCCTTTGCGGAGCC
>NSII01000095.1 GCA_002737305.1 Synechococcus sp. Baikal-G1
AGCACCTGGTGGTTTGTCGGYTACCGCCTCCTGTTTGGCCTGTCCCTACTCCTGTTTGCCGGCCGGCTTGGCGCCGCCGCCAGCTGAGTCCCTGGCCTGCCCTGGCCCAACCCCACCGCCCTAAGCAGCCCGGCCGCGGCGCAGACTGGTGTCAGCTTGTGAGTGGCGGAACGGCCCGTGTGGAAGGAGCCCTCGGCGGGTGTGAGCCTGGCTGATCAATCTGGCGAGACGCGCCTGCCTAAGCCCGCCGTGGTCGACACGGTGGAACCGGGTTCGATCGGCGAGGAGCTGGGTTTCCAACCTGGCGACAAGCTGCTCAGCATYAACGGGGTGCGGCCCCGGGACCTGATTGACCTGCAGTGGCTGGTTGGGGTGGAGGAGCTGCGCCTGGAGGTGGAGGATCCCAATGGAACCCTGCACGAAGTGGAGCTGGAAAAGGAGGCCGATGAGGGCCTGGGCCTGGGCTTCAGCGAGGCCCTGTTCGATGGCCTGCGCCAGTGCAATAACCATTGCGCCTTCTGCTTCATCGACCAGCAACCCCCCGGCCATCGCCACAGCCTTTACCTCAAGGACGACGACTACCGACTCAGCTTTCTCTACGGCTCCTACCTCACCCTGACCAACCTGACGGGGGCCGACTGGCAGCGGATCGAGGAGCAACGGCTCTCGCCCCTGTTCGTCTCCGTCCATGCCACCGATCCGGCGCTGCGCAGCCAGTTGCTGGTCAACCCCCGGGCCGGATTGCTGCTCGAGCAACTTGCCTGGTTTGCTGAGCGCCAATTGCAGATCCACGCCCAGGTGGTGGTTTGCCCTGGCCTCAACGATGGGGCTGCCTTGGAACGCACCCTCACCGATTTGGCGGGATTTGCTGGKGGCGATTGGCCGGCCGTGCTTTCGGCGGCGGTGGTMCCCGTGGGCCTGACCCGTTTTCGGCCGCCAGGAGATGGCCTGGTGCCGGTGGATCGGGCCTGTGCCCGCCGGGTGATTGCCCAGGTGGAGCCCCTCCAACAGCAGTTTCTCCAAGACTTCGGCAGCCGTTTTGCCTGGCTRTCGGATGAGTGGTATCTGATGGCGGGCCTGGCCCTGCCGCCCCGCGCCAGCTACGAACAGTTGCCCCAGCAGGAAAACGGCGTTGGCAGCATCCGCGCCTTCCTCGAGGCCATGGAGCAGGCCACCGAAGATTTACCRGCGGCCCTGGCCCAGCCCCGGCGGGTCAGCTGGGTGGTGGGCCAGCTGGTGGCCGAAGCCCTGCAGCCGGCGGTGGAGCGGCTCAACCGGGTCACTGGCCTGGAGCTGCTGCTCCATGGTCTGCCCAGCCCCTACTGGGGCCAGGACCAGGTGGTGACCGGCCTGCTCACGGGCCAGGACCTGATTGATGGCCTGAAGGGGAAGGATTTGGGGGAGGAACTGTTGTTACCTGCGGTGGTGTTGCGGCAGGGGGAGCCGGTGTTCCTGGACGATCTGACCCTGGAGATGGTCAGCCAGGCCCTGCCCGTGCCGCTGCGGCTGGTGCAAGGGGCAGATGAGATCGTGGCCGCCTGCCTGATGTTGAAGGCGGTAATTCCCTAGGCTTAGGCCACGCAATGTATTGGGTAAGGCTCTGGTGGCTCCTCGATTGACTTCCTGGTTGGCCCTGCTGGGCGCCGGGTTCCTTCCCTTGGCAGCCGTACCTGGCCTGGCAGKGGTGCCAGGCCCAGCCAGTAGCGRCGGGGGTGCCGCAGCGGCGCCCCTTTCGCCCACGGCCCGCCTCGATCCGGCTCCCCAGCCCTTGCCCCTGGCCACCCAGGTGAAGGGAACCCGGCCCAAATCCAATCCCTCGGTGCTGGCACCAGCCGCCACCCAGCGCGAACCCGATCTGTTGCGCCTGAGCTCGCCGCCCAGCCTGGCCCTGCCCACCAGCCCGGATCAGGTCAGCATCCGGGCCCTGCGGCCCCTGGGCCTGGGGGAGGTGGAAACCCTGGCTGAGGTCAACAATCCCAACCTCAAAGCCATTGCCTCCCAGGTGGATCAGGCTAAATCCAACCTGCGGGCCCAGATTTCGGCTTGGTATCCAACGTTGAGCTTGACGGCGTCTAACTTGCCAAGCTTTTTTAATGGTGAATCCTACAATAGTTTGCCCGATGGATCTTTTAATTCCACTTCTACGGGTTTAAGTAAAACGCGTTTGCAGGGTGCAAAAGGTGGTGTGGGCATTAACTGG
>NSII01000096.1 GCA_002737305.1 Synechococcus sp. Baikal-G1
CCGGGCCCGCTTCCAGGCGGGTGTGGCCACCAAGCTGGAAGTGCTGCAGGCCGAAACCCAGCTGGGCCGCGATGAACAACTGCTCACCAACTCGATCGCCAGCCAGAGCATCGCCCGCCGCAGCCTGGCCCGCCTGCTGGACCTGCCCCAAACAATCACTCCCACAGCCAARGAGCCCCTGCGGGTGCTTGGAGTGTGGACCCCTTCCCTGCAGGAAAGCATCGTGGCGGCCTATGCCTTCCGCGAAGAGCTCTCTAATGCAATCTTGGATATTTCCGTTGCGAATAGCAATGCGAATTCGGCTCGCGGCGCCGTGCAGCCGTTCCTGAATATCTTTGACAATTTCAGTGCTGAACGCTATTCAGGCGGTGCAACAACAAACTCACCCTCGCAATYCTCGGTGACCGGAGATGGCCCTGGGGCYTATCAATTCAATGTTAATAACACCGTTGGCCTCAACTTCTCCTGGTCCATCTTCGATGGCGGCAAGGCCCTAGCCCAGTCCCGTCAATACAAGCAAAAAGCGGCKGAGAATGCCTTCAAATTCGCTGACCAGCGCGACACCATCCGCTTCCAGGTGGAGCAGAGYTTCTACCAGCTGCGCCAGCACAACCGCGATATCCAAACCACCTCCCGCGAAGTGATCTCGGCCCGGGAATCCCTGCGCTTGGCCCGCCTCCGCTATCAGGCTGGCGTCACCACCCAGCGGGAAGTGGTTGATACCCAGCGGGACCTCACCCAGGCGGAAGTGGCCTATGCCACGGCCCTGGCCAACTACAACACCAGCCTGGCGGAGCTGCGGCGCCGCACGGGACTGGACCAGGTGGCGGTTTGTCAGCCTGCGAAGCTTCCCGCCCAGAAGCCAGATACGGGCATCAAGGTGCCCGTGCCACCCGAGCCGCTTCAGCCGGCTTGCCAAGCCAACCTGCGCCGCTTGGGCCAATCGTGATCCAAAAGGCCGGTCTTTTCTCTCTCTTTTGCCTAGGCCCGCTGCTGGCTGGCCGTCTTTGTTCCCCTTCTCGAGCCTGACCGTTGTTGCCTCAGGACCTAGCCCTAGAGCGGCTGAATGCCTTGATCGATCGGGTGGCAGAGCGCCAACGGCTTGATTTCGGCCAGCTGGAGTCGGAGTCCAAGGCCGACGGCAGCTTGATCACCGCCTGTGATCGCTGGAGCGACGCCACCCTGGTGGCAGGCCTGGCGGAGATCTTCCCGGGCGATGGGGTGCTCAGCGAGGAGGGGAACCAGTCGGTGCCGGCCAGCTCCGCCTACTGGGTGGTGGATCCCCTCGATGGCACCACCAACTTCGCGGCCGGCATCCCGTTTTGGGCCATTTCGATCGCCCGCTTTGAGCAGGGGGTGCCCGTGCTGGCCGTGCTTGATGTGCCGCCCCTGCGCCAACGGCTGGTCGCGATCCGGGGCCAGGGGGCCTGGCGCAATGGCAAACCGATCGCCCAGCCCTCGGCCCGCAACCAGGTGGCAGGCTGCGCCTCGCTTTGCAGCCGTTCGATCAAGGTGCTGCAAAAGCTGCCCCAGCGGCGCTTCCCGGGGAAAATCCGGCTGCTTGGGGTGGCCAGCCTCAATCTGGTGAGCGTGGCCATGGGCCAGACCGTGGCAGCCCTGGAGGCAACCCCAAAAATCTGGGATCTGGCCGCCGCCTGGTTGTTCCTGAGTGAATTGGGCTGCCCGCTGCGCTGGTTGCTGCGCGACCCGGCCCTGCTCGAGCCGGGAGCCAACCTGACCAGCACCGATTACCCCGTGCTGGCGGCCCGAAACGAGGCCACCTTGGCCCGGTTCCTCCCCTGGGGTGAGGCCCTTGTCGCCCCCGACTGCGCCCTAGAGGGCTTTGTTCAAGAGCCTGAGCCCCCATTGCCATGAGGCCTTGGTAGGCAAGGGGCTGTTTGAGTGGTAAGCTTTTGGACTGCGCACCAGGGAGGGGTACACCCCCGGCTCTGGTGTTAGCGGGACTGCTGAGGAGCCGAAAGGCGCTGATGTGGTCGAACCAAACCAGTTGAGGGAGGCGCAAGCCGCCGATGCTGTAGGTTCAATCTGTGGTCGCTGAGAGGCGCCGCAGCCTGAAAGCAAGGGGAGAAGCCGAGAGATTGGCTTTAATTTTTGCGGAAGGGCGCACCTGGACAACTAAAAAAGTTTAGGAACTGACGCTTTTGCTGCGTCATGGACCTAGGGCTGGAGGGACTCACTTGACGTGGATCACCCAGTCTTGAGTTTGTGGCCGATAAGCAGCAGAGGTGTGAGGTCCCGTCAAAAGAAACAAGCAATAGAGATCTGTTGCGGTTGTCTGGGAAACCTTCTCACGAGGCGGACCAGATGAAAGGCTGCGATGGGTTGAATTGCGACCGGATCTGAGATCCTGGAAAGTTACTTGAGGGAATGTTGAGGAGATTACCAGCATTGGTTTACCAAAGCTAGTCAATTGATACCAAGATGAATCGAGTGCACTCTTAAGAACCCTTCTGTCAGAAGAAGGAGGCTCCAACTGCGATTTTGTACGCCAGTGCAAGGTTAGTGGGTGAGGGCGATTCAAGTTGCGACATGCGCAAGCGAGTTTTGGTTGTGAGGGCAAGGTTTTCGGATTTTGCTTTGATGAGTGAAACTGTTAATAGGACTTGAAGATACAACGGAGAGTTTGATCCTGGCTCAGGATGAACGCTGGCGGCGTGCTTAACACATGCAAGTCGAACGAACCTTCGGGTTAGTGGCGGACGGGTGAGTAACGCGTGAGAATCTGCCCTCAGGAGGGGGATAACGGTTGGAAACGACCGCTAATACCCCATATGCCGAGAGGTGAAATGAATTTCGCCTGAGGATGAGCTCGCGTCTGATTAGCTAGTTGGTGTGGTAAAGGCTCACCAAGGCTTCGATCAGTAGCTGGTCTGAGAGGATGATCAGCCACACTGGG
>NSII01000097.1 GCA_002737305.1 Synechococcus sp. Baikal-G1
GGCCGTGATGTCCTTATCAATCGGGCGGGTGTCCTAGGAACCGCTGTTACCAGCGTCGCTCGCATTGGGGGCCGTGATCTGGATCCATCGCTGGCTGCGCCCAGGGGCCAGCCAGCCCCAACCCAGACGACAGATGTTCGCAATTGCAACTACTATTGAGAACAACTGGCGGGGGCTCGGCGCCCCATGGCTTCTGCCCCGGCCCCGATCGCCGCGATCCCCCTAACTCCCCTTGGCCGCCCCCCCTACCGTGACTGCCGCCAACCCCCAGGCGCAGGCCCTGCGCACCTCCCTCAATGGCCGGGGCCAACGGCTGACACCCCAACGCCAACGGGTACTGGGCCTGTTCGAGCGCATCGGCGAAGGCAGCCACCTCAGCGCCGAAGAGGTGCATCAACGGCTGCTCAAGGGCGAGGAGAAGGTCTCCCTGGCCACGGTGTACCGCACCCTGCGCCTGCTCAGTTCGATGCAACTCCTGCAGGAACTCGAACTCCCCGATGGTGGCCGGCGCTTCGAGCTAGCCGGGGACACCAACCGGGACCACCACCACCTGGTCTGCGTGCGCTGCGGCCAAACCGAAGAATTTGAAAGCCACGACGTGCTCCAAGCCGGCGAACGGGCCGCCGGCTTGCATGGCTTTCGCCTGCTCGAATGCGTTCTCAATGTGCGGGCCGTCTGCCCCAGTTGCGTCCAGGCAGAAGGGGCTTAAACGAACCCACAAAAACGAAGAAGACCTAGGTCTTCAACCAGCCCTGGAGGCGTTTTTAGCTGCTCGGGCCTTAACGGTCTTGGGGGTAACGGCGAACGGGTACTGGCACCAGCACGGGCTGCATCAGGCCGCCACCGCCACTGTCGTCATCGGAGCCCTCGGCTAGCCACCACATCAGGCCCAACAGCGCCACGACGACTGAGAACAACACGAGCTCCGTCACGCAGTCGCCTTGAAGTGAACAAATCTTAGCCTGGATGGCTGGAGCTGGTGTGTCATCGGCTGCCAAATGCAGGGTGGGGTACCCGCCTAAGGCCAAGCAACTGGACCGGATCGGGAGCCCGAGCTTGGCGTCAGCCGAAACCCTTGCCAGCGTCCTTAGCGACACAAGCCTGCAGTTGTTGGCGCAGCTTGCGGTGGTTGAGGTCACGGCCGATCAACACCAGCTGGTTCTTGCACTCCCCCTGCCATTCGGTGTCATCRATCGAGAAACGTTTGCCGGCCAGGTGAAAGACATGGCGCCGCTCACTTTCGTTAAACCAGAGAATCCCCTTGGCCCGAAACACGCCAGTGGGCAACTGGTTGTCAAGGAAGTTTTGGAACTTGCGTAGGRCAAAGGGTCCGTCACTGCTGAAAGAAAGGGACGTAAAGCCCTCAATCGCCAGGTGGTCGGCGGCCCGTTGCACGGGATCGTCGGCGAGGGCGTCTTCGCTGGGGCCRTGGTCATGGCTGCAGTGGCCGTGGTCATGGTCACAGGCGCTGTGGTCGGCCTGGGCCTGATGGGCAACTGG
>NSII01000102.1 GCA_002737305.1 Synechococcus sp. Baikal-G1
CCGATGGCGCAGCCCTCTTTGAGGCCCATTGCGCCGGATGCCATATCCATGGGGGCAACATCATCCGCCGCGGTCGCACCTTGAAGCTGAAGGCCCTCGAGCAGCAGGGCATCACCAGCCCGGCAGCGATTGCCACGATTGCTAACCAGGGAATTGGCCAGATGGGGGGCTATGGCCAGGTGCTAGGGACCGGGGGGGCCGAGCAGGTGGGCCTCTACGTGTGGCAGCAGGCCTTGGCCGGTTGGGCGCCCCTGCCATCACCGGCTGCCCAGCCCGAGGCCAGAGGTCCAGCCAGTTAAAACAATCCGATCGACCCNTGCTAATCCCTCCTGGTTGGTGGAGGCCTGGGATTTAGAGGGCCTGGATCCAGGGATACACCGACAGCTCCACCCAGATGCCTTCGCGCCAATAAATGTCGCCATGGAGCAGGGCCTCGACCTGGCCCTGGYTTTCGGCCTCATAGATGCCAAAGACCTGGCGGCTATCSGCGGTGGGGCCCAAGGTAATGAGYAGGCCATCCTGCTGTTGCTGGCGCAATCCGGCCAGATGCTGCTCCCGGAAGGGCGAGCGCTTCTCTAGGGCGTTGTCGCAATAGCGACCCCAAAGCACAAAGCGCATGGCAACCGCTTGCAGCACGAGTGCAGACCCTAAAACCTGGTCGGCCCAGGCCAAGTTGAGCAGCCTGGGGGCAGGCCAAGTCGCCCGCCAGGCCATTGGAAGGCAACGATCGCCCCTTGGGCCTTTAGGGCTATGGGCCCGGGTTGGCCCTAGGAACCGCAAGCGGCCCTRCTGGATCAGCCAGGGCCAGCCCAGAGCGCTCCAGGGATGCCAACAGCTCGAGATTGATCGCCTGCTGACGATCAAAGGCCAGGTTGGGGTCGGAAGCGTCGAGAAAGTAGGCCAGCTCAAACAACAGCCCAGAAGGGGTTAACTCCACCAGGTGACAGCGCTCGAAGCGAACCTGGGGCCAGGGGCGGATGGCGGCCCGGGCCAACTCGGGAAAACGGGCTGCCGCCTCGGCGCCGCTGTCGAGGCGCAGCAGCAGTCGCTGCAACACGCGCCGCTCCTGCTGGTCGCCGTAGTTGCGCAGGGTTTTGGACAGCAGGTTGGCATTGTTAATGACCACCAATTCGCCATCCAGGCTGCGCAGGTAGGTGGAGCGCAATCCCACCTTCTCCACCCGGCCCATGACATCGTCGAAGCGCAACAACTGACCCAACTGGAAGGGCTGCTCCAGCAAAATCGTGAGGTAACTGAAAAAATCCCGGGCCGGTGCCCGTAGGGCTAAACCAATGCCCAGGCCAGCCCCGGCCAGGGCGCCCAGCACGGCCGTGAGCTTCAGACCCTGGTTCTGCAAATACACCAGCACGCCCAGTAGCCAGGTGGCGCCCCGCAGCATCGGCAGCAGGTCCGAAATCCGTTCCARACCTGCGGTTTCGCCCAGGCGACTTGCCACCACAGCCAGCAGGCGATCCAGGCCACCATTGATCAGCCGCACCACCAACAGCAGCACCACCAGSCCCGAGGCGACTTGGTAGAGCTGGTTGACCTGGGCCGCCAGCGGCAGGGCCGCCCAGCYCCAGTCCGCCACAAGCACTAGGGCTAGCTGGCTGGCGGTGCGCAAGGTCGGGCCGGCCARRAACGGATCGACCTGGCCCTGGACCCGGCTCAGGCCCAGCTGGCGATGGGCCAAGGCCCGCAYCACGAGCACGGCCGCCAGACCCAGGGCCAGCCGGCAGACGGCGGCCACCAGGGGTTGGTTCAGGAGCATGGCTGGGTCCAGACCGGCCTGGACGCTCGCCAGGCATGGACCAGGGGCGATCACAGCCACGATCAGTGGTCTAGGGCCGCCCGCAGCTCGGCGCAGAACTTGGCGGCGGCAGTGGCCGTTGCGGGGGCCGGCCCCTGGGGAGCGGTCGCCGCCGCCGCCGCCATCACCTTCACCAAGGCGCTGCCGACGATGGCGCCATCGGCCCCCCAGTCCCTCACTTGCCTGGCCTGATCTGCGGTGGCGATGCCAAAGCCCACCGCCACCGGCGTGGGGCCCATGGCCTTGAGTTGCTGCACCAACCCTTCGACCCGGCCCTCCAGGCTGGTGCGGGTGCCAGTCACACCGGTTACGGACACCAGGTARGTGAAGCCGCGGCTGGCGGCAGCGATACGGACCATCCGCTCGGCTGGGGTGGTGGGGGCCACCAGCAGCACCAGATCCAGGCCCTGGGCGGCAGCCAGGGGCGAAAGCTTGGCGGTTTCCTCCAAGGGGAGGTCGGGCACCACAAGACCGGCGGCGCCGGCGGCGGCGGCCTCCTGGCAGAAGCGCTCCATGCCCCGGCTCAACAGGGGGTTGCTGTAGGTGAACAGCACCACGGGAGTGTGCAACTCCCCCTTCARGCTSGCGAGCATCTCCAGYACCCGGCCCGGGGTGGTGCCWGAGGCCAGGGCCCGGCCGGCTGACGCCTGAATCACGGGCCCATCGGCGAGGGGGTCGCTGTAGGGAATGCCGAGTTCAATCAGGTCGGCGCCGGCCCCCTGGAGGGCCAGCAGGCTGGCCCGGGTCGTGGCCAGGTCTGGATCGCCAGCCACCAGGAAGGGCATCAGGGCACAGCGCCCGTCTTGCTTGAGCCGCGCGAAACAGCGCTGGATCAAGGTGCCGGTTCCAGCAACGGGGGAGATCGCGTCAGCGCTCATCGGGCCGATTAGCAGGCAATGGAAGGGAGCCTATGGGGCGATCGGTCCACCGGGGTCGGCGGAATCGTCCAACTGACCCAGGTCCCGCAGCAACCTTTCCTGTTCGGCCACCGGCAGGGCCCCAAACTGCTTCTGAAGCTCGTCTTCGGTRGCGGATTCATAGCGACTGCGATACTCCCGCCGCTGCTGCATGTAGGTCATGTTGCCGGTGACCACCCGGAACAGGTAGGACCCAATCCAGCCGATCACGATCAGGATCAGCACCGCTTCGGCGGCGATGCCGGCTGAGGCCTCGCCGAAACCGGCCAACTGAAAGACTCCGTAGCCCCCGGCCCCGAGGCCAAAAAAGGCAAGCCCCAGGATCAGGGCCTTGCCGCGGGTCATGGCAGGGGGCGTAGGGGGCGTCGTCGAGGGGGGCGTGGCCATCAARCCTTGCCCTGGCCTGCCAGGCGCAGGTTCAGGAACGGTGAAAACAGGATCAGGCCAGGGAAAAACAGGAACACCAGGCCGTAAATCCCCGTGCGCTCCAGCTTGCCCATCACCATCCAGCGCCGGTTCATCCACCAGTAGAGGGCCAGGGGCACCACCACCAGGTAGGCACCACCGAGGGCCACGGCCGCGCCGAGGGCCAGAAGGATGTCGGTGCTTGGCAAGCCAGACAAAACCACGGAGCCACGAACGATCAAGCCCCCTGAATCTAGGATGGCYGGGCGGTGGTCGCCCAGGGGGCATCGCGTCGGGGGCATGGCGGAATTGGTAGACGCAGCGGACTTAAAATCCGCAGGTTGCAAAACTGTGGGGGTTCAAGTCCCCCTGCCCCCATCGCTAAAGGCGCCAATCCAAAGATTGGATCCATAAAGATTGGATCCATACGGTCGATGGCCTCCACAGCAAACAGCTCCAAAGGCAGCCCATGGAAACGCCCGGCGACGAGGCAGCGGGCTGGTGATCCATTCCTCCTAATCAAACGGAGCGGTAAGCAGTAGGAACTGCTGACGTTATAACCATGGTGTCTTGGCTGGGGGATTCAAAGTGAATCGCTTCGGAGCAACAAACGGCGTCGCCAGGGGCCTGGGGCTTTGAGCTTCGTTGTCCAATCCCTGGGGCCACTGGCACCATGCAAAGGGGGACCAAATGGCCTGGACACGCTAAATGAGTTGGCACTGTTGCAGCTGGCGCCGATCCCGAGCTCAAGGCCAAACACCCGCTGCTGCCTGGGCTCAGCGCCTCAAAAGGCTTCTAATTGGGGCCGGTTGGGCGGCGTGGGTCCGGCAGGACGAGCGGGTCCCCAACGAGTCCAACGGCTGAGCTGCCTAAGCCGCCGTTTAGGGCGAATACCAAAAGGCGCAGCGGCGCTGCAGGGGTTCCAGTTCCCAGCCCTGGGCCTCGTAGAAGCCCACCACTTGAGGATCGGCGAACAGGCTCACCCGCTCCACCTCCATGGTGCGTAGCTGGTTGAGCACGTAGTCCATCAGCTGCTTACCCAGGCCGCAGCCCTGGTAGAGGGGATGGATGGCCACATCCCAGACGGTGGCCTCGATCACGCCATCGCCGGTGCAGCGGGCGAAGCCCACCAGCCGGGGTAGGCGCTGCTCATGGCGCCAGAGGCCCACCCAGAGCAGGCTGTGCTCAAGGGCCTTGCGCACCCGGCGCACGGGCCGGCGGCTCCAGCCGACCGCATCGCAGAGCTTCTCCAGTTCAAACAGGTCGATCTCCCGCTCGCAGCTGAGCACCAGGGCCAGCTTGGGGTTGGCCGTGCTGCAAAGGCGATGCTCGCCGCCGTACATCCCCACCAGGGCTTCGCCCTGGGAGCTTTTGGAGTCGGAGGAGCTGACCATGGATGAATCCTGGCCCATGGGGGCGGCGGCTGTTGCAGGCTGGGGTGTCTTCATGGCAGCGGCCTTGTCCCCACGACCCCTGCTGGTGTTTTTGCATGGCTGGTTGCTATCAGGACGGCTGTGGCAGCCCCTGGTGAAGGAGCTGGAGCCCCAATGGGACTGCTGGGCCCCGGACCTACCGGGCTTTGGCGATCGGCCCCGGCCCAGGCAGCTCCAGCCCACCCTGGCCTCCTACGGCCGCTGGCTGGCGGAGCAGGCCCGGCACCAGGCCGCTGGCCGGCCCCTGGTGCTCGTTGGCCATTCCCTCGGGGGCAGCGTCGCCCTCCACGCCGCCGATGGCCTGGGCACCCAGCTGGGGGGGCTGGTCCAGATCGCCGCCGGCGGCGGGGTGTACCAGCCGCGGGTGTTCGCCCGGGTGCGCCAGGCCGGAGCTGCGTTCATCAGCCTGCGGCCCCGCTGGATGGCCGACCTCCCAGCTTTGGAGGCGATCCGTAGTCCCCTAGTGGCCGAAGAACGCGCAGCCCGGGGCCTCCTGGCCTGCAGTACCAACCGGGGTGCCGTGCGCCAGCTGCCGGCCCTAACGGCCGCCCTCCAGGTGCCCAGTCTCTGGCTCGTGGGCAGCGCCGACCGGGTGATGGAACCGCGCTATGTCAGCCACCTGGCGGGCTACGCCGCCCAGCACGAGCTGGAGGTGCTGCCAGGGCTGGGCCACCTGCCCATGCGCCAGGACCCCGCCCTGCTGGCTGAACGGATCAGCAGCTGGCTCGAGACCCTGCCCGGGTCGGGGGCCTGGGCGCCGGCGCCGCCGATGGCCGACTAGAGCCGGGCCAGGCCCCGCTCCTGCAGATCGGCCAGCTGGGCATAGAGGCCGCCGGCGGCGCGCAATTCGTGATGGGTGCCCTGCTCGACCAACTTGCCGCGTTTGAGCACCAGGATCCGGTCTGCCGCCTCCACGGTGGCCAGGCGGTGGGCGATCACAATCGCCGTGCGGCCCTGCAACAGCCGCTCCAGGTCGGCCTGGAGGGTGGCCTCGGTGGAAGGATCGAGGAAAGCGGTGGCCTCATCCATCACCAGCACCGAGGGGTTGCGGATCCCCACCCGGGCCACGGAGAGCAACTGGCGTTCGCCCGAAGAGAGGTTGCCGCCCCGTTCGCGCAAGGGGCTTTCCAGACCCTGGGGGAGACGGCTCAGCAGGGGATCGAGGCCCAGTTCATGGCAGAGACGTTGCAGTTCGGGGTCGCTGATCTCGGCATCGAGGCGCAGGTTCTCGCCCACGTTGCCGCTGAACAGGAAGGTGTCCTGGAGCACCACCCCCAGCCGCTGGCGCAGGGTTTGGATCGGCAACTCGCGGATGTCGATGCCATCGAGCAGGATCCGGCCCTGCTGGGGTTCATAGAGTCGGCACAGCAGGCGAATCACCGTGGTCTTCCCCGATCCGGTGGGACCCACCAGGGCCACATGCTCGCCGGGGGCGATGGAGAAGGAGAGATCTTCGAGGATCGGATCGTCGCTGCGGTAGGCGAAGGACACCCGCTCAAAGATCACTTCCCCGGCGCTATTGCGCTGGCCGCCACTGAGCTGGGCCGCTTGGGAGCGCTGATCGTGGGGCAGATCCTGGATGTCAATCGACTCTTCAAATAGTTCGCCAATCCGCTCAACCGCTGTCAGGCCGCCCTGGATCTGGGTGAAGCGTTCGGCCAGTTGCCGCAGGGGATCAAACAGGCGCTGGGAATAGAGGATGAAGGTGGTGAGAGTGCCCAAGCCCATGACCTCCGCCGACACCATCCAGCCCCCCAAGGCCAACACCACGGCGATCGCCGTGAGGGCCACCCATTCGATCAGGGCCGAAATGGCGCTATCAAAAAAGATCGTGCCATTAACGGCCTTGCGGTAGGCGTTGGTGGTGCGGGCAAAGCGGGCGCTGTTGTAAGTCTCGCGGCGGAACATCTGCACCACTTCAAGGCCCTGCAGGTTTTCCTGCAAATCGGCATTGAGCTGGCCCAGCTCCTCGCGCACCCGGTAATTGGCCTTGCGGTAACGCCCCTGCAACCAAAGGATCGTCAGCGTGACGGGCAGCTGGCTGGCCAGGAGTAGGGCACCGAGCCGCGGCTCGATCGAGACCATCGTGATCGCGATCACCAGCAGGGTGACCAGGTCAGCCAGCACGCCCACGGCGCCACTGCCGAAGACCTCGGCCAGGGCATCCACGTCACTGGTGAGGCGGGTGAGCAGCTTGCCGACGGGGGTGCGGTCGTGGAAGCGCAGGGAGAGGTCGAGGGCGTGGGCAAATAGGTCGTTACGGATCCGGGCCGTGAGCCGCTGGCCGACGGCCTGGACGTTGTAGCTCTGCACCCCCTGCAACCCAAGGCGCACCACTACGGCCACCAGCAACAGGCCCACCAGGGTGCGCAGCACCTCGGGCAGGCTCTGGCCCGCCAACCAGGGCATGGTTGGCTCGTGGCGGAGGGCCGAGATTGCCTGGCCCACGAGCAGGGGTTGGACCGCAGCCCCCAGGGCCACGGGGATCAGCAGCACCAGGCTGAGGGTGAGGCGACGCCGGTCCTGGGCCAGGTAAGGCAACAGCCGCCGTAGCCGTTGCCGATCGCTGCTGGACATCAGGTCGCGACCGCTATGGAGGGCACTGGGGAATTGGGAACTGGGGTACTGGGGGCTGGGGCGGTTGGAGCCGCGGGCGAAAGGGCCGCGAGTCGGTCCACCAGGGCCTGCAGGGGGCCGTGGTCGAGCCGCATCGACAGGGGGTGGCCCACCAGGCGGGCGGTGCTGTGGAACAGGTCTTCGATGGCGATCAGGCCGTTTTCCTCCAGGGTGCGACCCGTGGCCACCAGATCCACAATCGCTTCGGACATGCCGGTGATCGGGCCCAGTTCCACCGAACCCGCCAAATGGATCAGCTCTACCGGCAGGTCGAGGGCGGCGAAATACTCCTGGGCGCAGCGGGTGAACTTGCTGGCGACACGGCAATGGGCGGGCAGGTCTACCGCTTGGCGGTAGCCGCTACTGGCCTTCACCGCCACACTCATGCGGCAACCACCAAAGCCCAGATCCACCAACTGGGCCACGGGCAGGGCGTGCTCGCGCAGCACGTCGTAGCCCACGACGCCGAGCTGGGCCTGGCCGTAGGCCACGTAAACCGGCACATCAGCATTGCGCACGAGCAGGGCGCGGGCGCTGCCGCAGGCACTCTCCACGCGCAGCTGGCGATTGACCGGATCCAGCAGGGACGAAAAATCCAAACCCGCCGCAGCAAAACGGCGAACAGAATCTTTTAGCAGGCCGCCTTTGGCCAGAGCGACAGTGATCATGGGGATCGGCCTCGACCTGGACTTTAACGATGCATCCGAGCGCAGCGGGATCGGCCAACCCCCAGACGGCGAGCTCGCCCACCAGGGCCGCGGGGGATGGCAAAGGGCCTCTCCCAACTGGTTTGACCAGGGGCGCCACTGAAGTGAGCCTGATCCCCGTGCTCGAGGACAACTATGTGTTTGTCCTCCACGGCGGTGGCAACGGTGGCAATGGTGGCAGCGGTGGCATGGGCGCACGCGATGGAGCAGCAGGCCAGGCCGTCGTGGTGGATCCAGCCGTGGCCGAACCGGTGATCGCCTGGCTGGACAAGCGCCAGTTGGAGCCGATCGCCGTGCTCCACACCCACCACCACCACGACCACATCGGCGGCACGCCGGGGCTGCTCCAGCGCTGGCCCCAGCTCCAGGTGATTGCCGCGGCGGCGGATCGTCAGCGGATCCCCTGCCAAACCCAGGGGGTGGGCGATGGCGATCGCCTCACCCTGCTAGGGCGGGAGATCCTGGTGTGGGCCATGCCAGGCCACACCCGCGCCCATATCGCCTACTACCTGCCGCCCCTTGCTGGGCCCCTGGATCAGCAAAGCCAGGGCGAGTTGTTCTGCGGCGACACCCTGTTTGCCGGGGGCTGCGGCCGGCTCCTAGAAGGCAGTCCGGAGCAGCTCTGGCAGTCGCTGCAGCGGCTTGCGGCCCTACCGGCAGCCACCCGGGTGTGGTGCAGCCACGAATACACCGAGGCCAACCTGCGCTGGGCCCACCACCTCCACCCCCACGATCAGGCCATCAAGGACCGCTTCCAGCAGGTGCTCAGCGAGCGGGCGGACGAACGGCCCACCATCCCCACCACGATTGGCGAGGAGTTGCTCAGCAACCTGTTTATGCGGAGCCGCGACGCTGGGGAGTTCGCCCACTACCGCCACAGCAAGGACCACTGGCGCGGCTAAGCCGGCCGGCGGTCCCAGCCAGCCCGGGCCTGGAACTAGCCCTCACGTCAAGGCCATCCCTGGCGATTGACCTGCCGCCATAGCATCGATCCACCCACCGTTGCGCCCCGCTCCGATGTCTCCAGCCCCCAGCCTTGAGGCCGTTGTCACGGCGGCGGCACCCGCCCCCGTCGGCCCCTACAACCAGGCGGTCAAGGCGGCTGGACTGTTGTTTTGCTCCGGCCAAATCGCCCTCGATCCCGCCACGGGCGCCATGGTGGGCTCGGGCGATGTGGAGGCGGAAACCCGCCAGGTGCTCGCCAACCTGCAGGCGGTGCTGGCCGCCGCCGGTTGCAGCCCCCAGCAGGTCGTCCGCACCACGGTGTTTCTGGCCGATCTGGCCGATTTCGCCAAGGTCAATGCCCTCTACGCCGAGGTCTTCGGCGCGGGCGTCTCTCCGGCCCGGGCCTGCGTCCAGGTGGCCGCCCTGCCCAAAGGAGGCCGGGTGGAGATCGATTGCATTGCGGTGCTGGCCCCATAGGCCCCATAGCCATGACCCAAAAGCCGAGGGCCCTAGGCCTGGGGGCAAGGGCCCCGGCCCAGGGGGGGGGTTAGAGGCAGCTTTTCAACTCGCGCACGGCCTGCAACTGGCCGTAGTAGTAGTTGGCCCGGGCGCGGCGATCGCCATCCTCCAGGCTATCGAGGGCATCAAAACCGAGGCTCTGCCAAAGCTCGTGGCCGCAGGCCCGGTTGATTTCATCCACCGCCTCCTGCTCCAGGTTGGCGAGACGGCGCTGCAGATTCTTGATCTGGGCAACGGACATGGGCGGGCACAACGCAAGCCCTCAACCCTACAGCACACTAGTACAAAAAAACTAGACCCTTTGGTCGATCTGCTGCGGGGCCTGGTCCCCCTAGAAGGGGAGCTTCTTCTTGGCGTCCTTGTCGAGGTCAGCATCCAACTCCCGCAGGCGGCGCAGGATCGTGGAGTAATACTCCTGCAGGTAAGACTCCAGACCCGTGGTCTCGCCGGGGTCAAGACCAAAGGAGGAATAGCTCTCCTCCATCGGCGCCGAAAGGGTCACGCCCCCACCCGTCACGGCGTCAAAGGCCAGGCGATCGGCCACATTGAGGCTGGCCTCAAAGAAGTTGGCCACCCCCCGCATCAGGCCGATCAGCACGGGCTGCACCCGGAAGATGCGGGCCGATCTGCCGCTGAACTTTTCGCACAGTTGGGTGACCTCACTGGTGGTCCAGGCCCGCGGGCCGACCACCGGCAGGGCCTGGCGGCTGGTCTCAGGGCGCTCCAGGGACGCCACAGCAAAGCGGGCCACATCCTGGGTGTTCATATAGGCAATTGGCGTGGGCGTGCCACTCACCCATACGGTTTGGCTTTCCAATACGGGGATGGCGAACTGGCCGATTACGCCTTGCATAAAGGCAACGCAACGCAGGATCGTGTAGTCGAAATCGGAAGCAAGGAGCAGCTGCTCGGTGCAGTATTTAATGTCCATCAAGGGCACGCTGCGATGCTTCTGGGCATCCAGCAACGACACAAAAATGAATCGCTTAACCCCGACCTGCTCACACGCGTTCAGCAGGTTGAGCTTGCCCTGCCAGTCGATCTGATAGATGCTGGCCTCATCGGTAGGACGCGTTGTGGCCGCATCGATCACCACCTCTTGCCCCTCTAGGGCGTAGTCGAGGCTGGCGGGTTCTAGCAGGTCGCCGCGGGTGAGTTCACACCCCCACTCCTGCAGAAAAGCAGCCTTACGGGGTGAACGCACCATGCAGCGCACCTGGTGGCCGGCATCGAGGGCTTGCCTGGCGATCTGACGACCGAGGGTGCCCGTACCACCGATGACCAGAACCTGCATGGATGGGCGCCAGGGAGGGGTCGAGCCTAGGGGTGAGCTGGACCCAGCGCGATCGCTGCCCGGGGGAGGGGGCTTATTCCTTTTCGAGTTTGAGCAGCAGCACGCCACCCACAAGGCCGATCGGGATCAGCACCCAGAAGATCGCAGCGATGCCAAAAATTTCCGAGGCCATGGCCCAAACCCGTAATCGCCTACCTGTTTAGCGCGGCGCCCAGGGCCGCTGGGGCCTAACCGGGCCGGGCGACATGGGCTGCCACCTGCAGCAGCCGCTCCCAGGGAGCATCACAGCGCAGTTGGGCCGGCATCACCCCGCTGACCTGGGCGCTCCAGCCCTGCTGCCGCAAGGCCTGGACCAGGGGCTCCAAGGGCGGCGGACCGCCGCCCAGGCGCTTGGCCAGCTCGGCCAGGGGCCAGCAGCGGGCGGGCAGACCGTTGTCGCGCCGCAGCTGGGCCAGCAGGCGGGCCCCCGCCGGGCAGAGGCTGGCGGGAGTGGCCCCAGAGGCCGCAACCATGGCCTCCAGGCTGGCGGGATCCTGCAGGGGGCCGATCCAGAGCGGGCCGGAAATCGACAGGGTGGCGGTGGCCTGGTCCGGGCAAAGGCACGGCCGCCACTGGCGCAGCTGGACCAGGCTCTGGACCTGCTGGTCACCGCAGCCGTGGCAATGGGCCAGCAGGCCCAGCTGGCGTTCCGCCAAGGGCCCGGGTTTGCGCCGCAAGCGCACCGCCGTGCGGAAGGTGCGGCCCTCGCTGAAGCTGAACACCGGCTCAATCCCCCGGCCCAGGACCCAGGCGGCCCGGGCCTGCACCCCCAATTGCAGCCGCAGGGCCAGCTCCCAGCTAGCGGGATGGGCCCGGGCCGCCGCCCCCAGGGAGCGGATCGCCGCCGGGCGGTCGTGGCCGGTGGGCGAGCGGCCATCGGTGCTGGCCAGATACAACACGCCGTCAAACGCCAGGGCCTCCAGGGCCAGGGGCACCAGGGCGCTGGGACAGCCAAAGGCATCGAGGTCGATGAGGTCGAAGCGCTGCTCGCGCACACAGCAGCCAGCCAGGAGCTTCTGGGCCGTGCGCGTCGTGCAGCGCCCACCGCCTAAACCGGCCAAGTTGGCCTCGAGTAGGGCCAGGCGATCAGGGTCCGCGTCATTGGCCCAAACCTCGGCCGCCCCGGCTTCCACGCCATAGCGCAGGCTGCGAATGCCACAGCCGGCCATCAGATCCAGCACGCGCAGGCCCGGGACCTCCGGCCTGTCGCTGCGCCGCTGGGCCGCCAGCTGCTGGGCCAGAAGCACGCCCAAATCCCGTGAAGGCCGAGATTCGGGCCGAAAAAAGCCGCTCCCTACCAGGAGGCGGACGGAGCCTTCCTCGATGGGGCCTTCGGCTTGCGTGCCTTCGGCTTGCGCCCCCTCGCTTCCGCCCTTGTTCAACCGCCGTGCCGCACCTGGGCCAAGGCTGGCAGCCGGTGGAACCGGGCCTGGGGCCCTGCCCTGGGAGCCCTGAAAACCCCAGCCCGGCCGGCGACCGGCCAGGCTGGCCTCCCCTGGCCCCTTCAGCCCCCATGGTGGCTAGCCCCGTCCCTACCCCAGTCGCCACGGCAGGCGAGGCCTGGGGCGAAGCGGCGACCTGGCGCTGGCGGGGCCTGGCGGTCCATTGGCGCCGCCTGGGGAATCCCACCGATCCGGCCCTGGTGCTGCTCCATGGCTTTGGCGCCGCCAGTGGCCACTGGCGCCATAACGCCGGCGCACTCGCCGAGGCCGGCTGGTGCGTTTACGCCCTCGACCTGGTTGGCTTCGGCGCCTCCAGCCAACCCAAGCTGCGCCTCGACAATCGCCTCTGGGCCCGTCAAGTTGCCGCCTTCTTGGAACTGGTGGTGCAAGCCCCTGCGGTGCTGGTGGGCAACTCCCTGGGCGGCCTGGTGGCCCTGAGCTGTGGCGTCTGGGCACCTGGTTGGGTGCGGGCAGTGGTGCTGGCGCCCCTGGCCGATCCCACCCTGCTGATGCCCGTGCCCCAGCGGCGCCCCCCCTGGCGCCGGCGCCTGCAGCGCTGGCTCATCACCTGGGCCTGCCGGCTGCTGCCCCTGGAGCTGCTGATTCCCCTGATCGCCCGCACCCCCCTGCTCGATGGCGCCCTGGCGGCCGCCTACCCCAGCGGCCGGGGCCTGGGCCCGGAACTGCGCCGGCTGGTGGCCCGGCCCGCCCTGCGGCCCGAGGCGGCCCAGGCCCTGCGGGCGATGAGCATCGCCATGGCCCTGCGGCCCCGGGGGGCGACGGCGCCGCTGTTACTAGCCCAACTCGACCTGCCCCTCCTGGTGATCTGGGGCAGCCGCGACAATCTGGTGCCGCCATCGGTTCGCCACCAGCTGCAACGGCACCGGCCAGACCTGGAGCTGGTGCTGCTCGAAGGGGCCGGCCACTGCCCCCACGATGAAGAGCCCGAGCGGTTCAACCGCAGCCTGCTGGACTGGTTGGGGCAGCTCCCAGGCCCAACCCTGCGCACCGATGCGTAATTTGGGGGCCGGATTGGCAAAGCGAGCGCCCTGGGCATGAAGCACACCCTTTCGGTGCTAGTAGAAGACGAATCCGGCGCCCTAAGCCGCATCTCCGGCCTGTTTGCCCGGCGCGGATTCAATATCGAGAGCCTGGCGGTGGGACCGGCCGAAAAGCCAGGCTCCTCCAGGCTCACCATGGTGGTGGAAGGCGATGACCGCACCCTCGAGCAGATGACCAAGCAGCTCAACAAGCTGGTCAATGTGCTCGGCGTCATTGATCTGTCAACCATCCCGGCGGTGGAGCGGGAGCTGATGCTGCTGAAAGTTTCAGCGAACGCCGAAACCCGCGGCGCCATTTTTGATCTCGTCCAGGCGTTCCGGGCCAAAGTCGTCGACGTCGCCCACGACGCCATGACCCTGGAGGTGGTGGGAGACCCGGGCAAGTTGGTGGCCCTCGAGCAACTGCTAGAGGCCTACGGCATCCTCGAAATTGCCCGCACCGGCGTGGTGGCCCTAGAGCGGGCCTCGGGGGTCAACACCGAATTGCTCAAGGCCAGCGTGCTCGATAAGCGGGTGCCGGCCTAGCCCCCTTGGGCTCAGGGCTTGTCCTTGACCAGGGTGCCGCCTTCCACCACGACAGCCTTGATCAGCTTGTCGCCTTGCACGAGTTGGTCAACGACCTCCATGCCCTTGGTTACCTGACCAAAGACCGCGTAGCGACCGTCAAGCTCGGGCAGGGCGCGCAGGGCCACATAGAACTGGGAACTGGCCGAATTGGGATCGTTGCTACGGGCCATGGCCAGGGAACCCCTGGCATGCACAAGCTTGATGCGGCCTTGCTGACCCGGACCCGAGAGGGGAGTGCCGTAGCGGGGTTCCGATTCGCCGGCTAGGAGAATTTCCAGGGGGATCTGGCGCTGCTGGCCCGTGGCCGGATCCATGAAGCCGCCAGAACCGAGCAGTTCGCGATTCACCTTGGGATCGGCGCTGAAGGGGTCACCGCCCTGGACAACAAACGGCACCGGCTCCTTCACCACCCGGTGAAAGAGGGTGCCGTTGTAGAGGCCCCGGCCCACCAGATCGACAAAATTGCCGGCGGTCAGCGGTGCGCTGTCGCCATCGAGGTTGAGCTGCACCTCTCCTTTGTTCGTGGTCAAGAGGATCACCGCTTTGCCCTTCAAACAGGGCAGGGTTCCGGCGCCACAACCGAGGGTGGCCGTGGGCTTGGACCCGGCGCAGGCCGCCAAACCAAAGGGACTGAGCAGAAGCACCGCCACTAACAAGAGGCGACTCAACGCAGTGGTGACGGGAAAAAGAGGCTTGGCCATGGCTCAGACGCCCTCCAGGGGAACGCCTAGGAAGCGGGCCAATTCGGCCCCACCCTGCTCGAGTTGGTCCAGGGGCATGGGTTCGCCGACCCGGGTCAGGGGCAGGTCGCGGCGACCCTGCAAACGCAGGGCAAGGCGACGGCGGGGGCTGAGGCCATCGCGCACCTCCACCTTCACGGCCTGGATGTCCTTGATCGGCACTTCCACCTTGATCAGCTGGCGAAAGCCCTGGCGGGTCACCAGTAGTTCGCCGCTAGCCCGATCAAAGCGGTTGCTGCCGGCGCCCACATCGATGCCGATCACGGTCCATAGGTAGGTCGAAAGCAGGGCGGCAGCCAGGCCGTAAAGGCCCATCACCAGACCCTGGGGCACCCAGATCAGGCTGGAGGGCTGGCCCAGGGGCAGCAGGTCTAGGCCGGTGTAGCTAGAGGCACTGGCCAGCAGGAAGCCGACGCCGCCAATGGTCACGGCCCCTGCCACCAGCACATTGGAGAGGCGCCGAGAGCCCAACACGGACTGCTCAAGCAGCTCTTGGGAGGCACCCGTCTTGGCGGGGGCTGGGGTTTGACGCGAAGCCATGGGTGGGGCAAAACCAGGGGGGTCTGCCATCTTGGCTCCCCCCCTGGCGGACCCGGCGGCCCCCTTCACGGACCCACCAGAACGGGCTCCGGGGCCGGGCCTGGCCAGGGTGCCGAAGCCCCGGCGCCGGGACCAGGGGCCAGCAGGGCGAAAAAACCAATTGGACCCTGGCATGTCAGCCCATTGCGGCGACCCTCGCGATGCCAGGGAACGTTGTTACGATCGCCCGGTCACCCTCAGCCCGCGGGAATCCGCCCCGCACTGCCCATTTCCAAACCATGACGATCGCTGTAGGGCGCGCGCCTTCAGCCCGGGGATGGTTCGACATCCTCGACGACTGGCTCAAGCGCGACCGCTTCGTTTTTGTCGGTTGGTCCGGCCTGCTCCTGTTCCCCACGGCCTACCTGGCCCTGGGGGGTTGGCTCACCGGCACCACCTTCGTCACCTCCTGGTACACCCACGGCATTGCCAGCTCCTACCTGGAGGGCTGCAACTTCCTCACCGCCGCGGTGAGCAGCCCCGCCGATGCCATGGGCCACAGCCTGCTGTTGCTCTGGGGCCCAGAAGCCCAGGGTGATTTCGTGCGCTGGTGCCAGCTGGGCGGCCTCTGGGCCTTCGTGGCCCTGCACGGCGCCTTCGCCCTGATCGGCTTCATGCTGCGTCAGTTCGAGATTGCCCGCCTGGTCGGCATCCGTCCTTATAACGCGATTGCCTTCTCCGGCCCGATTGCGGTGTTCGTCAGTGTTTTCCTGATGTATCCGCTCGGCCAGAGCAGCTGGTTCTTCGCACCATCCTTTGGGGTAGCGGCGATTTTCCGCTTCCTGCTCTTCCTGCAGGGCTTCCACAACTGGACCCTCAACCCCTT
>NSII01000098.1 GCA_002737305.1 Synechococcus sp. Baikal-G1
GGCTGGGCTTCGCCGGCGGCCACCACCCGRTCGGATTCAAATAACCCCACACTCAGCAGCAGGGGCAGGGCCACCGCACCGTGGCTGGAGCGCAGGATGCGGGCGTCGGTTTTAATCTCCTTGAGGTGGGTTTCGAGGGCCGTGAGCCGCTCCTCGCTCACCAGATCGCACTTGTTCAGCAGCAGGATGTCGCCATAGACCACCTGGGCCCGGGCCACCTCGCCCTGGTCAATCGTGTCGCTGAAGTTTTCGGCATCAATCAAGGTGATGATCGAATCGAGCCGGGTTGTATCGCGCAGGTCGCCGCCCAAAAAGGTCATCGCCACCGGCAAGGGGTCAGCCAGGCCCGTGGTTTCAACCACCAGGTAGTCCACCGGTTCGGGCCGCTCCAGGATCCGATACACCGCTTCGAGCAGCTCGCCATTGATTGAGCAGCAGATGCAGCCATTGCTCAGCTCCACCATGTCTTCGCCGGTGGCGATGATCAGGTCGTTATCGATGCCGATTTCGCCGAATTCATTCACCAATACGGCGGTTTTGAGCCCCTGTTGGTTACTGAGAATATGGTTCAGTAGGGTGGTTTTACCGGCCCCAAGAAAGCCGGTGATGATCGTGACCGGCAGGGCGTTCTGGCGTAGGGGCAGGCTAGTTGCGCCCTCTTCACCCATGGCGCKGCTGGTGCCGGATCCGGCTGCCGCAGCCGACCCTGTCGATGCTCGCGAAGCCGTGCTGGTCATGCCTAGTTAAAAAAAGCGATTTTGCCACTCTGGCACTGCCAAAGGCAAAAGGTCGGCCGGCCATCCCTACCTCAAGGGGTTGAATCGCCAGGGTTAGGGAAGGGTTGCGGCTTAGGACGCCAGTCTGGAAGGAGCTGGTCAGACCCTGGCTAGCTTGAGGACTGTTTCCAGGCAGGGCCGTTGAGCCTCGCGGTCGAACAGGTTGGGGTACGCCGCGGCGGCGAGCTGGCCATCGAAGCGGTGAGCTTCGAGCTCCAGGGCGGCAGCCTCACGGCCCTGGTGGGCCCCAACGGGGCTGGCAAAAGCACCCTGCTGCAGGCCATCGCCGGCCAGTTGCCCCTGGAGTCGGGCTCGATCCAGCTCGATGGCCGCCCCCTGACCCTGACCCTGGCCCGCCGCCAGCTGGCCCTGATGCCCCAGCGGGGCGAGATCGCCTGGGCCTTCCCGATCACGGTGCGGGAGCTCGTTGGCCTGGGGCGCTTGGTGGCGGCCCGCCCCGGCTGCTGCGACGTGGAGGCGGCCCTGCAACGGGTGGGCCTAGGCGCCCTGGCCAAGCGGCGTCTCGACCAGCTCTCCGGCGGCCAACAGCAACGGGCCCTGCTGGCCCGCACCCTGGTGCAACCGGCCCAGGTGTTACTGCTCGATGAACCCTGCGCCGCCATTGATCCGCCCGCCCGCACGGCCCTGCTGCAGGTGATGGGCCAGCTGCGCGATGCCGGCCTCACCCTGCTGGTCTCCAGCCACGACTGGGGCCACGACCTTGATGCCTATGACCGGGTGCTGGTGCTGGATCGCCAGCTTCTCGCCGATGGCACGCCCCAGCAGGTGCGCCGGGCCCTCGGGGACCTGCGGGTCGGCAACCACCGCTGCGGTTAGGCAATCTGGAGGTCCCTGGCCGAATGGCAACCCCAAGCCTATGGATCGCTGGTGGGCCCTACCCCTGCTCCTGGCCCTGCTGATCGGGGCCCTCTGTCCCCTGGCCGGAACCCTGCTGTTGGTGCAACGGCGCCTRTTTTTGGCCAATCTGATTTCCCATGCGGTGCTACCCGGGCTGGCCGTAGCCGTGGCCCTGGGCCTGTCCCCCGGGKTGGGGGGCATGGTCAGCGGCGTAGCCGGCGCCCTGGTKGCGGAGCGCCTGAGCCAGGGCAGCAAACCGGGCGACAGCCGCGATGAGGCCGTGCTCAACACCGTGCTGGCGGGCTTTCTCGGCCTGGGCGTGCTGCTGATCCCCCTGCTGCACATCCGGGTTGATCTCGAAGCGATTCTGTTTGGCGACCTCCTGGCGGCCGGCCCGGGCGATCTGGCCGGCGCCCTGGCCGCCCTGGCTGCGGTAGGGACCCTGCTGGTTGGSCGCTACCACCAGCTGGTCTTCCTCGGCGTCGATCCGGTRGGGGCGGCCAGTGCCGGCTTGCCAGTGCGGCGCTTGCGCCTGCTCCTAACCCTGGCCACCGCCTTCACCGTGGTGAGCGCCATGACCGCCGTGGGGGTGGTGCTGGTGATCGCCCTGATGGGGGCACCGGCCCTGGTGGCCCTGGTGGGGGCCCGCTCCTTAAAAGAGGCCCTGCTGCGGGCCGGCCTGGTCGGCATGGGGCTGAGCGCCCTGGGCTTTGGCCTGGCGATCCAGCCGGCGATCAACCTGCCGCCAGGGCCGGTGATYGCCCTG
>NSII01000099.1 GCA_002737305.1 Synechococcus sp. Baikal-G1
GGGCGTCCCGAACCAGTCGGGCACGGCCTCRTAGCAGGCRGCGTTCTTCTCGTTTTCGCGGGCTTCCACCTTGACGCAGCAGCTCCGGCCGCCATCGCGGGCTTGGAGCAGGGCATTGGCCCAACCCCAAACCAACTCGGCGCTGGCCTCCATGCCCACATTGGCCATCACCCGCAGATCGAGGGCGCCCTGGTCATGCAGGACCTGCCACTGGTCCAGCAGGGGGTCGTCGGCGTTCACCAAAAAGGTGTGGTCGAACTGGGCCACCAGCTGGGATTCGAGGCCCTTGAGGCTGGAGAAATCAACGACAAAGCCGTAACGATCGAGCGCACTGGCCTCAAACCAGCAGGTAAAACTGCGGCTGTAGCCATGCACAAAGCGGCAGTGGCCCGGATGGCGCCACTGGCGATGGCAGCAGGGATAGCCGCTAAAGCTCTTGCTGCAACTGAACGCTGATGGGCGGCGGGGGGCAGTCATCAGGCTGGGACGGGGTGTTGCGGGAGAATCAGAGCAGATGGAACAGCAGCCCTTGCAGGCATCATTTCAGCCCCCAGAGCCGGCCTTGCTCGGGCAGCTCCGCTTCAACGACGCCGGCCTGATCCCGGCCATCGCCCAGGACTGGCTTGATGGGGCCGTGCTGATGGTGGCCTGGATGAACCGGGACGCCCTCGAGAGCACCCTGGCCAGCGGCGACGTGCACTACTGGAGCCGCTCCCGGGCCGAGCTCTGGCACAAGGGCGCCAGCAGCGGCCATTTCCAAAAACTGCGCGGCCTCCGCTACGACTGCGACGCCGATGTGCTGCTGCTCACGATTGAACAGGTGGGCGATGTGGCCTGCCACACGGGGGCCCGCAGCTGCTTCTTTGGCGAGGATCCCGGTGCCACCGGGGGCCCCGGAGCCCTGCCCCCGCCTGCCGATGTCTGCAGCGAACTCTCGCGGGTGATCGAAGACCGCCGCGCCCATCCCGAGCCCGGCAGCTACACCAACCGGCTGCTGGAGGGCGGCGACAACCGCATCCTTAAAAAGATCGGCGAGGAATGTGCCGAGTTCGTGATGGCCTGCAAGGACGACAACCCGGCCGAGATCGCTAGCGAAGCGGCCGACATTGTGTTCCACCTCCAGGTCGCCCTGGCCCACCACGGGGTTCCCTGGCGCCAAGTGCAGGCGGTCCTAGCCGAGCGCCGTGGCGCCCCCAGGCG
>NSII01000100.1 GCA_002737305.1 Synechococcus sp. Baikal-G1
CCAGTTAAGGGGCCCAAAAGGGGAGAAAAAGCGAAAGTCGGAAGCCTTTCAGTTACTTCCAGCTTTGGCAGAAATTCGCCCTAGGTTCATTGCAAAGTCCAGGGGCGTAATGACGAGTTCGCTGAGTGCATATCTAGGCGAAATTGGGCGTCACCAATTGCTCACACCCGAACAGGAGCTCACCTTGGGCCGCAAGGTACAGGCCCTCGTTGAGCTCCAGGAACGCTGCAGCAGCGCCGGTGGTGTCGGTGAAGCCTGCAGCTACGACGATGGCGAAAAACGCACCATGCGCCTCGGGGAGCGGGCCAAAACCCAGATGATCACGGCCAACCTGCGCCTGGTGGTCAACCTGGCCAAGCGCTACCAGGGCAAGGGGTTGGACCTGCTCGACCTGATCCAGGAAGGCACCCTGGGCCTCACCCGGGCGGTCGAGAAATACGACCCCACCCGCGGCCATCGATTCAGTACCTATGCCTACTGGTGGATTCGCCAGGGTCTCAACCGGGCCCTCTCCACCCAAAGCCGCACCATCCGCATTCCCGTGAATGTGAATGAAAAACTGACGCGCCTGCGTGCCGCCAAGGCCCGCTTGCTGCAAAGCAATGGCCTGTTGCCAAGCCCCCGGGAGCTGGCCGCCGCCATGGCCATTCCCCTTGAGGAGGTGGAAGAGCTGCTCGGCTGTGAACTGCGCAGTGTCACCGTCAGCCTGCAGGGGGTGCTGAAGTCAAAATCCGATCCCACCGAGCTGGTGGATGTGCTGCCCAGCAATGAAATGGCGCCGATGGAGCGGGCCGAACTGGCCGAACGCAGCGCCACAGCCTGGACCCTGCTGGATGAGTCCAACCTCACCCCGAAGGAACGCACGGTGGTGATGCTGCGCTTTGGCCTCGATGGCGGCAACGAATGGCGCACCCTGGCCGAGGTGGCCCGCCAACTGGGTTGCAGCCGCGAATACTGCCGCCAGGTGGTGCAACGGGCCCTGCGCAAGCTGCGTAAGACCGGCATCCAGAGCGGTCTTGTTGAGATCGATTGAAGGCAGCACCCCCCAGGAACGGGCACTTGCGGCTGGCTGTGCCTCGAGGCCGTCCATCCAGCCTGGATTTGGCCAAAGTGGGTTGACCTCATCCAACGGGCATCGCCATGGGTCCAGCCACCCAGTCCCCGCCGCCCCAAACTGGGCCGGGCGAGCCCCCGCAAACCATCGAGGCTGAGGTGCTGGGCAGCGCCGAAATCGATGAGGGCCTGCTCTGGACACTGCTGCGCCGGGCGGGCCGCAGTGTCGCCCGGCCGGCAATTGAATGCCTGGAGCTGGTGCTCGATGCCCATACGCCCTTGCAGGTGCGTCTCACCATGCTGGCGGCCTTGACCTACCTGGTGTTCCCCCTGGATCTGGTCCCGGATTTCATTCCCGTGGCTGGCTTTGGCGATGATGTGGTGGCGATGACGGCCCTGCTCGGCCTCTATCGCAGCCACATGAGTGAAGCCGTGCGCGCCCGGGCCCAGCGCAAACTGGACCAGTGGTTTCCCCCGGTGCGTTAATGGCCAGCCTCAGCCTCGAAGACCTGGAGGATCTCCAGAGCTTTCTCAAGGACTGGCTGCGCCACAGCGGCCGCACCCAGGCGGATCTGCGCCGGGCCCTGCGGGTCAGCTCGATTCGCATGCCCGTGCTCCTCGATGAACTGCACCGGATCCACGGCCGC
>NSII01000101.1 GCA_002737305.1 Synechococcus sp. Baikal-G1
CTCAAAGCGAACGGGCTGGGCGATCCGGCCTTTCTGCGCCAGGTCCATCGCTTCGAGCGCCTCCTGGCCAAGCTGCTCGCGGCAGCCCTGAGTGTGGTGCTGCTTGTCGCCACGGCCCAGCTGGTGATCACCCTGGTCAACAAGCTTTTGGGTGGGTCAAGCAACTGGCTTGGCGACGACATGACCCGCTTTCTTGACCAGATCCTGGCCCTGCTCATTGCCCTGGAGGTGCTGCAGAACCTCACTGCCTACCTGCGCGACCATSTCATCCAGATCGAGCTGGTGTTGATCACGGCCCTCACGGCCCTGGCCCGCAAGGTGATCGTCATGCCCGAAGGGATGCTCAAGACCCCCGGCGAACTGGCGGGGCTGGGGGTGGCCGTCCTGGCCCTGTCGAGCGCCTACTGGCTGGTCCGCCAGTCCCACACCAGTCGGAGTCCTACCAAAAGAGAGCCAGCCAGCGGGTTCCCGGAGCCGGATCGGTTGCCTCCACCCGGTGACGCCGCCCAGGGGTGATCAGCAGGCTGTCGCCCGCCTTGAGGCTGCGGGCCTGGGCTTCATCGGCAAAGCGCAACTGCGCCTGGCCCTGAAGCAGCAGCACCCATTCGCTTTCGACCTGGTCGTACCAGAAGCCCGGGGGATTGGCGAACTCGCAGGAATGGATCAGCTCCAGCCGCAGCTGGCCCGGGCCCAGCAGTAGTTGGCTGTGCTCCTGGCCTGGGAGGGGACAGGGACCGGACAGCAGGTTGGCTGCCACGGGCTCGCCCCCCTCTGCATCGATCGACACCATCGTTTGACTGGACTGGCTAGGGGGCTCTCCCCAGCGCCTGGCGATATCAAAACCCCAACTGCTGGCGAGATCCACCACCTGCTGGTGGTTGGCGCAGTCACTCAAGCGCTGACGGAAGCTGGGATCGGCCTCACCCAGGGCCACGAAGGCATTGAGCTGGCGCACCTTCTCAAGGAACTGCTGCAATTGGGCTTCCGCCATCAGCTCACGGTGGGGAGGGCTTTGGTCATGCGGTAGCGGCGAAACAGGATGCCGTTGATCAGGAGAGCCTCGATCCACACCACTCTCCAACCCCGCCGGAGCAACAGGGGGCGGGAGAACTGGCTGGCTTCGGTGCGGAGCTGGCGCAGGTTCTGGCTTTCGGCCAGGGCTTCTAAGCGGTGCAACAGGCGGGTGGCGTGGCCTTGGCGGGCGGAACGGCCGCGGCAATAGAGCAAGGACAGGCGATCAACCGGCTCCATCACGGCGAAGGCTTCGATCTCGCCCGACTCCCGACAACTGACCAAGCCGCTGCCTTTGTGCAGGGCGGTCGCTAAAGACCCAGGGGCACCAACCTGACGCAACCAGGCAGCGACTTGACGGTCGCTGTACAGCGCAGGGGCCTGGCTTGACACCGCATCGCCATAGATGTCCAGCAACTCGGAGTGATCAGCGGGCGTCAAGGCACGAATCGGGGCCATGGCGAACGGTTCGTCGATTGCCAGGATGGCAGCAATGGTGTAGGGCCAACCCTAGCGATCGAGCCGACAACCAGGGCTAGCACTAACGCTGACAACGAAATAATTGCAGAGAACGCAACAATCAGCTTAACGGCCGCGCCTAGTGTCTTCGTAGCGGGCGATGCTGTAATTTACAAGGGTCATTAATTTCCACCTCCCGATGCTCACCGGATCTGAATTGCTGTCCAAAGTCAAGGAACTCGGCGATGCCGGCAAATCCGAAGTCGTGCGGGCCTGCGGCTATGTGTCCAGCAAAAAGGACGGCGCCGATCGCTTGAACTTCACGGCCTTCTACGAAGCCCTGCTGGAAGCCAAGGGGGTTGAATTCGGAGCCAACAGCAAGATCGGCAAGGGAGGCCGCAAGCTCAGCTATGTGGCCACGGTTCAGGGCAACGGCAACCTGCTGATTGGCAARGCCTATACCGCCCTGCTGGAACTCAACCCCGGCGATGAATTCGACATCAAGCTAGGTCGCAAACAGATCCGCCTAA
>NSII01000103.1 GCA_002737305.1 Synechococcus sp. Baikal-G1
TGAACGGCTCGCTTCGACTAGGCCTTGGCCGGTCGTTTTGGATTTTTGCTCTGCAGCCGGTTCGTCGAGGAGTTGGGGTGGTGGCGGAATCGTGATGTGACGTTGGGCAAGCGGTTTGAGGGTCGTTTGCTGTTGCAGGGTGGTGCCCAGGGCGGCCAGACGTTCTAGCCTTTGGGGGCCGATCATGGTTGCGATGTCCCCATCGGACATCACCGGGTGGGTCCCTAGCCCGAAGATGATGTCGAAGGATAGCGTTGGCACGGATTGGCAGAGTTCAATCATCGCGTCGATGAGTAATCGTGCCGCCGTTTGCTTGCGCGTTTTATCGGGTAAAAGCAACAGCACCCTAATATCACCATGCGATTGGCCCCCATAGACTTGCGTCAGTAGGGGCAACAGGTGCGCGCGCAGTTTTGCCAGGCTGAGCTCCCTGGGGATGGCCTTGGTCGGCGTATCCTTAGGGGTCAGGATCTGGGCGCCAAGGGGGAGCTCAAGATGGCTGTCGGGGTAACTTTTAAGGTGGATTTGTTGAGCTCGACCCAGGTCCATGATTGACTGTTAATTAGATTATTGAATGGGGCCAGGTGGCGGCTTTAAATGGTGGAGAGGGCCGCCAATGGATTGGTGCCGCTGCTTGACAATTTTGTTGGAAGTATAGTCTTGAAATCCGGCTTGCGCGGGTATCTTGTGATACACAACGTTCGTCCAGGGCCCATCCTTTATCGGATTAGGCGTTCAATTGAATGAGGTCTTGGAGCTATTGCTAAGCGTTACGTTGATTTTCTGTTGGTTGGTGTTTGCAACGGTTTGAGCTTCATCTTGGGATTTGGGACACCATCTTAGGCGAATTTGCATCCACTTTGCGGTTCGGGACACTACATTGCGGATCCTTCCATCCTGCTTGTGAGCTTGTTGCCCGATCTTGCTGGCAGCTGGTTGCACCAGCTGCTGCCCGCCTTGCAATCGCCAGTGGGGGCGGCGGCGTTCATTCCCCTCTACGCCCTCTGGGTCACCCTGCTGTTACCGGGGGTGTGGGCCTCGATGCTGGCGGGCGCCCTCTACGGCTCCCTGCTTGGCAGTGGCCTGGTTTTTGTCGGGGCCAGCCTCGGGGCGATCGCGTCCTTTTTGATCGGGCGGCATTGGTTGCGGGATTGGGCGCGGCGACGCCTGGCTTCCGTCCCCCAGTTATGGGCGATTGAGCAGGCCGTTAGCCGGGAAGGGCTCAAATTGGTGCTCCTCACCCGTTTGTCGCCGGCCTTTCCCTTCAGTTTGCTCAACCTGGCCTACGGCCTCAGCGAGGTGAGCCTGCGCGATTACGCCATCGGCCTAATCGCGATCCTGCCGGGTACGGTCTTGTTCTGCAGCCTCGGTGCCCTCGCAGGTGATGTGGCCCGTTTTGGCGAGGTCCTCTCCGGTAAGGCCGACCTGGGCACCTGGAGCCTGCGCATCGTTGGTCTGGTGGCCACGGTGGGCTCGGTGTGGCTGGTGGGTCGGGCGGCCCAGCGGGCCCTCAAGGGGGTGGAGCCGGATTGAGTCCGGGTCCAAGGAGCGCGTGCCGGTTGGCTTGGCGGGCCCCCTGAACCTCTTAGGGCTTGGGCAGGCTCCAGTCCCTCAGGGTGGCAACCCCTAGGAACCAGGCCAGGCGGATCTGGGCGGCCAGGCCCGAGCGCGCTGCCAGCTCGTTGTATTTGGCCCGGCCGCAGTCCGTCTTGATCCAGCGGTAGGCAGCCGGTTCGCCCATGGTGGGGTCCCTTCCTGGCGGGTGGCCCCATCAGGATGGCCCCTGGATGGCAGGAATGGGGGGCAGAGGAGGTCTGAGGGCTTAGGGCGCTAACCCTCCTGGGGTGGCGTCGGGGTTGGCCTGGAGCAGGCCTAATAAGCCCGCCTCATCGACCACGGCAACCCCCAGGGCCCCGGCTTTGGCCAGCTTGCTGCCCGCTTCCTCCCCCGCCACCACAAAGCTGGTTTTTTTGCTCACCGATCCACTCACCTTGCCGCCGGCCGCTTCGATCAGGGCCTGGGCGGCACTGCGGCTGAGGCTGGGCAGGGTGCCCGTGAGCACAAAGGTGCGGCCGGCGAGGTGGGCCGATTGCCCCTGCTGGCCGGCCTGCCGTTCCTGGGGTCCCGCCGCTAGGGCCAGACCCCGCTGTTGCAGCTGGCCCAACAGCTGCTGGTTGGCCGCCGTGGCAAACCATTGCGCCAGGGATTGGGCAATCTCGCTACCGATGCCGAAAAGGGCGGTGATCTGGTCGGGAGTCTCCAGGGCGGCCGCCGCCAACTCCGCAGCGCTGGGGAAGCCCTTGGCCAGGGCCTTGGCATTGACCTCGCCCACATGGTGGATGCCGAGGCCGTAGAGCTGGCGATGCCAGGGCTGGGCCCTGGAGGCGGCCAGGGCTGCCACCAGGTTCTCGGCCGATTTCTGGCCTAGGCGCTCGAGGCTGGCCAGCAGGGCGGCATCGAGGCCGTAGAGGTCGGCGATTGAGCCCACCAGGCCCCGATCCACCAGCTGTTCAATCAATTTGCTGCCCAGGCCATCCACATCCAGGGCCCCCTTGCTGACCCAGTGGCGCAGGGCGCCGCGCAGGATCGCTGGGCAGCTGCTGTTGACGCAGCGGGTCGCCGCTTCGCCCTCTTCCCGCACCAGGGCCGAGCCGCATTCCGGGCAGTGGCTGGGCAGTTCCAGTCGCCGGGCGCCGGGCGGCCGCAGCTCGGGCAGCACCCGCACCACCTCGGGGATGATCTCGCCGGCCTTGCGCACCACGATCGTGTCGCCGGCGCAGAGATCGAGCTCCTCGAGGCGGTCGGCATTGTGCAGGGTGGCGCGGCTGACGCTGGTGCCGGCCAGGGGCACGGGCTCGAATTCGGCCACGGGCGTCACCACGCCGGTGCGACCCACCTGGCAGCTGAGCCGCAGCAGCTTGCTGGGGGCCTCCTCGGCGGCATATTTCAGGGCGATCGCCCAGCGGGGCGCCTTCTGGGTGAAGCCGGCGCTGTCCTGGAGGCGCAGGTCGTTGAGCTTCACCACCACCCCATCGGTGGCGTAGGCCAGGGCCTTGCGGGCGCTGTCCCAGCGCCGGAAGAAGGCCTCCACCGCGGCAAGGTCGGCCAGGCGCTCGGCGTTGGGGTTCACCCGGAAACCAGCAGCCTGTAGCCACTGCAAGGCTTGCCATTGGCTTTGGGGGCGGCCTGGGTCGGCTCCAGCCGGCTCGGGCTGCCAGTCGGGCGGCAGATGCAGGGTGTAGGCGAAGAAATCCAGGCGCCGGGCGGCAACCACCCGCGGATCGAGCTGGCGCAATGTGCCGGCGCAGGCGTTGCGGGGGTTGGCGAAGGGGGTTTCGCCCTTGGCCAGGCGGTCCTGGTTGATGGCGGCAAAGGTGGCATCGGGGATCAGGGCCTCGCCGCGCACCTCCACCCAGGCCGGGGGATTGGCCAGCTGCAGCCGCAGGGGCACGCTGGTGATTGTGCGCACGTTGGCGGTGATCTCCTCGCCCCGTTCGCCGTCCCCCCGGGTGGCGGCCCGCACCAGCAGGCCGTTCTCGTAGCTCAGGGCCAGGGCGTTGCCATCGATTTTGAGCTCCCCCACCATCTCCAGGGCCGGCCCGGGCGCGCCGGGTTCCCCCTGGCGGTCGAGCACCTTGAGCAGGCGGCCGTACCAGGCCTCTAGCTCCTCGAGGCTGAAGGCGTTATCAAGGCTGAGCAGGCCGATGCGGTGGTCCACGCTGGTGAAGCCCTCGGCCGGGCTGCCGCCCACCCGCTGGGTGGGGCTGTCGGGCGTGATCAGGCTGGGATCGGCGGTCTCGAGATCGAGCAGCTCCCGGTAGAGCTGGTCGTAAACCGAATCCTCGAGCTCGGGGGCATCGAGCACGTAGTAGGCATGGGCGGCCCGGGTGAGCAGGCGCCGCAATTCCACGGCCCGGGCCTGCTGGGCGGATGGGGCCGGACTCGCCGCAGCCATGGGCTCAGGCGGCCGCCACTTTGCTGATCCGCTCCACCCGCCAGGTGTCATCCACCTTGGTGAAGGTGAAGTCGAGGGGCAGTTCGTCCTTGTTCTCGGCCTTGAGCTTGACGGTGAGGATYACCTGGCCCTCCTGCAGCCGCGGCCGCCCCGATTTGAGGTTGTTGTACTTGTTGAGCTGCAGGCTGGCCAGAAAGCGCAGGAACTGCTGGCGGTTGACGTGGGAGCGGTAGTTCTTRGTGGTGAGCAAGTAGGCCGCATCCACCCGGCCGGAGGCCACCTGGGTGAAGAACTGCTTGATCAGCGGGTTGATGCCCCGGGCGCTGAGCACCAGGCGCACGGCGCTGATCGTCCAATAGAGCAACAGGCCACCGGCCCCCGCCAGCAGCACCTTGGTGCCAATTCCCTGCGCCAGGCCCCAGTCCATCGTGTCGATCCGTCCATTGCGGTCCCCGAGTCTGACCGACAACCCCGCCAGACTGCCGCCGAAAGGCTGAGCCGCGCCCACCCGTGCCCCTGGAGCCCCTGCTGCCCCTGTTCCACCGCCTCAACCGGGAGCATTTCGAGGGCAGCCTCGCCCCAGGCGGGTTCGCTCTGGTGGCGGTGCGCTGGAGTGACGGCCGCATGACCCGCACGGCTGGCCTGTATCGCAGCGGCCGCCTCGCCGATGGCCGCGACCTCTGCGAGATCGTGCTGTCGCGCCCCCTGCTGGACCCCCTGCCCAGGGAGGCCACCCTCAGCACCCTCTGCCACGAGATGGTGCACGCCTGGATTGACCGGGTGCTCAAGGTGCGCGAGGTCCATGGCGCCCACTTCCGGGCCCGCATGGACCAGATCAACCAGGCCCAAAGCGAATTCCAACTGAGCGTGCGCCACCGCTTTCCCGTGCCGGCGGCCCAGGCCCGCTGGCTGGCCCAGTGCCCCAGCTGTGGGGAGGCGGCTCCCTATCGCCGCCGGGTCAAGGGCGTGGCCTGCCGCCCCTGTTGCGACCGGCTCCATGGCGGCCAATGGCATGCCAGCTGCCAATTGATCTTCCGCGCCGCTGCCGCCTAGGGTCCGCTGACCTCCAGTTGCCGCCCCGCCATGGGCACCTTCCTTTGGGTGCTTGAGTTCAGTGGCCTTGGCATCACCTTGGTGGGCCTGGGTCGCGAACAGCTATTGCGGGCGCGGGCCCTGCGACTGGACCGCGCCCGGGCCTGGGCCGCCCCAGTCGCCAAGCCCCTTTAGCCTGGGGAGATGCYGGATTCCGACCGTTCCTTCCGCCGCCGCGCCGCCGCGCCGCTAGGGGGCCGGACCGACCTGCGAGCGGGCCCGCGGCCCGAGTCCCGGGAACCGCGGTTCGATCAGCGGCTGGATCAGTGGTTGGCGACGGGTCGCCAGCTCGTTGATGGCGTAGCGGGGGCCAGGCCGGGCTCCAGGGCCAGCGGTCGCCCGCAGCCGGGGGGCCGCGCCGGCGGGCTGCCGCGCCCGGGCGGCCTGGGCCGCTGGGTGGAAGACAAGCTCGATTGGCTGCTCGAAGACGACGACGGCTGGCGTGAGCCCTGGGAGGGGCCCGCCCCGGGAAGCCGTGRCCGCGCGACCGAGSCGCCCTGGGGCCAATCTGAGCCGCCTTTCGACCCCGGCCCGGCCCGGGATCCCTGGGCACCCCGCTCCAGCCGGGGCCCCATCGATTGGCGCCAGGATTTGGAAGCGCCTAGCCGACCTGCCGTAGGCCAGGCCCCCCCACCCAAGCAACGCCGCCCCCTGGAAGCCCTCTCCCGGCGGGCCACTCCCCTGTTGCCGCCGCGCCCGCAGGCGGCCGAGCGGCTCGAGCCGGCGGCGGAGGGGTCCCCGGATTGGCCCGATGACGCCAGCTTCACGGTGGCCCGCTGGCAGCGGCCGCCTGGTCAGGCTGGTTCCGCACAAGCCTCCGAGCCTGGTGTCCAGGCTGACCAGCCCTGGCTGCAGCGCCCCCCGGCGGCTGGCCCCGGCCGGCCTGTTCCCCGCTCCACCCGCAGGCGCCCGGGCTCCTGAGCTGGCCGCGACTCGCGGTGCTCTAGGGCGGCGGGAGGTGGTTCCGATGGTTGATGCGCCGATGGCCCGAGGCTCAGCTGGCCAGGGGCACGGCGCCGTTGCTGTGGTTGGTGCGGCGGGAGCCCACCCTGGGGATGCTGGGCTTGGAGCTGGAGCYGGCGGCTGGGTTGGCGCCTTGCTTCGGGTTGCTGGTTGGCCCGAGGCGGCTCACCTGGAAACGGCAGCCGATCTTCCGCAGTTGGCGATTGACCGGGTCCACCAGTTCCTTGGGCAGGTCTTCCGCCATCTGCTCGGCGGAGGTGCTGATCGAGGGGGAGCCCGCCTCAAGGGCCGAGAGCAGGGCCACCCATTGCTCCACCAARGTGCTTTGCTGCATCGGCACTAGCCCGCCGGCCTCGAGGATGGCGGAGCAGCCCTGGCGCTGCCAAAGGG
>NSII01000104.1 GCA_002737305.1 Synechococcus sp. Baikal-G1
GAGGAGGCGGCCGCAATGGACCGCGGAGATGCCGTAAATACGGCCCAGGCCCGTGAGCGTGAGCCAGGGGTCTGGATTGGCGGAGACAGGCAGCTCCATGGCGAGGCAACAATCTGGCTTCATGCTGGCCACCGCCCCTGAAGGCGGCAAGCTGTCAAGCGCTCCTGGCGCCAGGTTGTTACGGAATYCCCAAATCGTTGTGTTGCAATCCTGACCTTTCCCCGGGGCGGGCGTCCGTAAGSGAGCGTTCGGCGGCCCCCAGGCTGGGGCCCAGCCAGCGCTCCAATTGGGGCGAAAACACTTCGCGGATCACGGTGAGTTCCTTGCCGCCGCGGAAGAAGCGGTAATGGCGGCTCCAGAAGGGGCCGGGCCTGTCAAACCGCTCCTCCAGCCAGGGGGCAGTCACCTGGGCCAGGCCATCCACCTCCCGGTAGAGCTCGGCCCGGTTCGCCGTAAGGCTGTGCCAGATCGGTTGGTGCCGCTGGCCCAGGTGCCGGTCGGCCTGCTCCTGGTTCCACCAGCTCTCGGCCCAGGCCAGGCAGTCCTGGCCGCAGCGCAGCCACACCTGGCGCCGCAGCAGCGGTGGGGCCAGGTCCGCCACCTCAGCCGGCGCCTCGGGCCCGGCCAGGGGCTSCGGTTCCATGGCGATCAGCTCCACGTCCACCGCCAGGCCGCTGAGCAGTTGCAGGTGGCGGGTGGGGCTGCCATCGCCCAGGAGCAACAGGCGCCAGGGCCCGCTCAGCTGCTGGCCGGCCTGGGCCGCCACCACCTCTTGAAAGGGGGCCTGCCAGAGGACCTCAGGGGAGCTCAGCAGCCTGGAGGGCAAGGGAGCAGACGGGGTCATGGGCCTCGATCCGGCCAGGTCCCTGGGCCGCTTGGGGCTGTTCAAGCTAGGCAGGGGGCCGGCTCAGAAGCCGCTGCTGATGGCGATCCGCCGTTGCACGCCGCCCCGCTCGATCACGGCCGAGTCCGCGGCGGTGGCGACCAGGCGCCAGCCGCTGGAGCCGATCAGCTCGCCCACCAGGGCATTGGTGGAACTGCTGCCCAACTGGAAGATGGCCGAGCCCGGCCGGCCCGCCACCTGCACCACCCCCACCAGTTCGGGGGCACTTCCCTGGGCGACCGGGGCCTGGCGGCCTGCCGGGCTAGCCGAGGCAGCCGAACCGGTGGCCGGCGGGGCGGGCCGGTTGAGCGGGCCACTGACGGGCACCCGCAGCACCTCGCTCTGGCGGGAGCCAGGCAGTAGCGCTCCGGGCAGCTGGGCCAATTGTTGAATCCAGGGTTCATCCGGCGGCGGGGGCGGCACGGTGCTGGCGGTTGACGTCGCCGCGTTGTCCTGGGAGGCGGCCGGGTCGCTGGAGGTCTTGGTCCCGGAGGGAGTGGTCCCGGGGGCTGTGGTCCCGGAGGCAGTGGTCCCGGAGGCAGTGGCGGTGTCCAGCCCCTTGAGGCGTTCCAGCAGCCAGAGGGTGCGCTCCTGGCGAAGGTCGAGGCTGGCCTGGTTCCAGCCGTGCCAGCACACCAGCGAGGCGGCCCCCGTCAATACGGCCAGGGATCCCAAGGCCAAAAGTTTGTGCTGGGGATGGGTGGCCTGGTTCCAGGCCGCCAAGCGTGCGGATCCGGGCCAGCGGCCCGGCCGCGAGCTGCTGGCCGCTCGGGTTGGGCCCCCAGTCCAGAGGGAAGGGCCGCGCCATGGCCCCCTGGGCCGGGACGATTCGGCGGCCGGCGACGGTTCTTCCCGCACCTCCACCTCGATCATCGGCTCGCTGGCGGCGGCCTCTAGGGGGGTGGGGACTCTGGAGGGATGGGGATAGGTCTGGGCGGCCTTGCTGAACACCCGGTCCATCACCTGTTCAGCCTTCAGCTCCCAAAAGGCCCTGGAATGGTTGATGGCATGGCGCGTCACCAGTAGCAGCACYAGATAAGGGCGTCAGAGTAACGGCAATAGCCGGGGCTGGCTCCCCCCAGCTGGGATCTGGCCGATGGACTGAAGCCCCAGGGCGAGCTACCCAGGACAGCCTTCATTTGGCCGGAGCCTGGGCAAGCGGCTGGGGTCCTTGGCCAGACCGTTGGCGCTGTTGTTGCAGCTCCAGCCAGAGCATCAGGGCCGTGACATCCGCCGGACTGACGCCGGGGAGGCGGGCGGCCTGGCCCAGGGTGAGGGGCTGGCGCAGGGCYAGTTTTTCGCGGGCTTCGCGCGACAGGGTGGCCAGGGAGGCGTAATCGATGCCGGAGGGAATCGGCCGGTGTTCCTGTTTTTTCTGACGATCAATCTGCTGTTGCTGGCGGGCCAGGTAGCCGCTGTATTTGATCGTGATCTCGGCCGCTTCGCCCACCTCGATCGGTAGGTCGGCAGCGGCCAGGCCATGGCGCACCAGGTCCCGGGCGTGGATGCCGGGGCGGCGCAGCAGGTCGGCCAGGGTGATCGAACCCTTGATCGGTGCGCCGGTTTCGGCCTCCACCGCCGCCGCCGCCGGATCGCTGGCCTTGAGCCGCACCGTTTCCAGGCGCCKGGTTTCCGCTGCGATCGCCGCCTGCTTCTTGCTAAAGATCTGCCAGCGGCGGTCATCCACCAGGCCCAGCTCCCGGCCCAGGGGGGTGAGGCGCTGGTCGGCGTTGTCGCCCCGCAGCACCAACCGGTATTCACTGCGGCTGGTCAGCACCCGGTAGGGCTCGCGCAGGTCCTTGGTCACCAGGTCGTCAATCATGGTGCCGATGTAGCTGCCTTCCCGCGGGAAGTGCACCGGCTCCTGGCCGCCGAGGTGGCGCGCCGCATTCAAACCCGCCACCAGGCCCTGGGCGGCGGCTTCTTCGTAGCCGGTGGTGCCGTTGAGCTGGCCGGCCGTAAACAGCCCCGCCACCCGCTTGGTCATCAGCGAGGGCAGCAACTGGGTGGCCGGCAGCACGTCGTAGTCCACGGCGTAGGCGGGCCGCAGCATCACGCACTGCTCCAGCCCCGGCAGGGTGCGCAGCAATTGCAGTTGCAACCGTTCCGGCAGGCCGGTGGAGAAGCCCTGGATGTAAAGCTCGGGCGTGTCGCGACCTTCCGGCTCCAGGAAGATCTGGTGGCTCTCCTTATCGGCGAAGCGCACGATCTTGTCCTCAATCGAGGGGCAGTAGCGCGGGCCCTTGCTGTCGATGAAGCCGCCGTAGATCGGCGTGAGATGGAGGTTGTCGCGGATCAGTTGGTGGGTGGCGGCCGTGGTGCGGGTGATGTGGCAACTCATCTGCTCGCCGCTCACCCAGGCGGCGGGATCAAACGAAAAGAAGCGRTCGGCCGCGTCGCTGGGCTGCTCTTCGAGCTGGTCGAGGGCGACGCTGCGGCGATCGACCCGGGCCGGGGTGCCGGTTTTGAGCCGATCGAGGCGGAAGCCCAGGCCCACCAGGGCCTCGCTCAAGCCCTCGGCCGCCTGCTCGCCGGCCCGGCCCGCCGCCATCGATTGGTTGCCCACCCAGATCTGGCCGCCCAGGAAGGTGCCGGTGGTGAGGATCACGGCTGGGGCGGCGTAGACGCTGCCGAAGTAGGTGCGCACGCCGGTGATCCGCAGGTCGCCAGCCTCGGCGCTGCCGGCGGTCTCCAGGCCAGTCACCATCGCCTCGCGCAGGGCGAGATTGGGGGTGTGCTGCAGCAGTTGCAGCATCTGGCGGGCGTACTGGCGTTTGTCGGTCTGGGCGCGCAGGGCCCACACGGCCGGGCCGCGGCTGGCGTTGAGCACCCGCTTCTGCAGGGCGGTGGCATCGGCCAGCCGGCCAATCACGCCGCCGAGGGCATCCACCTCATGCACCAACTGGCTCTTGGCCGG
>NSII01000105.1 GCA_002737305.1 Synechococcus sp. Baikal-G1
TCGCAGCCCGCATGGCCGCCCCCGACGACGATCAGGTCGAAGGATTCACTGGCGGAACTGGGGGCGCTCATGGGCAGGAGGGAGGTCGCGCCCGGTTGGCGCATGGGCTGCCCAGGTCTGAAAGGCCCGTACTGGAGGGTTTTAGGGGGCTTTGGCCCAGTCTACCGGTCCCGGTTAGAGCCAGAAGCCACCAAAATGGGGTGACTGAGCTGAAGCCCCATCGCTGTCCCGACTTCACCCATTGCCATGGGTCCAGACGCCACCGTTGCGGCTGCTCCACAAGACCATCCGGGAAGCGAGCCGTTTGACTATCAGCCTGCGGCTAGCTACGCCCGCCGCCTGCGCCCGTTGCTGCCCGCTGAGGCCTTTCGCACTGACCCAAGCCGGCTGGCCTTGGTGGTAATCAACCTGGCCATCCTTGGCATGGGCTGGGCCATGGCAGACCACCTAGATCGCTGGCCGGGCTGGTGGCCCCTGGCTTTTCTGCCCTTTGCCCTGGTGATGGGCAACAGCGTGATTGTCCTTCTCTTTACCAGCCACGACCTGCTGCATGGCAGCTCCCTGCGGGGTCGCGCCTGGCGCCGGGCTGTCGGCCTGTTCGGCCTGGCCCTGCTYTGGATGCCGCCGACCCTCTGGCATGCGGTGCACAACCGGGAGCACCACAGCTCCACCAACAGCCTTTCAGATCCCGATCGCAGCTACCTCGAATCGCAGCCGGCCACCTGGGGCAAACGCATCCAACACCTGTTCACTCCCTCCGACACGGTGAGGCCGCTCTGGCTAGTGGTGGGCCTGGCTAGTGCCTGGGGGGTTCATAACTTGCGCACGATTACTTCGGTGTTGCTGTTCAACGACGGGGCACCCAATTTCACGCCAGCCTCCTTTCGAGTTAGCCAAAAGGAGCGGCTGCTGATTGGCCTGGAACTGCTGGCTATCGTGGGCCTGCACGCCGGTGTGATCGTTTGGCTTGATGGCCAGCCACTCAAATTGCTACTCGCTTATTTCCTGCCAATTTGGATCGGTTACGCAGGGGTGATCGCCTATATCTACACCAACCATCTCCTATGTCCGCTCACTGAAATCAACGATCCACTGGCCAATAGCCTTTCTTTAAGGGTGCCTAAGATTCTTGATCTGCTGCATCTGAATTTYTCCTACCACACTGAACACCATATTTTCCCGGGTCTCAATTCCAGTTACTACCCCCAGGTGCGCCGCCTGTTGCAAGAGCATTACCCCGAGCGCTATCAACTGCTGGATGGCTCTGAGGCCTGGCGCCTACTACTCTCCACTCCGCGTCATTACCGTGATTCCTTCACCCTGACCAACTGGCGTGGTGATCGCCAGCTGGCGGTGCCCCTGTCCGGGGCCCCCGGGGCTAGGGCCGGCGCTGGCGTTTAGGGCGAGGCCAGGTTACGGAAGCGGGTGAACTGGGGTTCAAACAGGAGTTTTACCGTGCCCACAGGGCCGTTGCGATGTTTGGTCACGATCACTTCGGTGATGCCACGATCGGCAGTTTCYGGGTTGTAGTACTCATCGCGGTAGATCATTAACACCAAGTCGGCGTCCTGCTCGATCGAGCCCGATTCGCGCAGGTCGCTGAGCATGGGCCGTTTGTTGGTGCGCGATTCGACGCCGCGGCTGAGCTGGGAGAGGGCAATCACCGGCACGTTCAGTTCGCGCGCCATGCCCTTGAGGCCCCGGGTGATGCGCGAGATTTCCTGCACCCTGTTGTCGGGGGTGGAGCCCTCCATCAATTGCAGGTAATCGATCACAATTAAGCCCAACTCCTTGCCCTGCTCGGCCATCAGGCGGCGGCAGAGGGAGCGCATCTCCAGCACGCCTGAATTGGGCTTGTCATCGATGAACAAGGGCAACATGCCGAGGGTGTTGATCCCCTGGCCGAGCAGGGGCCACTCCTCCTGCTGCAGGCGGCCGGTGCGCAGGCGGCCGCTTTCGATTCCCACTTCCATCGAGAGCAGCCGGTAGGTGAGCTGTTCCTTGCTCATCTCCAGGCTGAATACACAAACCGGTAACTGGTGCAGTTGCGCCACATTTTTGGCGATGTTGAGCACGATCGAGGTTTTACCCATGGCCGGCCGGCCGGCCACGATGATCAGGTCACTGCGCTGCAGGCCCTGGGTGATCGCATCGAGGTCGTAGAAATTGACCGGAATGCCGGCCACGGCCGTGCCGAGGGAGCGGCTTTCGATTTCATTGAAGGTGCTGGTGAGGATCTCAGCGGTGGGGGTGAGGCCCTGGCTGGGTTTTTCCTGGCTGATCGCAAAGATCTTTTGCTCCGCCTCATCGAGCACCTGCTCCATGGGCTTGCTCTGGTCAAAGCCGAGGGCAATCACCTCATTGCCAGAGCGAATCAGCTGGCGACGCAGGTATTTGTCCATCACCAGGCGTGCCACCTGGTCGATCGAGGCGGTGGAGAGGGTGCGCTCCACCAGCTCCACTAGCCGGCCGCTGCCCCCCACCTTGTCGAGCTGACCCGTGTCCGCCAGCCAGGCGGCCATGGCCGTGAGGTCGGTGGGTTTGCCCTGGCTGTGCAGCATCACCGCCGTGCGGTAGATCTCCCGGTGGGCGTTGAGATAGAAGGCTTCCGGCTGCAACACATCGGCTACCCGGCCGATCGCATCGGGATCGAGCAGGATGCCGCCGAGCACCGCTTCCTCCGCCTCCAGGTTCTGGGGCGGAATCGAATCAGGTAAGACTTCGAAGCTGGCGCCATCGCGCTCCCGGCCGCGGCCAAAGCCCCTGCGCCCGCTCGCGGGGGCCTCCTCGGAGGGGTCCTGGTTGGCCAGGGGAACGCTCACCATGGGTTGCTTGCTTGGCGTTGGCCTGCGGGGAACTGGTCTTTGGGTCGATGTCCTGGGGGGCTTGGCTGGGCCCAGGATTGGCTGGCTGGGCCCTAGGGGCTGAACCATGCCCCAGTTTCCCGCCTATGGCAACGCCGCCAGTCCCCGGAGGGCCTGACGGCGTTGGGGTCAGCCCAGGGGCTGTTAGGGCACGGTGCAGCAGCGTTTGGTTGGGTCCAGACGCCAGGGACCGGGCCTCAGTGGCTGACCACTTCCAGGTTGATCTCGGCCACCACTTCGGGGTGCAGCTTGACCTGCACCTTGTAGGTGCCCGTGCGGTGGATTTCGGGCACGATGATGTCGCGGCGATCGAGCTCCTTCTTGGTAGCGGTTTCGATCGCCTCAGCCACGTCACCGTTGGTCACGGTGCCGAACAACACGTCGTCGCCACCGGTCTGCTTCTTGACCGTGAAGCGGCCGATCGTGTCGAGGGCTGTGCGGAAGGCAACGGCCTCAGCCTTGAGGGCGGCCTGGCGTTCGGCTTCCTTGGCGCGGCGGTGCTCCACCTGGCGCAGCACGGCGGGGGTGACGGGCAGGGCCTTGCGGGAGGGCAGCAGGAAGTTACGGGCGTAGCCGGGGGCCACCTCCACCAGGTCACCGTCCTTCCCGAGGCTGAGAACGTCCTCGCTGAGGACCACTTGAACGCGCTTCTTGGCCATGGGAATCGAAACGAACGGTCTACCGTCTGGGCGGTTTGTCAATGTACGCGAGGGTTGGCGCCGGTTGGAATCCGCACCCGGTCGGCCAGGCCCAGGCGGCGCATCAGCCGGATGTGCTGCCAGGTGAGGTCGATTTCGCGGCCAAAGCCATGGCGGGCCGAATGGGGGAAGGCGTGGTGGGTGTTGTGCCAGCCCTCGCCGAAGGTCAGGGCCGCCACCCAGGGGTTGTTGCGGGAGCTATCGCCACTGGGGTGGACGACGTAGCCCCAGCAGTGGGTGGCGGAATTGACCAGCCAGGTGCAGTGGTACACAAGCACCAGGCGCAGGGGGATGCCCCAAAGCACCAGGGCCCAGCCGCCGGCGCCGGTGGCGGTGCCGATCCAAAACAGCAGGCCGGCCAGGGGCAGCTGCAGCAGCAGGAAGCCCTTGTTCAACCAGCGGTAGTAGGGGTCCCTGGCCAGGTCGCCGCTGAGGCGGGGCACGGCCGCCATGGCCGGGATCTCTTCGAACATCCAGCCCATGTGGCTCCACCAGAAGCCGCGGTGGCTGTTGTGGTGATCAGTAATCGTATCGGAAAACTTGTGGTGGTGCCGATGCAGCCCCACCCAGTCGATGGGTCCGTGCTGGCAACTGAGGGCGCCGCAGGTGGCAAAGAAATGCTCCAGCCAGCGGGGCACCCGGAAGGCCCGGTGGCTGAGAAGTCGGTGGTAGCCGATCGTCACGCCCAGGCAGGCGGTGACCCAGTAGAGCACCAGCAGGCTGGCGGCGGCCGGCAGGCTCCAGAAGCGGGGCAGCAGGGCCACCACCGCCAGGGCGTGGATGGCAACCATGAACAGGATGCTGCCCCAGCGCAGGCCCTTGGGCGCCGAGGGAATCGGCTCGCCCCGGCGGGGAATGTGCAGGGATTGGGCCCGCAGCGCTGGGCTGATCTGGGCCCCGGCCCGGCGGGGGGCGCCGGATGGGCTGAGGTGCGGGGCGGTGGTGGCCGTCATGGGCCTGCTCCAGGTGAATCGATACAATGGTAGCAGTACGAATCCTTAGCAAATGGGTTTTCGGGAGGAACTCGAATCAGGCCGCGAAGCATTCGGGCATCTGATCAGGGTGTGGCATGAGCGCAATGGCTGGTCCCAGCGGGTGTTGCCGGCCCTGGCCGAGCGCCTCGACCTGGGCCGGGTGCACAACTCCCAGCTCTCGATGCTGCGCAACCACAAGTTGCTCTCGCCCGGCCCGGAGCTGTTCTTGACCCTGGGCCGGCTCAATGGACTGCTGGCCGAGCAGGGGGGTGGCAAGGGCCAGGGGCCCGGCATCGGCGCCGCCCTGGCCAGCCAGCTGCAGGACCAGGCCGAGTTGCTGGCGCCCCTGCAGGCCTCCGCCCTGGCCCTGCGCGCCGATGACGGCCAGCCCTTGGGGCCCACGGAGCTGTTTGAGATCTTCGTGGGCCTGCGCCAGCCCCCCGCTGCCTTTGACCTGCGCATCGCCGAAACCGAGGCCGCCAGCCTCAGTGCCGCCCTGGCCGAGCTGTTCACGGCCGGCCGCTCCTGGCGCCAGTGCCGCGAGTCGGTTTTGGCGGCCTATCCGGTGGAGAAACGCCAGCGGCGCGAGCGCTTTGCCGAGGTGATGGCGGGCCAGCGCGAGTTCACCGCCCCCGAGCTCGACGCCGAATTGCCCGACCTGCGCCGCACCCTGGCCCTGCTGGGGGCAGCCGCTGAGCAGGAGCTGGGGGCCGACCAGTTTTTGGAGTTGTTGCGTCAAAAAGCCCGGCTGCTGGAGCAGTCGGGCCGGGATCGGGGCAGCGATGGCCTGGCGGAGGCGATTCGCCGGGAGTTGCAGGTGGAACGGCCAGGGGCCTGAAGGCCCCGCCCGGGACCCTCGATTCAGATCAGAACAAAGTTGATCAGCCCAGATCAGCCGGTGTAGCGGGCCTCGCGAATCCGCTTGGCTAGGCCAAATTTGCGCAGCAGCCTGATGTGCTGCCAGGTGATGTCGAATTCAAACCAGCGCAGGCCATGGCGGGCGCTGGAGGGGTGGGCATGGTGGTTGTTGTGCCAGCCCTCTCCGAAGCTCAGGATCGCCACCCACCAGCAGTTGCGGGACAGGTCAGGGCAATTGAAATTGCGGTAGCCAAAGGCGTGGGTGGCCGAATTCACCAGCCAGGTGACGTGATAAACGACCACCAGGCGCAGCGGAATCGCCCAAAGCACCAGGCCGAGGCCGCCGCCATGGACCTGGGCCGCATTGCCATACCAATAGAGGGCGGCGCCCACGGGGAGCTGGAGCAAGAGGAACCAGCGATCCAGCCACACGTAGAAGGCATCGGAGCTGAGATCACCGGTGAAGCGGTGCATCTCCTTAAGGGCGGGAATGTCGTGGAGCATCCATTCGCTATGGGCCCACCAGAGGCCGCGGGCGGCGTCATGGTGGTCGTTGGGCTGGTCGGAAAACTTGTGGTGGTGGCGGTGCAGGCCCACCCATTCGATCGGGCCGCTCTGGCAGGCCAGGGCGCCCATCAGGATCAAGGTGCGCTCGACCCAGCGGGGCGCCACAAAGCTGCGGTGCGACACCAGTCGGTGCAGGCCCAAGGTGACGCCGATCACCGTGACCCAATAAAGAATCGCCAGGGCAACAACCGCTTGCCAGCTCCAGAACTGGGGAAGCAGGGCAAACACGGCGGCCACATGCATGGCCAGCATGAAACCCGTGGTGCCGCGCTTAATTTTTCGCTGCTTGCCTGCCAGGGGTTCGCGCGGGACCACAAGGGCGGCCCGCATCCGGACTTCCTGGGCCGCCGTCAGACCAGAGCTTTCGTTGTCCTGGAGGCCAGATCCAGGGGTGCGGCGCGCGGCGGCGGCGTCAGCGGCAATAACCAAGACAATCTCCGAAGGGGTGCGCAGGCTCCAGTTCGCTGCGGACCCATGGAATGGGGGGCTGCGCACCACTGGCCTGGGATGCCAGCGGTAGCGATGGCATCAGCCGCGAAATCTAACCGGGTGGAGATCGCAGCGAGGCAGCATGGTTCTCTTTGCCTTGGCCCCTTCGATGACCGCACCCAGCCCGGACAGCAGCGGCCCAGCCCAGGGGGCGCTGCAGGCGGCGCTGGCGCTGGTGGCCCAGGCCAAGGAGCGCATTGCCCCGATCGCCGCCCAGCGCACGGCGGCGGTGAAACCACGGCTGGCCCGGGTGCTGGAGGCCTTTGCCGCCGAGCGCCTCGGGGTGCACCACTTCGCCTCGGTGAGCGGCTACGGCCATGGCGACCTGGGCCGGGAGGTGCTCGATCGGGTCTTTGCCCGGGTGCTGCAGGCCGAGGCGGCGGCGGTGCGGCTCCAATTCGTTAGCGGCACCCACGCGATCACCGCGGCCCTGTTCGGGGTGTTGCGCCCCGGCGATCGGCTGCTGGCGATCACGGGCCGCCCCTACGACACCCTTGAGGAGGTGATCGGCATCCGCGGCAGTGGCCAGGGCTCCCTGGCGGAGTTCGGCATCCATTACGACGAGCTGCCCCTGCTGGCCGATGGCAGCGTCGATGGGGCCGGCCTGGCCGAGGCCCTGCAGCTCCCGACCCGCATGGTGCTGATCCAGCGCAGCTGCGGCTACAGCTGGCGTCCCTCCCTCTCGGTGGCACGCATTGGCCGGCTGGTGGAGCGGGTCAAGGCGCTGCAGCCGGCCTGCGTCTGCTTCGTCGATAACTGCTACGGCGAATTGGTGGAAGACCAGGAGCCCACGGCCGTGGGCGCCGACCTGATGGCGGGATCCCTGATCAAAAATCTCGGCGGCACGATTGCCCCCAGTGGTGGTTATGTGGCTGGCCGGGCCGACCTGGTGGAGCAGGCCTGCTGCCGGCTCACGGCGCCGGGCATTGGCAGCGAAGGGGGCAGCAGTTTCGATCTCAACCGCTTGCTGTTTCAGGGCCTGTTTCTGGCGCCCCAGATGGTCGGCGAGGCCCTGATCGGTGCCGAGTTGACGGCGGCGGTGTTCAGCGAGCTGGGCTATGGCGTGAATCCGGCCGTGGGCGGCGAGCGCAGTGACGTGATCCAGGCGGTGCGCCTCGGGGATGCCGAGCGACTCAAGCTGGTCTGCCGGGCCTTCCAGGCCAGCTCGCCGGTGGGCTCCTACCTCGATCCGGTGCCGGCGCCGATGCCCGGCTACGCCAGCGAGCTGGTGATGGCGGGGGGCAGCTTCATCGATGGCAGCACCAGTGAGTTCTCCGCCGATGGCCCCCTGCGCGAGCCCTTCGTGCTCTACGCCCAGGGCGGTAGCCACCGCAGCCACGTGGAGCTTGGCCTGGAGCGGGCCCTGCGGGACTTAGCGGCGGCAGGCAGACTGGCGCCAATCTCCTGATCGCCTGGCTGGCCAATGGCCCTCAGTTCTTCCAGCGCCGGCTTTCCCGCTGACTGCCGCTACGCCGATAGCCACGAATACCTGCGCCCTGAAGGCGAGTTACTGCGGCTGGGGATCAGTGCCTTTGCGGTGGAGCAGCTCGGCGACATCGTTTTTGTGGAGCTGCCCGAGCCCGGCAGTGCCCTGGGCCGGGGCACCAGCTTTGGCACGGTCGAGTCGGTTAAGGCGGTGGAGGAGGTCTACGCGCCGATCGATGGCACGGTGGTGGAGCGCAATGGGGCCGTGCTCGATAACCCGGAGCAACTGCAGAACGACCCCCATGGCGAGGGCTGGCTGCTGCTGGTGCGTCCCAGCGATCCCAGCCAGATCGACGCCTTGATGGATGCCGCCACCTACGGCGCCAAGGTTGCCGGCCATTGAGCCCAGGGGCTTTCCCTAGGCAGGCCTGCCGGACTCCTTAGGATCGCCTCCAGCCAGGGGCCGGGCCTTGACGCAAGTTGCAGCGAAACCTGAGTTGGGCCTGGCGGGCTCCGGCGCCTCCCCGGAGCCCGGTGAGCCGGCCCTTAGCCCTTTTGTGGCCCGCCACATCGGCCCCTCCGAGGTTGAGCTCCAGACCATGCTCGCCGACCTGGGCGTGGCCGATCTCGAGCAGTTCGTCGCCCAGGTGGTGCCGGCCGACATCCTGCTGGCCCCAGGCCTGGCGGCGGAGGGTTTGCCCGAGGGCTGCGGCGAAGCCCAGGCCCTGGCCGATCTGGCCGCCCTGGCGGCTGCCAACCAGGTCCGCCGCTCCCTGATTGGCTTGGGCTATTACGGCACGGCTACCCCGGCCGTGATCCAGCGCCAGGTGTTCGAGAACCCCTCCTGGTACACGGCTTACACCCCCTACCAGGCCGAGATCGCCCAGGGGCGCCTAGAAGCCCTCCTCAATTTCCAGACCCTGATTAGCGAGCTCACGGGCCTGCCGATCGCCAATGCCTCCCTGCTCGATGAGGCCACCGCCGCCGCCGAGGCCATGGCCCTCAGCCGCGGTGCCCACCGGGGCGAAGCCAGGCGCTATCTGGTGGATCAAGACGTGTTCCCCCAGACCCTGGCGGTGCTGCGCACCCGGGCCGAACCCCTGGGGATTGCGGTGGAGCTGGTGGATCCGGCGGCCCTGCTGGCGGGCCCTGGGCCCCTAGGGGAGGCCTTTGGCCTGCTGCTGCAGTTGCCGGGCGCCAGTGGCCGCCTATGGGACCCCAGCGCTGTGATCGCCGCTGCCCATGGGGCCGGCCTGCTGGTCACCGTGGCGGTGGATCCCCTGGCCCAGGTGCTGCTGGCGCCCGTGGGTCAGCTCGGCGCCGACATCGCCGTGGGCAGCAGCCAGCGCTTTGGCGTGCCGATGGGCTTTGGCGGCCCCCATGCCGCCTTCTTCGCCACCAGCGAGACCCACAAGCGCCAGATTCCTGGCCGCCTGGTGGGCCAATCGCTGGATGCCGAGGGCCGGCCGGCCCTGCGCCTGGCCCTGCAGACCCGCGAGCAACACATCCGCCGCGATAAGGCCACCAGCAACATCTGCACCGCCCAGGTGCTCCTGGCGGTGATCGCCAGTTTCTATGCGGTGCACCACGGCCCCGAGGGTTTGGCGGCCATGGCCCGCCGGCTGCTGATTTTGCGCCAAGCCCTGGCCCTGGGCCTGGACGCCTTGGGGCTAGAGCCCCAGCCCGGCCCGGGTTTCGACACCCTCACGGTGGCCACGCCCCGGGCCGCGGCCCTGATCGAGGCCGCGGAAGCCGCCGGGTTCAACCTGCGGCCGGGGTTTGGGGGCGCCGGCCTAATGGCACCGGCCAGCGGCCCTTCCCAGGCCCTAGGGGAGCCCCAGGCGTTCGGCATCAGCCTCGATGAACTCAGCGATGGGGCCGAGCTCCAGCGCCTGCTCTCCGCCCTGGCCGGCCCTGGCCAGCCCTGCCCCAGGGCGGACGAGCTGCTGGTGTGCGTCCAGGCTGAGCTAGCGGCGTCAGGGCTGGCCGCAGCTCCTGAGCAGGCGCTTTGGGGGGCGGCCGTGCCCCGGCGCCAGGGGCCCTGGCTGGGCCAGGCCGTGTTCCACGCCCACCGCAGTGAAACCGAGTTGCTGCGCTACATCCAGCGCCTGGTGAGCCGCGATTTTTCGCTGGTGCACGCCATGATCCCGCTCGGCAGCTGCACGATGAAGCTCAACGGGGCGGCCGAACTGGCGCCCGTGAGCTGGCCGGCCTTTGCGGCGCTCCATCCCTTTGCCCCCGAAGCCCAGACCAGCGGGTACCGGCGCCTGCTGGCCGACCTGGAGACCTGGCTGGCAGCGATCACGGGCTTTGCCGGGGTGTCGCTGCAACCAAATGCCGGCTCCCAGGGGGAGTTGGCCGGCCTGCTGGTGATCCGCGCCTGGCACCACAGCCGCGGCGACCAGCACCGCCGCATTTGCCTGATCCCCACCAGCGCCCACGGCACCAACCCGGCCAGCGCCGTGATGGCCGGCCTGCAGGTGGTGCCCGTGGCCTGCGATGACGCCGGCAACATCGATCTGGCCGACCTGGAGGCCAAGGCCAGCGCCCATGCCGGCGAGCTGGCCGCCCTGATGGTCACCTATCCCTCCACCCACGGGGTGTTTGAAACGGCGATCCAGGCCATCTGCGCCCTGGTGCATCGCCACGGCGGCCAGGTCTACCTCGATGGCGCCAACCTCAATGCCCAGGTGGGCCTCTGCAAGCCGGGCCGCTTCGGCGCCGACGTTTGCCATCTCAACCTGCACAAGACCTTCTGCATCCCCCATGGCGGCGGCGGTCCGGGGGTGGGGCCGATCGCGGTGGCGGCCCACCTGGTGCCCTTCCTGCCCGGCCATCCCCTGGTGGCCTGCGGTGGCGACCAGGCGATTGGGCCGGTGAGCGGGGCCCCCTGGGGCAGCGCCAGCATCCTGCCGATCAGCTGGATGTACATCCGCATGATGGGGGGTGCCGGCCTGCGCCAGGCCAGTGCCGTGGCCCTGCTGGCGGCCAACTGGATCGCCGAACGGCTCGATCCCCATTTCCCCGTGCTCTATCGCGGTGCCAGTGGCCGGGTGGCCCACGAGTGCATCCTCGACCTGAGGCCGCTCAAACGCAGTTGCGGCCTCGAGGTGGAGGACCTGGCCAAGCGGCTCATGGACTACGGCTTCCACGCGCCCACCATGAGTTGGCCCGTGGCGGGCACGGTGATGGTGGAGCCCACCGAAAGCGAATCCCTGGCCGAGATCGGCCGCTTCTGTGATGCCATGGTGGCGATCCGGGCCGAGGCTGCGGCGATCGAGGCCGGCGCCAGCGACCCGGCCGATAACCCGCTCAAGCGCGCCCCCCACACCTTGGCGGCCGTCACCGCCGAGGCCTGGGAGCGCCCCTACAGCCGCCAGCTGGCGGCCTTCCCGGCGGGGGAGCGCCAACGCCAGGACAAGCTTTGGCCGGCCGTGGCCCGCATCGATAATGCCTATGGCGATCGCAATTTGATCTGCACCTGCCCGTCCGTTGAGGAGCTCTCGGATCGGGCGCCCACCCCGTAGGTAGCGTTTGGTGGGTTGCAAGGGACTGGCTCTGGTGGCACGACTGCCCTTAAAGCGGTACATTCACATCAGGGTGCGGCAAATTCGCCCCAGCGCTGGGACTTGACTGATCTCCATTCCAGTCCCTTCTCTTTTCAATTAATTGTTTGCATTCACCGCTAGCTAACTTGCCCACGGGGTCATGAACGTCGACGACAACGGCCAATCCCCCAACCGCTTTGCCGGTAAGGAGGTCACCCTCCCCCCCGGCATCGGCTCCCTTAGCCACTCGGCCAGCGAGGGCACAACTTTGAGGGTGGAAGGCACCAACGTGATCCGGGTGCCCTTTGGCGTCCGTCAGCCCCGTCGCCGTCGCCCCGAGCGCCCCGAGCGCTGGGCCACGCTGGTGCTGCCCTTCCAGTTCATTGGCGGCCCGACGCCCACACCGCCCCAGGCTGCCTAGTCGGATCCGTCCCTGGGACAAGGGGGGCCTCCCCGGGGCCGGTCTTGAGTTTTGTCCTCAATAGTTGCCGCCGCTGCGACGTTGGTGCATGGCGGTGGTGCCAAGGGCATCGAGGAGGGCGCCATGGGTGACCTCGGCCACAATCAGCCAGTGGTCGCCGCATTCCATGCGCTGGGTCACCCGGGCCTCCAGCCAGGCCAGGGCGTCCGCCAGGATCGGCTGGCCGCTGGGGCTGCGCTCCAGTTCCAGGCCAACGAAGCGGTCGGCTCCCGGGGGGAAGGGCTGCAGAAACTGGCGCATCGGCCCGGTTTCCCGTCCTTCGGCCAGCACGTTCAAGGTGAACTGGTCGCCGCCGTGGAGCAGGGTTTGAACGGCCCGATCCTTGGCCACGGCCACCATCACCCCTGGAGGGTTGAAGCTGGCCTGGCTCACCCAGCTCGCCACCATGGCGCCACTGAGTTGGCCTTCGCCCTCCCCTTTGACGGTGGTGAGTACGCAGAGGGGGCCCACCACCCGGCCGAGGGCCTGGAGGGCCGGGTTGCTGCGGCTTTCACTCAGGCCGCCAGTGGCACTACGGCGCTGGGCCTTGCGTTGCTGGGCCTGGAGCTGGCGGCCCAGGCCCGTGCCCGTTTCTTCGCAGGCCTTGAGCGTTTGCGGGTCGGGGCTGAATTTCACCTTGATCGGCTCGAAGGCAAAGCGAAAGCCGCCATCGCGCAACTTGCCTTCGAGCAGGTCGAGGGCTTCGCCACTCCAGCCGAAGCTGCCGAACACCCCCACCGGCTTGGCCCGGTCGCCTTCGGCCAGCAGGGTGCCCAGGGCCGAGACGATCGGCGTGGGCGCATGGCCCCCCAGGGTGGGGGAGCCGATCAGCACGGCATCGCAGCTGCGGATCGCCTCGAGTAGGTGGTCGGCCGGGGAAAATTCACAGTTGATGCTTTCCACCCGCACGCCGGTGCCAGCAATCCCGCGGGCGATGGCATCGGCGATCGCGGCCGTGTTGCCATAGGCGCTGGCGAACAGCAGCGCCACCGAGAGGCGGGCCCGCTCCTGGGGTTCGCCCCAGCGGCGGTACTCCAGCAGCAAACTGCGCCAGCTCTCGGCGATGGCGGGGCCATGGCCCGGGGCGATTGTGCGGATCGCCAGGTCATCGAGCCGGTCGAGCACCGATTCCACCTGGCGGGCCATCGGTGCCATCAGGCAGTCGTAGAAGTAGCGGCGGTCCTCTTCGTTGCTGCTGCGGTTGGCTTCGGCCCAGGCCTCGCTGCACAGGTGGGCAGCGAAGAACTTGCCGCTCATCAATAGGCCCGTGCTCTCTTCAAAGGCCAGCAGGGCCCCGGGCCAGCGGGGCGTGGGAGCCGGGATCAGCTGCAGCCGGTAGCTGCCGGCCAGGGGCCGGCCCACCTCCTGCTTCACCACGTCGATCGGCGGCAGGGGCGGGATCGCAGCGTCGGCGTCGGTCGCTGGGGGGCTGCCGGGGGGCGTTGGCTTCACCTGGCCCCAGAGATCTGTGAGCAGGCGGGCGCCGGCGTTGGAGGCCACCAGCATCAGGGCCGGCCAGCGGGCCGCCAGCTGGCGCAGCAGTTCCACCCGGTTGGGGTTGACGTGGCCCACCACCACCTTCAAGGCGGCGTCTGGCGCCAGCCGCTGCTCCAGCTCGGCCAGGAAGGGGGCGGCAAAGGAGGCACCGAGGGGGTGCACCAACACCGGCGGCACGGCCTGACCACGGGGACTGGTGCCGCCTTCAAACAGAAAGGCGTTGGCGCTGGTGCCCCGCTCCAGGCCGTATTCCACCTCAAAACGCAGCCGTTTCGGGCTGAGGCCCCGCAGGCAGACCAGGCCGGGCTCCAGCGGCAGCACGATCACGCGCCGATCGGCGCTGGCGGCAGGGGAGCTAGTCATTAGTAGTGGTTCCCCACTTTGCGGTGGTGGCGGGCGGTGCTGGCCTCACTGTCGGCCACGTTGCCCTCTTCCACTTCGGCGTAGATGAGCCAGTGGTCGGGTCCTTCGAGCCGCTGGGAGACGCGGCAACCCAGAAAGGCCAGGGCATCACCGAGCACGGGGCCGCCGGCGGCGACGCCATCGAGGGTGTTGATGCCGGCGAAGCGGTCGGCGCCGGGGGGGAAGCGGCGCAGGAAATGGCGCAGCAGGGGCTGGTGGTTGTCCTCGCGCAGGATATTGAGCACAAACCTGTCGCCCACCTGCATCAGGGCCTCGATCGCCCGGTCCTTGGCCACGGCCACGGTGATCCCGGGGGGATCGAAGCTGGCCTGGCTCACCCAGCTGGCCACCATGGCGCTGCTGCGGGCGGTGTCGCCCACGCTTTGGCGCGCTGTCACCACATAGAGACCCCCCGAGAGGCGGCCGAGGGCCCGATCCAGGTCGCCATCGAGGCTTTTCATCGCCGCGATCGTTTTGGCCTTGGTGAGCAGCTGGCCCAGGTCGGTGCCGGCCTCCTCGCAGCGCTGGTAGTCGCCGCCCTGGGGCACCTGGCGGATGCGTAGGGACTCAAACGCCTCCTTCAGGCCCAGGTCCCGCAGCTGGTCGGCCACGGTGTCGATCGGCACGTCATTGCCGCCGAAGGCGTCGTAGCAGGCCACCCATTGCTTGGCGTTCAGGCTGGCCAGCAGGGTGCCAATCGCGGTCTGCAGGTCGGCGTCGGGCTGGGCGGGCCAGGTGGGCACCACCACGGCGCTGGCCTCGCCAATCAGGGCCGCCAGTTCCTGGGGATCGGTGGCGCGCAGGTCCACCAGTTGCACCTGGGCTTCGGCCTTGCCGATGCCGCGGGCGATCGCCTGGCTGAGGCGGTCACAGAAGCCGTATTGGCTCAAATAACAAACGGCGGCATAGGTTTCGCCGCGGCTGCGCTGGCTACTCCACTCGCGGTAGTCCTCCACCCACAGGCCCAGGTGGTGGCGCAGCAGGGGGCCATGGCCGACGGCGATCGTGGTGATCTCCGGCAGGCTGTCCATGCGCTTGAGCGCCTGCAGCACGCTGCGGGCATTGGGGCCCATCAGGCAGTCGTAGTAGAAGCGGAAATCGGGGGCGATGGCGCCGGGGTCGCTATCAAAAACGTCTTCGCTGCAGTAGTGCAAACCGAAGGCATCGCAGGTGTAAAGGATGCCCGTGCCATGGTCAAACGAGAAGATCGTGTCCGGCCAGTGCAGGTTGGGGGCGCTCAGGAATTCAAAGCGGTGCGCGACGCCGCTGCTGGCATTGGTACCCAGATCCAGGGTTTCGCCACTTTTCACCGCCCGGCTTTTGAAGGGCCGATGCACCTGATCTTCCAGGAACTGGATCGCCACCTTGGAGCCAACAATCTCAATCTCAGGGTTGCGCTCAATCAGATCACCGATCAGGCCCGAGTGGTCGGGCTCGGTGTGGGACACGATCAGATAATCGATCTCTTTTGGATCGATCTGGCCCTCCAGCAGGGGGATCCAGCTGTCGCGGAATTTGGCGTGGGAGGTGTCGATCAGGGCCGTGCGGTCCCCCCGCACCAGGAAGGCGTTGTAGGTGGTGCCGTTGCGCAGGCCGAATTCGATGTCAAAGCGGCTGCGGTCCCAGTCGAGCGAGCGGATCGTGCTGGTGTCGGCTCCAATCCCCTCGCTTTGCAGGCTGAGCCGGGGCGCGCTGGGGCTGCCGATGACGCTGGTCTCGCCGCCCTTGGCCATGGCTGTCGTTCCCATCGGTGCCCGCGCAATGGACCTGAACTTTACGGAGACCCTCCAAGGGTCTGCCTGGCGAGGGGCCTGCCCGGCCCAGCGGCCCAGGCTCCGGGAGTCAGCTCCGGATCAAAGCCCCCTGCCATCGGCTCTGCCGGATCGGCCCGCTTAGGGCTGTCGGAGATCAACGCCAAAGCCCGTTGAGAGCCT
>NSII01000106.1 GCA_002737305.1 Synechococcus sp. Baikal-G1
CGCTGCGTTAGTTGGGCAGATCCTGGAACAGCCCTTCGGCTGGAAGCCTGGGCTGAACCGCCCGGGTGCTGGCCATCAGCTGGTCCAGGGCCGGTCCCAATTGGGGTTGGGGCTCAAAGGAGCTGCTGGCTGGCACCACCGGCAACATGCCCTGGCCGGCGCAATCGAGGCAGGTGCGAAAGCGCAGGGCCGTCAGCCTCAGCACGCCACTGCCGCCGCAGGTTTGGCATTTGCGCGAACCGGTAAGGGCCGCAGGCGGCAAGGGCTGGTTGGGGCTGACTTGTGGGGGTGCCACCACCATGGGCTTGGGCAGCAGGGCTAGGGCAGCACGTCCTTTTGCTTGGAAAGAAGCAGGGAGTAAGGACATGACTTGTGTTGATTCGCTGTCACATCACTCTGGCGGATTTTTGCTTCGCTGAACCTGCAGTCTTCCTTAAATCTGCGGTGGCCCTAGGGGGCCGCCAGCTGGGCAGCCACAAGCCGCTGCAAGGGCGCTTGGATTGTCAAAGACTTAGGGCTTAAGGGTTGACTCTGGAGCTCTGCCAGCAATTCGGCCGCGCTGATTCGGCTGCCCCGGGGCAGGAGCTCCAGGTCCGCCGCCAGTAGCCCCAGCACGGCCGGGCCATCGAGCCCCTGCTCCCGAAGGGCTGGCAAGCCTTCGGCCCCGCTGCGCTTGGCCAGGCGCTGGCCCCTGCCATCGAGCCCCAGGGGCCCATGCCAGTAGGTCGGGGGGGCGGCACCGAGGACCGCCATCACGGCGACCTGGGCCGCCGTCGCCGGCCAGAGGTCATGGCCGCGCACCACATCACTGATGCCCAGGCTGAGCTCGTCCACGGCGGTGGCCAGGTGATAAGCCACCAGGCCATCGGCCCGGCGCAGCACCACATCGCCCACCTGGCTGGGGCCGTCTAGGTCGCCGGTGGCAGCCAGCTGCTCCTGCCAGGCCAGGCGGCCGGCTCCCAGGCGCAGGCGCCAGCTGGGTAGGCGCCCGCCGATGGGTCCCCAGGCCGGATCGAGGCCCCTACAGGTGCCGGGATACACCGCAAAGGCGCCGTGGGGGGCCGAGATGTCGGCCAGGAGCCTGCGGCTGCAACGGCAGGGRTAGAGGGCGCCGCTGCGCCGTAACCAGGAGAGGGTGCTGGCGTACAGGCCGCRGCGCTGGCTCTGCAGCAGCGGCGCTCCGTCCCAGCCGAGCCCCAG
>NSII01000107.1 GCA_002737305.1 Synechococcus sp. Baikal-G1
GTGACCAGCCAGGACAGCAGGGCGGTGCTGAGGTTGCCGCGATGAAGCCGCCCCGTCGGAGACGGGGCATAACGGCCAACGGGCCCCTGGCGTCGCCGCCGGAGGCCCGCTTCAAAGGTCCGAACCAGCTGGTCCGGCAGGGGGCCGGTGGGATCGCTCAAGGCGAGCTCACCAAGCCCTGGCCAGGGTTGATCAGCCTTGGACTAATCAGCCCAGAACCGATCAGCCTTGGACCTTGTCCTTGAACAGCTTGCCGGCGGTGAAGGCGGGCACGCGCTTGGCTTCGATCTTGATCTTTTCGCCGGTCTTGGGGTTCAGACCCTGGCGGGCGGAGCGGTCGCGGGGTTCGAAGGAGCCGAAGCCCAGGATCGAGACCTTTTTTCCGTCGACCACGGAATCGATGATCGTGTCGATCAGGGTGTCGACCACTTGGGCCACTTCGGTCTTGGTCAGCTCGGTGCGGGCAGCCACGAGGTTGACGAGGTCAGCTTTGTTCATCGGAAAGGGGTGTTCTGGGTTCAGCGGGAGTCAGGCGAATCGGAAAGCCCGACAGGCACTGGAGTCAGCGCGCTAATCGTATGGGGAGTCGCCACGGGCGGCAACCCGAGAAGACCAGCGCCAGCTTGCTTTTAGCCTGAACCGTCGTCAATTCGACTCATTCGAGCCTGTCCAGCAGGGGYCGGCCCGGGCCGATCAGCTTCTCGCCGGCGAGGGCACCCAGGCCGGCGCCACTGGCAATCCAGCGGGGAGATCCCTGTGGCAGCCAGGCTTTTAGTTTTTTGAGGCTGCGCTGCCAGCGGCCCCAATGGAATGTGCGGGCCGTCCGCAGGGGCGCGGCTGCCCCCGGGGCGGTGGGGCTGAGTAGCCGGCCGCAAAAGAGCACATCCGCCGCACCGCTGGCATGCAAAACGCAGGATCCGGGGGTGGGACCGGGGGTCCAGAGCAGCCGCAAGTCGGGCGMAAGGGCCAGTTCATCGCCAAARGTCTGCAGCTGTTTCACCCCCGGCAGCAGGTAGGCCTCCTGCTCCTGCACCAGCACGGGCCAGCCCAGGGCCTCCTGGAATCGGCGGCTGCGGCCGTGGCCTTCGCGGCTGGTCAACAGCAGCTGGCCGGGCGGGCGCTCGCGCAGGAAGGCCAGGTTGGCGGCGGTGAAGGCCGGGCAATCGACTAGCAGGGCGCCGCCGGCATGCTCCAGCCACCAGGCCGTGCCGCCCTGGCAGTCCCGGTTGGGGGCGAAGGCCCAGAGGCCGGCCTGCACCGGCAGGGGCGGCCGGCCCGCCTCTGCCGGCTCGCTGCTTTCCCCGAAGGGTCGCGCTTGCGAGCTTGAGGGGCCCCCCGATTCGGATCCAGGGTCGATCGCAGGGATCTCCGGATCCAGCTCAGCTGCCGACCCCGCTTCGGCTCCCATTGGCTTGCTCTGTTTTGGCATGGGCACGATCCCGCTCAAGCCTGGAGCAGGCCCAGGCATCGGCCTAGCTTGGGGCCAGTTCAGCCCGCTGCCTTGGCAACGATCCGTAGCGGACAGCCCTGGCCCCTAGGGGCCGCCACCACCGCCACTGGCGTCAATTTTTCGGTGGTAGCGCCGTTGGCGACCCGGGTCGAGCTGCTGCTCTTCGCCGATGGCCAGGCTGCGGAACCGTTCCAGGTGATCGCCCTCGATCCCCAGCGGCATCGTTCTGGCGACCACTGGCATGGGGAGGTGGAGGGGGTCGGCCTTGGCTGTTGCTATGCCTACCGGGTGTTTGGCCCGCTGCAGCCAGGGCGCCACGGCTTCAACCCTTCCAAGGTGCTACTCGACCCCTGCGCCCGGGCGATCACGGGCTGGGAGGTCTACCGGCGGGAGGATGGGGTCGGCGCGGCCCCGAATACGGCCTCCTGCCTCAAGGGGGTGGTGACCGAACGGGACCGGTTCAACTTTCACGATTTTCCCCGGCCCCGCCACAGCTGGCAGCGCAGCGTCATTTATGAATTGCATCTCGGCGGCTTCAGCCGCGGCGCCGGCTCGCCGATTAGCCCGGAGCGCCAAGGCACCTACCTGGGCCTGATCGAGGCCCTGCCCTACCTGCGCGACCTGGGCGTCACCACGGTGGAGCTGCTGCCGGTGATGGCMTTCGACCCCCACGACGCCCCCCACGGCCGCCAGAACTACTGGGGCTACAGCCCGCTCAGCTGGATGGCGCCCCACCACGGCTACCAGCAGGGCAGCGATCCCCTCGAGATCCGCCACCAGGTGCGGGCCCTGGTGCAGGCCTGCCACCAGCAGGGCCTGGAGGTCTTGGTGGATGTGGTCTACAACCACACCACCGAGGGCAGCAAGGCCGGYCCCACCCTGAGCTGGCGCGGCTTCGGCGATCACCTCTACTACCACCAAAACGTTCGCGGCGACTATCTCGATGTCAGCGGCTGCGGCAATTCGATTGCCGCCAACCGGCCCCTGGTACGGCGATTAATTCTCGAATCGATGCGCTGCTGGGCCCTGGAACTGGGGGTGGATGGCTTCCGCTTCGACCTGGGCATCGCCCTCAGTCGCGGCGAGCAACTCGAGCCCCTCGATGAGCCGCCCCTGTTCGAGGAGATCGAGGCCGATCCGGAGCTGAGCGACCTCAAACTGGTGAGTGAACCCTGGGATTGCGGCGGCCTCTACCGCCTCGACGACTTCCCCGCCAAGCGGGTGGCCAGCTGGAACGGCCGCTTCCGCGATGACCTGCGCCGCTTTTGGAAGGGCGATGAGGGCAGCAGCTGGACCCTGGCCCAGCGGYTGGCCGGTAGCCCCGACCTGTTTGGCAACCAGCCGGCGCCGGTGGGGCGCACGATTAACTTCCTCACCGCCCACGACGGCTTCACCCTGGCCGATCTGGTCAGCTTCAACCGCAAGCACAACCTGGCCAACGGCGAGGACAACCGCGATGGCGATAACCACAACAACAGTTGGAACCATGGGGTGGAAGGCCCCTGTAGTRATCCCGKCATCAATGGGATGCGCGACCGCCAGCTGCGCAACTTGCTCGCCACCTTGCTGTTGGCCCCCGGGGTGCCGATGCTGCTGATGGGCGATGAGGTGCGCCGCAGCCAGGGGGGCAATAACAACGCCTGGTGCCAAAACAGCCCGATTGGCTGGATGCACTGGCAACCGGATGGTGGCGATTTGGCCCTGCGCCTGTTTCTGCAGCGGCTGCTGCGGCTGCGCCAGCACCTGGCTGCCCTGATCAATCCCCCCCTGCCCCACAGCATCGCCAGTCCCCTTTGGCGCCTGGAACCGGGCCAGCTGCGGCTGGAATGGCATGGGGTCCAGCTCGACCGGCCCGATTGGGCCAGTTGGTCCCACAGCCTGGCCTGGTGCCTCAGCGATGACCGCAGCGGGCCCCTGCTCTGGTGTGGCATGAACGCCTATCACCAGGCC
>NSII01000108.1 GCA_002737305.1 Synechococcus sp. Baikal-G1
CGGAGCCGGCCACCGTGGTGGACAGCCGCAGCCTGGTGCTGCTGGCCGCCGCTCCCCTACTCGAGGGCGTCAGCCTTTAAACCCTGCTAGCCCATGGCCAGCAAGCTCACCCTCAACGCCAAGAACCTGGAGGCCCTCGGGGCCGCCCGCTTGGCGGAGTTGCTGCTGGAGCTCAGCAACGGCAATGGGGCGGCCAAGCGCCAGCTGCGCCTGGCCCTGGCCGCCGGCAGCAGTGTGGAGGAGGCCGCCCAGGAGGTGCGCAAACGGCTGGCCAGCATCGCCCGCTCGGGCACCCCTATCGATTGGCGCAAACGCAAAACCCTGGCCAGCGACCTCCAGGCCCAGCACCGGGCGATCATCGGGCCGATTGCGGCGGCGGATGCGGCGATCGCCCTCGAGCTGCTTTGGCGCTTCCTCGATTTGGCCGATGGGGTGCTGGCCCGCAGCTCCGATGGCAGCGGCACCCTGGCCGACCTCTTCCGGGCCGCCGGTGCCGACCTGGGGCCCCTGGCGGCCGCCGCCCGGGCCAACCCGCTCAGCCTCGCCGACCAGCTGTTTGAGCTGCTGGCGGCCAACGACTACGGCCAGTTCGATGGGCTCCTCCCCGCCGTGGCCGCGGCCCTGGGGGAACCGGGCCTGGCCCGGCTCGAAGCGATGGTCCTGCAGCAGGGCTTGCTTGATGGCCAGCGGGTGATGCTGCAGATCGCCGAAGCCCGCGGCGACCTCGATGCCTACCTGGCCCGGGTGCCGGCCCAGCAGCTGCAATGGCCCGATGGGGCCGCCGCCGTGGCCGACCGCTTCCTGGCCGCGGGCCGGGCGGCGGAGGCCCTGGCGATCCTCGACCAAGCCGCCCAGGCCGCCCAGGCCTGGCATGCCCCCCATTGGACCGAGAGCCGCCTTGCCGTTCTTGATGCCCTTGGCCGTAGTGATGAGGCCCAGGCACTGCGCTGGCAAGCCTTTGAGCGCACCCTCTCGATTCCCTATCTGCGCGCCTATTTGCAGGGCTTGCCCGCGTTTGAGGACGGGGAAGCCGAGGAACGGGCCTTTGCCCTGGTGGAGCACCACCCCAACCCGATCGCGGCCCTSGCTTTCCTGGTGGCCTGGCCGGCCCTGCCCCGGGCTTCCGCCTATGTGCTCCACCACTGGGACCAGGACAGCTGGCATGGGGAAGACCAGGCTCCCCTGGCCGCCGCCGCTGAGCGSCTCAGTGGTCCCTACCCCCTGGCGGCCACCCGGCTCTACCGGCAACTCCTGGTGGAAGCCCTCTGGCTGGGGGGCGCCAAACGCCATCGCCAGGCCGTCGGCCACCTGGGTATTTGCAAGGACCTGGCCGCCGCGATGACCGACTGGCAAGGCCTGGAGGATCACGGCGCCTTTGTGGCCGGATTAAGGGAGTCGTTTGCGATGAACTGGAGCGTTCGCGCCCTACTTGACGACTAAGTCTGCCCAGGGGGGGCGAGCGCCATCGGGGCGATGGCTTGCCATGACTTAACAATCGAGATTGTCCCCATTGCAAAGGGTCCCCAGCATGGCCAGCATGGGCTACCCCGCCAAGGCGGCTRGGCAACGCATCACCGGCTGTTGCCTATGCCACCGTTCTCCCCTAAGCCAGTGATCAYGAAAAAGGAGCTCCATGCCTTTCCAGGCACCTTTAGTTCGCGTCGACTGGAAAGCCGTCCTGGGAATTTACCCGCCGCCCTCTATGTCCATGGCGGCCTGGCGCCAACCCGATGTTCTGTAGTGGAGATTCGTCCGGAGGGCGTGGTTGTTCACGAGCAGGTGAAGGCCAGGGGCCTGGCCATGATTCAGGCCAGGGGCAATCCCCTATGGGTTCGCATGACGGGGCTRTCTGATTTGGGTGAACTGAAGCGGCTAGTGACTATTTTGGAGGTGCCCGATGTGGTCCATCCTGCGCTGCTGGAGACCCCCCAGGCTCCCCAACTTCAGGAGTATTTGGATGGCTTGATCGTGTGCGTGCACCGACTGGGATGCAGCCGGGATCCCTCCCATTTGATTAGCGAGCAGGCCGGTTTTTATTTGCGCGCCAACCTGTTGCTTTCCGTAGAGGAGTTTGATCGGCAGGAAACCTATGACAAGCTCGCTGTGTGGYTGCAAAATAAAACGCCGGCTGCCAATGCTGATGATTTGGATGATTTGCTCCATGTCTTTTTTGAAGAGATACTCCATCAGTATTTTCCCCTGCTTGAGGTGATGTCAGACCGGCTGGATGATTTGGAGGAATCGGTGCTGCGTTCGCCCAAGCCCAAGCTGTTGACCAAGGCTTTCCAGATCCATTCCAACCTCCGCCATGTGCGCCGTCAGCTTTGGCCTTTGCTGAGCCAGATCCGCTTATTCATACGGCAAAATCAGGCGGATTTATCGCCTGAATCGGCGGAGCGTTACCAGGATATTGAGCAGCATCTCAACCAGCTTTTCGAAGTGAGCGAATGGCTGCGCCAACAATGTGATGCCGTCAACCAGGCCTATATGGCGAGCGTTGGCAACCGCATGAACCAGGTGATGAAGACCCTCACGATTATTTCGGTAGTGTTTGCTCCCCTCACCTTTTTGGCGGGTATTTACGGCATGAATTTTGTTGACATGCCGGAGTTGAAGTGGTCCTACGGCTATCCCCTCTGCATCCTGTTGATGGCCATCATTTCGGCGGTGATGGTCGCCTGGTTGTCCCGGCGGGGCTGGTTTCAAGACTGGACCACCACCCGCGGCTAGAGCGCAGACAGCACCTGCCTGCCCAGCTTGGGATGGGCCCTTGGGGCTGCCCGTTAGGCGGCCCGTAGGCCCGCAATTCCCTCCCAGCCCAGGTAAGTGGCCAGGGCCAAGCTGAGCAGGCCCACCAGGAGATCGCCCCGGGCAAAGAGCAGTTGCTTGCCGCCTTCGAGTAGGGGGAGCACCCGGTCGCGGCGGATCGCCACGGCCAGCAGGGGCAGGAGCAGGACCAGGCTGGCCACCAGGGTGAAGCCCGCCACCCAGGCCAGTTCTGCCCGGGTGCTGAGCCCTGTCGCCAGGATTGCCCCCGCGCTCTTGGCGAACAGGAACAGGTCATCGGGGCTGGCCAGTTCGAGCCCCACCCCCACGGCGATCAGCAGCGGGAGGGGCAAGGCGCTGAAGCGATTCAACTGGCGCGTCCAACCGGGCGGTTCGTCCCCCTCCTCGCGCCGTTCCAGCAGCTCCTTAATCCCCAGGGCCAGGAGCGCCCCGGCGGCGAGCAGGTCAAGCCCGGTGCGGTGGGCGCTGCCCTGGTCCATGGTCAGCAGCAGGTTGTGGCCCACGGTGAGCACCACCAGCACCACCCCGCCAATGGTGGCCATCCAACTGAGCACGAACCAGCTGCCCCGCTGGATCGGGTTGGGGCCCAGCAACATCAGCAGCAGCAGGCCGATATGGATCGGACTAAGGCTGACGGCAGCGGCGTAGGCGACCAGTTCGGCCGCCAGGGTTGCAACGGAGGTCATGGTTAGGGCAGGGGGCAGCTCAGGGGATGGACGGGGCTCAAGGCAGGCGGATGGCTGGAGTCAACCAGCGGCTCCCCAGCTGCTGGCGGGACTGTTCCAATGGCGGATCACCCGGCTGTCCCGTTCAAAGCCGAGCACGCTGATGGTGGCGGTGTCTAGGGCTAACAGCCGCCCACCGCTGGCCCCCAGGCCCAGCCAGATGGCGGCCAGGGCCCGCAGGATATGGCCGTGGGCAAACAGGGCCACGGCCATATCCTGCGGGCCCGCGGCGGCGAGGGCCTGGCCAATCACCTGTTCACAGCGGCCTTGCACGCTTTCAGCTGTGTCCCCCTCGGGGCAGCCGTGGCTCCAGACCGTCCAGGCCGGCACCGTTTGGCGGATTTCAGCTGTGGTTAGGCCTTCATAGGCGCCGTAGTCCCATTCGCGCAGGTTGGCGCAGGGGCTGGCCTGGGCCCCGAGCCCGGCCAGGTCGCAGGTGCGGCGGGCCCGCTGCAACGGGCTGGTCAGCACGGCGGTAAAGGGGTGGCCGGCCAGGGCCGGGGCCAGGCGGCGGGCCTGCCCCTCCCCTTCCGCCACCAGGGGGATGTCGGTGCTGCCGGTGTGGCGGCCAGAGCGGGACCAGGCGGTGGTCCCATGGCGCAGGAGCCAAAGTTCGGGCTTGTCCACAGGTCGAGGGTGGGGCGGTCTTGTGCCCAAAGGTGGGGTCGTGCTGGGCTCCCGGGGCGCAATCAATGGCGCACTTCGAACCAGTCGTCGCGACAGGGGGAAAGCAGGCTGGAGGTCACCCCCAGCACCTGGGCCCCACTGGGACCCCTCTCGCACCAGAGGCGCAGTTCGTTGAGTTGGTTGATCGGGCCTTCCGCCTCGATCGCCACCGAGCCGTCGGGGCAGTTGCGCACCCAGCCGCTCAAGCCCAATTCCCGGGCCCGCCGATTACAGGCGGCCCGGTAGCCCACCCCTTGCACCTGGCCCCGCACCTTCAGGCTCCAGCGCTCGAGGACGGTGGGCGAGCGGGGTTCGCCCCGCTCCACGTGGTGCCAGTCGCGGCGGAGGTTTGCACGGCTGCGTTGCGCAGCCGGCGAGGGATCATCGAACATCCAGCCCAATGAAGGTGCACCCAGCTGGCGTGCAGAGTCGTTGTGCTCCATCCTTCGATCCTCGCGGGATGCCCCCAGCCGTCAAGCTGCCACAGGGCCTGGGACCCGCACAAGGCTGTTGCAGGTTGTGACAAGGGCTCCAGTTGCCAGCGATGGAACTCATGCCCTTGCCAGGTCTCACCGCGGCGCACCACTAGCCCGTCCCCTTGGGCGATCGCCTGGCGGTAGCCAAGGCTGAGGCTGCCGCGCCGGGCCCGGAAGGGCAGGATCCCAGCCAGGGCGTGGCTCTGGCCGGCCGGATCGACGAGCTCCTGGCCGAGGAGCAGCAGGCCACCGCATTCCGCGTAGATCGGCAGCCCCCAGGCAGCGGCCCGGCGGAGCTCCCCCAAGCTGCGCTGGCTGTGGGCCAGTTGGGCCCCATGCAGTTCCGGGTAGCCGCCCGGCAGCACCAGGGCCCGGCAGCCCGCAGGCAGGGGCTCATCGGCTAGGGGCGACCAGTACCGCACCACCAGCCCCTCGGCCTCTAGCAGTTCGGCTGCCTCGGGATAGCGAAAGTGGAAGGCCTGGTCGCTGGCGATCGCGATGGGCAGGGGAGGCCCGGCCGGCGGTGGAGCGCCAGCTTTCCCAGGGGCTGTTCCAGGGGCTGGGAGGTCGCCTGGGGCGTGAGCGGCCGCTGGGTTGATCGTCTGGGGCTGCTGCCGCAGCCAGGCGATTGGAGCGAGTCCATCGGCGGGGGCCTGGGGTGGGCCCAGCAGGGGCAAAATCAGGTCCAGGTCCAGGTGCCGTTCGGCTAGGGAGGCCCACTGCCCCTGGCGCTGCTCTAGATCCGCCAGCTCCCCTGGAGGCACCAGCCCCAGGTGGCGGGAGGGCAACTCCAGGCTGGCGTGGCGGGGCAGCACCCCCAGCAGGGGCATGGCAATCGCCGCCAGGGCTTCACCTAGGAGGGCCCGGTGCCGCTCGCTGCCGACGCCATTGAGCACGACCCCAGCGATGGTCAGGCCGGGGTCATGGTCGCGGAAGCCCCGCACCAGGGCAGCCAGGGAACCCGCCTGGCGACTGGCCTCCACCACCAGCACGATCGGCAAGTCCAGCTGCTGTGCCACGGCCGCCGAACTGCCTTCGGCGCTGGAGCCGCGGCCATCGAACAGCCCCATCACCCCCTCCACCAGGCAGCGGTCGGCCTGGCTGCCGAAGCCCAAGAAGCTGCGCTGCACCCAGGCTTCGCCGCAAAGCAGGGGATCGAGGTTGCGGCAGGGCCGGCCGCTGACCCGGGCCAGCAGCTGGGGGTCGAGGTAATCGGGCCCGACCTTGAAGGTCTGGATGGTCTGGCCCCGCTGGCGCATCAGGGCGCTCAGGACCAGGCTGACCAGGGTTTTGCCGCTGCCACTGCAGGGGGCGGCAATCAGGCAGGCCATCGGTTCCGCCAAGCCATCGGCTCAAGGGCCCGCATGGGCGGGCTTGGGGGGGTCACTGGGCCAGCAGCTTGGCAGCCAGGGGCACGGCGGCGGCCATCAGGGGGTTGGTGGTGTCATGGCCGCCACCGAGGAGGCGGGCCACTTCCATCTCTTCGCTTTCGTTCGGCAGGGCCACCACCTCCTCGACCAGTTCCATGCTGGCCATGCCGCCGGATTCGAGCCGCATGCAGCCGCCCGATTCGGAGCAGAGGATCACACAGAGGGGGGGCTGCTCCCCGGGGGAGCAGATCAGGCGCAGGCCCACCAGGGCGCCGGGGTGGGCCTTGGGCACGCCCACTGGCACCGGCATCAGCCGGAACTGCACGGTCTCCCCATCGGCGCGCTTGAATTCGGCCCCAAAACCATCGCCGCTGGCTTCACCCGTAGGGACCACGAAGCTGTTCTCCAGGTGCCAGCCGAGCCGATCGGCAATCCAGGCGGCCAGCAGCAGCCCCTTCACCGGGTGGTTGCCCTCCACATCGATGTCGAGCTGCACCACATGGTTGAGGGCATCACGGCGGCTGGGCGGGTCGAACACCATCGCCAGGGATTCGCGCCAGCTGCGCAGCCGCAGCCAGTTGAGGTCGTTCACGGCCTGGCCGGCGCTGATGCGCTCCACCAGCAGGTCGAGGCAGCGCCTGGGGGTGCCCAGGGAGCTGTCCACCATCAGGCGCCGGGGGATTGGGGCCAGGGCATCCAGCATTTCGGGGGCCTCATCGAGGGAGCCGTTCCACCAGACCCAGCAGGGCATCTCATCGCCCACGAGCGGGGAGATCAGGTCCAGGCTCTGGCGCAGGGCGCCCATGCCGCCCCGGAGCACCACCACATCGCCGCAGGCCCCGCCGGTGCCGCCCTCCTCGGGCAGGGGGCAATAGGCCGCCACCATGGTTTCGAGGGGGTGGTCAGCGGCGAGGGTGGCGGCCAGGGTGATCAGGCGCCGCGGCATCAGGGCGCTGATGGCGCCGCTGACGAATTGGCCGCGCAGGTCCTGGGCCTGGTGATCGCCGCCCAGCTGGCCCAGGGCCCAGGACAAATCGGGGGCCATCGGCGCCGTGGAGAAGGGCAGGCCGCACTCGCTCACCGCCAGCCGGGCGGCCTCTAGTCGCTCCTCACTCACCAGGCCGGTGATCGGGCCATCGCCCCGGCCGGTGCGGACCAGGTGCTGCTCCAGCCAGGCCGGCTCCCACACCACCAGGGTGAAGGTGGCCGCGCCGCTGGCGCCCTGCAGGCCCTGGCTCCAGAGCTGGCTCAGGTAAGTGGAAACCTCGCTGGGGGGCAGTCCCAGGGGAGCCTGAAGGGTGAGCTGGGGGGCCATGGCAGGGCGAGGGGGGGGAACGGAGTCGGAGGTGGAACGGAGTCGAGATCGGGCCCGATCAGGGCAGCCCGCTCAGGGGCGACGCCACATCAGGCCGTCATTGGCGAGCAGGCTGTCGGAGGCGCCGGGGCCCCAGGTGCCCGATTCGTAGGGATGGATCGGCAGCTGCCAGGGACTGTCTTCGATCAGTTCCAGCAGGGGCGTGTAGAGGCGCCAGGCCGCTTCCACCTCATCACTGCGGGTGAACAGGGTGGGATCGCCGAGCATGGCGTCCGCCAGGAGGCGCACATAGCCCTCATCGCTGGGTTCGCCGAAGGATTCGTCGTAGGAGAAGTGCATGTCCACCGGACGGCTGCGCATGCCCGAGCCCGGCGCCTTCACCTCAAACATGAAGCCGGCGCCTTCATCGGGTTGGATGCGCAGGATGAGCTGGTTGGCGGTGGGGCTGCCGCCGGCCGCATCAAAGAGGTGCACGGGCGCCTCCCGGAAGGTGAGCACCACCTCGCTCATGCGCTTGGGCAGGCGCTTGCCGGTGCGCAGGTAGAAGGGGACCCCCTGCCAGCGCCAGTTGTTGATGAAGAGCTTCATCGCCACGTAGGTCTCGGTGGTGCTGTTGGTGTTCACCCCCGGTTCCTGGCGGTAGCCGCTCAGGGGCCTGGCCTGGCTGCCGCCGCTGCTGTACTGGCCGCGCACGCAGCAGTTCCAGGGCTCCTGTTCATCGGCCAGGCGGGCGGCTTGGAGCACCTTGGCCTTCTCGTTGCGGATCGCCTCGGGATCGAAACGGCCCGGAGCCTCCATGGTGGTGAGGGCCAGCATCTGGGTGAGGTGGTTCTGCACCATGTCCCGCAGGGCGCCGGAGGTTTCGTAGTAGCCAGCCCGCTCCTCCACCCCCACGGTTTCCGCTGCGGTGATCTGCACGCTGGCGATGTAGTTGCGGTTCCAAATCGGCTCGAAGATGGCATTGGCAAAGCGCAACACCAGGATGTTCTGAACCGTTTCCTTGCCCAGGTAGTGGTCAATGCGGAAGATCTGGCTTTCCTGGGCGCAGGCGCCCACCACCTTGTTGAGCTGCTGGGCGCTGCCGTAGTCGCGGCCGAAGGGCTTTTCGATCACCACCCGGCTGCGGCTGGGGTCGGCAAGCAGGCCAGCGGCGGCCAGGGAGCGGCAGCCGCTGCCGTAGAAGGCCGGTGACACCGACATGTAGAAGGTGCGGTTGCCCCGGGTGGCCTTGAGCCGGTCGATCCCCTCGAGCCGCTGGCCGAGGCGCACCACGTGCTCCGGTTGCTCCAGGTCAACGGGCTCATAGAAGAGGCAGCTCGCAAATTGATCCCAGGCGGCCTGGTGGTTGCGCACCTCCTCGGCCATGGCCTCGGCCATGCGGCTGCGGAATTCCTCATCGCTCCAGGGCCGGCGGGCGCAACCGAGCACGGCGAACTCACTGGGCAGGCGCCGCTGGCGGAACAGCTCAAACAGGGCCGGGATCAGCTTGCGGTGGGTGAGGTCGCCGCTGGCGCCAAAGATGACGATGCACTGGGGCGAGATCACCCGCTCCTGGCGAAGCCCCACCCGCAGGGGATTGGTGAGGATGGCGTTCATGGGAGGGGGGCTGTCCTCCCTGGTTTAACGGCTGGAACGGGCTCTGGCTGCTTTGAGGGCCCGCCCTGGACCCTCTGTGAGGGTTCTCGGATCGGCTTACGGATCCGCCTGCCAACAAAAAAGCCCGCCGTTGGGCGGGCCTGGGGCTTTGGGAACCTGACCTCAGTAGGTCTCGACGTGCCAGCGGTCGGCTTTCTTGAGCTGGGGCCGCAGGGTGGACCAATCGAGCCCCTTGGCGGCGGCCGCGGCAGCCATGGCTTCATCGATGCCGGGCTCCATGCCCTTAAGACCACACATGTAGACGTGGGTCTTGGGATCTTCGATCAGGGCGAAGATTTCATCGGCATGCTCAAGCACCCGGTCCTGGATGTACATGCGGCCGCCCTTGCTGTTTTCCTGCTCACGGCTGATCGCCTTGGTGTAGCGGAAGTTGTCGGGGTACTCGCTCAAATAGCGCTGGAAGTCGTCTTCGTAGAGCAGGTTGGGGGTTTTGGGCACGCCCATGAACAGCCAGGCCTTGCCGCGGAAGGCGTAGTCGGGGTTTTTGGCCCGTTCGCCCGGCTCAAACATGCGGCTCAGGTAGGCGCGCATCGGCGCGATGCCCGTGCCGGTGGCGAGCATGATCACGTTGGCCTCCTCGTCGGAGGGCAGCAGCATCTCCTTGCCCACTGGCCCGGTGATTTTTACCTTGGAGCCAGGCTCGATGTCGCAGAGGAAGCTGGAGCAAACCCCATTAATGGTTTCGCCGTCCTTTTCGTACTGGAGCTGGCGCACGCAGAGGGACACGGTCTTGTCCTCCAGGTTGTCGCCGTGGCGGGTGCTGGCGATCGAATAGAGGCGCAGTTTGTGGGGCTTGCCGTTGGCATCTTGGCCATCGGGAATGATGCCGATGCTCTGGCCTTCGACGTAGTGCAGGTTGCCCTCGGAGAGGTCGAAGGTGATGTGGTTCACCCGGCCGATGGCCCCCTCGTTCAGCAGGCTGTAGTTGCCCAGCACGGTGCCGAGGTAGGGCTTCTTCGGCTTGTAGAGGTTGACCGGAACGGAGGCGTGGCTGGCAGGTGGGGTCACAGGGGCAGGGGCAGGGGATTGGGCTGGGGGGGCGACGGCGGCCGCGGCTGAAGGGGCTTGGGTATCGGCTTCGGCGGGGATCACGGCCAGGATGCGGCCGCCCTGGAGGGCGATCGAACGCATCAGGGCCTGGAGGCGGGTATAGGTCACCTTGATCTGACGCTGGGAGCGCCGTTGGCTGCCGGTTCCGGAGCCCTGAACCACCACGCTGAACATGCGGGTATCGGACTGGCGGGCAGGAGCGGTCGAGACGCGCATGATGCCGAGGTGGTGGTGGAGACGCGCGATCATAGGCACCGCCAATCCCAGGCCAGTCGGGCCTAGGGGCAGGGCCCGGGCCTGTCCGGCCTGGGGCGAGGGGACCCGGCCCGGCGACTGCCCACCGGGGCCACACATTTTGGTTGTTGAGGTTAGGTTGAAGGGAGATGTTTGCCGCAGGCGGCACCCAACTGTTCTTGGCGCAGCTTTCAGCCCAGCACGTTGAACCAGTGCCTGCAGGGCTCCAAGGTCTTGATGCGATCCAGCAGGAGATGGAACGCCTGCCCCAGGGTTGCCGTCGCCTAGCGGTGCAACTGAGGCTGAACCTGGCGCCAGACTGCATCTGGGCAGTTCTTACAGATTATAACAGTCTTAGTCAATTTATCCCCAACCTGCTGTACTCCCGCCAGCTCTGGCGCCGCGGGTCGGTGGTGGGATTGGAGCAGGAGGGGGCCCAGCAGTTCATCGGCCTGAGCTTTCGCGCCAAGGTGGAACTCGAGCTCACCGAGCATCTCGAAGAGCGGCGGCTGAGTTTTGTGATGCGTAAGGGCGATTTTCGTCGTTTTGAAGGGTTGTGGCAGCTCCAAGTCGATCGAGCTGGCGTCACCACGTCCCTTCTCTATGAGCTCACGGTTCAGGGCTGCCTAGGCATGCCGATCGGCCTGATTGAGCAGCGTCTGCGCGATGACTTGGCCGCCAACCTGCGGGCCGTCGAGCGCGAAGCCCGACGACGCGCAGCCCTGGCCTAGAAAACCCCACCAGGATCGATGGCCTGGGCCCGGGCTGACAAAACAAGCCGATCAGGCGATTAAATCTTTGCTGATAAGGCTCAATCTTTGCTGATAATACTCAATCCTTTGGTCAATAAACCAATGGATTTGTCATACCCCCAAGGGGATTCGAACCCCTGTCGCCTCCGTGAAAGGGAGGTGTCCTAGGCCTCTAGACGATGGGGGCGAGGCCACAACTCCGGGGGTTGCCAAAGGCTTGCCCAGGGGTCGATCTATTGAAACTACGGGGCGAACCCGCCCTTCGTCAAGAAACGCTCTGGCCATCCCAGACCGGGACGGTGAAGTGAAAGCAGGCCCCCTCGTCCGGTTCTGACACCACCCAGATGCGGCCGCCATGGACATCGCTGATGCGACGGCAGACCGACAGGCCCACACCGAAGCCCGAGGTGGTTTTTGAGGTCTGGGGCAGGCGCACCCGCTCCTGGAAGATCCGATCCTGCTCCTCCCGGGGGATGCCGGGGCCCGAATCGCAGACGCTCACCTGCAGCCACTGGCTGGTGCGATGCAGAATCGTGAGACTCACCCTGCCGCCGTCGGGGGTGAATTTGAGGGCGTTCTCCAGCAGGTTGAGCACCACTTGGCGCATGCGCCGTTGGTCGGCGTAGACGTCGGGCAGGTCCGTGGGGATGTCGGTGACCAACTCCAGGCTGCGGCCGATCCAGAGTTTTTCCAGTTCCAGGATCGCTTCGGCCGCCACGGCACCCAGGTTGAGGCGCTGGGGGTTGAACAGGGCCTCCCAGCGGGTCGTGCCCACCTCGAGCAGGTCCTCGGAGAGCTGCTGGATGTCCTCCAGGCGCCGGCCGAGCACGTCCCGGGCCTTGCTCTGGTCGATTTGGCCGAGGTTGAAACTTTGCAGGGCGAGCTTGGCGGCCGTTAAGGGCGTGCGCAGTTCATGGGCCACCATGCGCAGCAGCCGTTCCTGCACCTGCAGGCGCTCGATCAGGGTTTCGTTCTCCTGGCGCAGCACCAGCAGCTGGTCTTCCAGTTGCAAATCCCGCTGGGTGCGGCTGCCATCGCTTTCCGGCGGACGCAGGCTCATGCCCAGGGCGCTCACCACCTCCATCTGCTGCCAACGGGGTAGCCAGCTGCGCAGCTGCTGGGCCACGGTGTTACCGGCAAACACCTGCTTGGGCCCTGGTGAGAGTTTGACCAGGGCTGGTGTGGCCACGAGGCGATGCAGTTCCAGGAGTTCTGGCCGCTGGGCTGGATCGGCCACCTCCAGGCTCACGTCAAAGCCGAAGTCCTCGCTTTCGAGAAAGTCCACCAGCCCGCGGATGTCTGGTGTGGCCCGGTGGCGGGGGGCTGCCACCAATAGCAATTGCAACTGACGCCGCGGGCTCGGGGGGGCATCCCGTTGCACCTGGTCCCTGAGGCCGAGGGCGCGCTGGGGCTCCTCAGGCCTCAGGGAGGCCCGCCGATCGCTGCCAGCCCGGCGGTCGGGCTCACTCGATCTGAGAAAGGATTGGGGGTGCGGTTCCCCTGCAGCTGGCACCGGCGCGCAGAGGGCAAGTCTTTAGCCACCCTATGGGTTTGGGGCAGCTTTCGCTGAAGTGGCTATGACGACTGTGATGAGCCGTAGCCCGGAACCACCGTTTTGACCCAGACCCGCGACCCTGCCAGCCGGGTACCTCCGTCTAACGCCCGCCATGGCCCAGCGGACAGCCGCATTCAGCTGGACAACACCCATCGACGCTGGTTTAACCGCAATCTCGGCCTATGGCGTTCGCGCCGCCAGTACTTCTTCCCCGATGACGAGGTGCTGCGGCTCGACATGCTGCTGCGGGTGGAGGCCTACGGGCCCGAGCCCGGCCAGGACGCCCGCTATCACATCACCTGGTGGACCGAGGCCGACCATGGCTTCTATGGGAGCAAGCCCCAGTACTCCCGGGAAGGCAGCATCGATAGCGTCCTGAGTGGTCACCAATTGCTGCGGAGCGCTGGCTTCCATGACAGCGAGGCCCATCGCTCCCAGATTCGCCAGGTGGATGAGCACGAGCTGGTGTTCGAATCCCGCTACAAGCAGTGGGATGTGCTCGAGCACATTCGCCTGATCGACCAGGATCGGTATCGGTCACGCTCCATCTACTCCTGGCGCGACGGCCAATTGGATTTGGTGGAAAACCACCATGAAATCCGCCTGGAGGGTGCGGGTTCCCCTCTGCCCCACCCCGACTGACAGGACTCGCCTCCGTGCAGCAGGATTAGGTCTGCTTCTTCCCTTCTGCGTGCCCTTCCTCAACGGCCGACTTCGGGCCCTGCTGGCGGCCCCCCTGGTGCTGCTGCCCCTTCTGGTTCAGCCCGCCGTGGCCCAGGCCGCTCCGGCCTCCGAGGCTGACATGGGCCTCTACACCCGGATTGGGGCCATCAACGTCTGCATTGCCCGCAGCGCCGGAATTGAGTTCGACAAGGCCGTGGCCATTGCCGGCGAAACCATCGCCCAGGTGATCCAGGGCCAACATGGTGGCGTGATCCAGCAGGTGGGTGCCAAGGCCCTCACGATCGAAGAACTGCGCAAGGGCTCGATTAATTCGGCCGTGCTCGGCGCGGTTCAGATTTGCCCCAAGGAGGTGCCCGCTGATGTCACCAAGAAGGTCAATGACTTGCTCAAGGCCAAGGGTGCCGCCGGTGGGGCCAAGGCGCCTGCGGCTGCTCCTGCCGCCAACTAGGCCTGGGTGCCTGGCGCCCCAGCCGGCTTCAGGCAGGTTGGGGCGTCTTTGACTGGCTCTGGGGCCAGGGTCTGGGGCTAAGTCCCTGGGGCTAAACCCCTGGGGCCAAGTTTCTGGGACTCAGCACCCAGACCCTCCCACGCCCATTCCCTGAACCAACCCGCCCCCATTAATCGGGGGCGGCCCAAGGGCTGGGGCGACACACTGGGGGAACCCCTGGTTGGCGCCGTGTCCCTGGTTCGTCTCGCTGATTACAGCCCGTCTCCCTTTGTGCTGGATCGCACCGACCTGACGGTGCAGATTTTTGAGGACCACAGCCTGGTGGCGGCCAGCCTCCAGTGCCGGCCCAACCCGGCGGCTAGTGCGGGGCCTTTTCATCTCTGCGGCGAAGGCCTGGAGCTGCTGGAGTTGCGCCTCGATGGGGAGCTGCTGGCCCCAGACACCTACCGGCTCGAACCCGGCGCCCTGGTGCTGCTGGCGCCGCCGCAGCGGCCCTTCCGACTGGAGTCGCTGGTGCGCATCCACCCGGAAACCAACAGCAGCCTGGAGGGGCTCTACGTGAGCGGCGGCATGGTGACCAGCCAGTGCGAGGCCGAGGGCTTCCGCCGCATCACTTACCACCCCGATCGCCCCGACCTGCTCAGTCGCTTCCGGGTGAGGATCGAGGCCGACCGGGAGCGCTGCCCCGTGCTGCTCTCCAATGGCAACGGCATCGGCGCCGGCCCCCTCGAGGATCCGGCCCGCCACTACGCCATCTGGGACGACCCCTTCCCCAAACCCTCCTACCTCTTCGCCCTAGTGGCGGGCCAGCTCGAGGAGGTGCGCGATTCCTTCACCACCGCCAGTGGCCGCCAGGTGGCCCTGCGCATCCACGTGGAGCCCGGCGATTGCGCCTACACCGCCCATGCGATGGCGTCGCTGAAACGCTCGATGGCCTGGGATGAGCAGGTGTATGGGCTGGAATACGACCTCGATGAATTCAACATCGTTGCCGTGCGCCACTTCAACATGGGCGCCATGGAAAATAAGAGTCTCAATATCTTTAATTCCAAGTTGGTGCTTGCCGATGCCGCCACCGCCACCGATGGCGAACTGGAGCGGATCGAAAGTGTGATCGCCCACGAGTATTTCCATAACTGGACCGGCAACCGCATCACCTGCCGGGACTGGTTCCAACTTTCGCTGAAAGAAGGGCTCACGGTATTTCGCGATGCCTGTTTCACCGCCGATCTCCATTCGGCGGCCGTCAAGCGCATCGAGGATGTGTCTTTCCTGCGTAATAGCCAGTTCCGCGAAGATGCGGGCCCAACGGCCCATCCGATCCAGCCGGACCAGTATGAGGCAATCGATAATTTCTATACCACCACCATCTATGAAAAGGGGGCGGAAGTGATCCGGGCCCTGCAGACCCTGCTCGGGCCCGATCGATTCATGGCCGGCATGGCCCTCTATGTGCAACGCCATGACGGCACGGCGGCCACCTGCGACGACTTCCTCCAGGCCATGGAGGATGCCTCCAGCGCTGCGGCCATCGCCAACGGGCCCGATGGCGGCCCTGGCCAGGCCCCCTTTGCCTTTGCCCAGTTCCGCCGTTGGTATCACCAGGCCGGCACCCCGCGCCTCGAGATCGAACGCCATTGGGATGGGGAGGCCGGCAGCCTGCGCCTAACGGTGCGCCAGCACACCCCGCCCACCCCGGGCCAGGCCGACAAGCAACCCCTGGTGATCCCCCTGGTGCTGGGCCTGGTGGGCCAGGCGGGCCAGCCCCTGCCGGTCCACCTCGCCGGCGAAACGGCCCCCCAGGCGGCCGCTTGCCAGCTGGATCCGGCCTGGGGCCAGGCCTCGCGCCTGCTGGTGATTGACCAGGCCGAACAGACGTTCCAGCTGGAGGGTCTGGAACCCCACAGCCACCCGCCGGCCCTGTCGGTGTTGCGGGGCTTCTCGGCGCCGGTGCGGCTCAGCCTGGAGCGCCCCCTGGCCGAGCTGCTGCACCTGCTCGCCTGCGATAGCGATCCCTTTGCCCGCTGGGATGCCGGCCAGAGCCTGCTGCGCCAGGCGGTGCTGGAGCGGGCCGCGGGGGCGGTGAATGAGGCCTTGGAGGAGGGCCTGGTGGCTGCCTTCGAGCAGATCCTGGCC
>NSII01000109.1 GCA_002737305.1 Synechococcus sp. Baikal-G1
CACGATCGGGATCAGGCGCCCCACCAGGGGCAGGGTGAGGGTCTGGCCCACCATGGCGGCGTAGCGCTCGTCGCTGGGGTTCACGGCCACACCCGTGTCGCCGAGCAGGGTTTCCGGACGGGTCGTGGCCACCACCAGGTGGCCCGAGCCATCGCTGAGCGGATAGCGGAAGTGCCAAAGGTGGCCCTCCAGCTCCCTCATCTCCACCTCCAGGTCGCTCACGGCCGATCCCGAGGCAGGGCACCAATTCACCAGGTATTCGCCCCGGTAGATCAGGCCCTGCTCGTGCAGGCGCAAAAACGCCTCCACCACCGCCTTGTTCAGGCCGGGATCGAGGGTGAAGCGCTCCCGCTGCCAGTCGACTGAATAGCCGAGCCGCCGCAGCTGGCCAACGATCGTGCCACCGCTTTCGGCCTTCCAGGCCCAGGCCCGTTCAAAAAAGGCCTCACGGCCCAGGTCGTCCTTACTGAGGCCCTCGGCCTTGAGCTGGCGCTCCAGGATCGTTTGCACCGCGATCGAGGCGTGGTCGGTGCCGGGCAGGCAGAGCACGTTCTTGCCGCGCAAGCGCTGGAAGCGCACGATCGTGTCGATCAGGGCCGTGTTGAAGGCATGGCCCATGTGCAGGCTGCCGGTGACATTCGGCGGCGGAATCACAACCGAGAAGGGCTCCCCCGGCGCCTGCGGATCGGGATGGAAGGCGCCCGCCCGTTCCCAGGCCTGCTGCCAGCGGCTCTCGGTGCCGGCCGGGTCGTAGGTCTTGGGCAGGGCCGCTTCAGGGGCTGGGGCAGACAGCTCGGTCACGGCGAATCGGGTGGGGCTAGTGGTCCCATGGTCTCAAAGGGGCCGGGGCCACGCCGGCAGCCCCGGATCAGCCCAAGCACCCCCAGCCCTCAGCCCGCCGCCAGCCGGCCCACGTAGTCCGGCAGCGTGCCGGCGTTGATCCAGCCGGTGGCGATCGTTTTGCCGTGCTGGTGGCTGACCCGGCCGCGGTGGATGTGGGAGAGGCCCGCCGGGAAGAGCAGCAGCTTGCCCCGTTCGGCCGGTTCGTGGTGGTCCTGCCAGTGGAACTCGGTGCCGCCCTCGGGCAGGTCATTGCAGTAAAGGATCCAGGCCAGCACCCGCCGCACCGGTTCGGTGGCCTCCTCGCTGGTGGTCCAATCGCAGTGCCAGCTCTTGAAGCCCTCGCCCGGGGCATAGCGCTGCAGGTTGAAAATCGGCAGCACGAACAGGCTGCGCTCGGGGCAGCACTGGCGCAGCAGGGGCAGCTCCTGCAGGTAGCGCTCCAGGGCCGCCGTGACGCCGCGGCAGATCACATCGGCCAGGGCGTAGGCCTCCGGGTCGGAGCGGTCGATCGCCACCAGGCTGATGTCGGTGGACACCTTGTCGGGTACCTGGCCGGCCCCACTGGGGCCTTCCGCACCCGGGTCGGATGAGCTGCCAAAGGAGACGCCGGAGCTGTGCAGGTCGGTTCGGCGATCGAAGAAGGCCAGCACCCCATCGGCGAGGGCCTCGTAGCCCGGGTTGCGGTAGGCACGGATCAGCTGCACGGCTAGCTCCAGGGCACGGAGACCAGCGCCTCCAAACTCTGCCAGCGGCCCTGCTCGGCAACCAGCTGCTGGCTGAGGCCGACCCGCTCCAGGGCTGCCGCCACCCGGTCGAAGGCGAGGTCAGCGGCCCCATCGGCACCAATGGCAGGCCCCAGGGGCCAGACCAACACCTGCTGCTCGGCCGGATCGGCCAGGATCATCAAGTTGAGGTCCTCCAGCTGCCGCTCGAAGAACTGGCGGCGCAGGCGGGCCATCTGGCTCGGGCCGATGGCGGCGGCGAAGGCCTCCAGGCTGGTGGTATCGGTGCCGCAGCCGCAGTTGAGTGCTAGCCAGATCAACAGCTTGGCCCAGCTTTCGCGGCTCCAGAGGGGCTGGAAACTCTGGCGTTGCTGGCGCACCAGCTCGGCCAGGGCGAAATCCACCAGGGTCGCCTGCAGGGCCAGGGCGCTGGGGCGCTCGATCCCGGGGCTGGCCTGGCCGAGCTCGGGATCTAGGTGGGGAGTGTCGCTCATGCCTGCCATCCTCCCCGCCCCCACGGCAAACTGCAGGGGCATGCGCCTTACAGCCCCATGGCCCTGGACTTCAACGATCCTGAGCTGGAATTTTCCGATCTGGTTTACGCCTACCAAAGCTGGGTGATGGCGGTGATCAACGACGAGAAGCTCGAGGGCGAAGAAACCCTGCTGAGCGAGGAGATCGCCGAGGACGCCCTCAATGCGATGCGCTTCCTGCCGGGCGAAGTGACCTCCGCGATCGAAACCAGCCTGGCCCGTGTCTACGACGTCGATCCGGAGGAACTGGCTTCGCTGTTGTTCCCGGAGGACTGAGTCGCCCCAGGCCAGTCCACCCCTTCCCACCAGCGCAGCGAATCAATCCCATGGCCTGGAGCGAAGCCGACATCCCCGACCAGAGCGGCCGCATCGCCCTGGTCACCGGAGCCAACAGTGGCCTGGGCCTGGAAACGGCCCGGGCCCTGGCCCAAGGGGGCGCCACCGTGCTGCTGGCCTGCCGCCAGCGCAGCCGGGGCGAAGCGGTTCGTCAGCAGCTACTGCCCCTGGCCCGGGCGGGCCTGGAAGTGATCGATCTGGATCTGGCTGACCTGGCCAGCGTCGCCGCGGCGGCCAGCCAGGTGCAACGGGAATTCGGCCGCCTCGATCTGCTGATCAACAACGCCGGCGTCATGGCGCCGCCTCGGCGCCTGTCCCGCGACGGCCATGAGCTGCAGTTCGCCGTTAACCACCTGGGCCACTTCGCCCTCACCACCGCCCTGCTACCCCTGCTCAAGCAGCAGAGCGGCGCCCGGGTTGTGACCGTGAGTTCGGGGGCCCACTACTTCGGCCGCATCGCTTTTGACGACCTGCAGGGGGAGCGCCGCTACGACCCCTGGACCGCCTACAGCCAAAGCAAATTGGCCAACGTGATGATGGCCCTCCAGTTGCAAGAGCAGCTGGTCGCCGCAGGCAGTTCCACCCTGTCGATCGCCGCCCACCCGGGCCTGGCCCGCACCAACCTGCAACCCAGCTCGGTGGCGGCCAAGGGCTCCTGGATCGAGGGGCTGGCCTACCGACTGCTGGATCCCCTGTTCCAGAGCGCCGCCATGGGGGCCCTCCCCCAGCTCCATGCCGCCGTAGCGCCGGACGCCCGCGGTGGAGCGCTGTATGGCCCCGATGGCCTGGCCAACCTGGGCGGCTGGCCCGTGGCCTGCAAGGTCGCGGCGGCGGCCCTCGATGGCAGCCAGCGGCGCCGGCTCTGGCAGGCCAGTGAAGAACTGTGCGGGTTCTCTTCAACAACGACCAGCTCCTGAGCAGGGCCAGCTAATGTGCAGAGATCTGGCAGAAGCCGGCGGGTTCGATGCTCGCCATCGCCAGAACCAGCACCGTGCCAAGCCCCGAGCTTCCTGGGGCCAGCAACAAGGTCCATGCCAGGCATTCCCGTGTGATTTCCCCTTGCGGGAAGGAATGCCACCCGGTGCGAAATCCATACCGACCATCTGTTTGTTTTCCATGACCAGCACCCTTTCCGCCCTTCGGCGCGCGATCGGATCCAGCCGCCCAGCCAGCACCACGCCCCAGCCCCGTCCCTTCCCCAGCGCCCCAGCCGCCGCTCCCACCTGGGAGGACCTCCTGGGCCGCCGCTGAGGCCCTAATCCAGGCGAGCCATCTGCAACCAGCAGCCTCCTGGGGCCAGCTTTTCAACAATCAGGGCAGCGTTGCGACTGTTCACCTGGAGGTGGGCGAAGGCCAGGGCGTCATTCAGGCAGCCAAAGCGCGGCCCGCCCACCTCATCAGGAACACTGCGCTCGTGGCGATCGGCAAAGCGCACCCGATAGGGGCCCCCATCGGTACTGGAATCCTGCATGGCTGCAGTCTGGCCGCGCCTCGAAACGATTGGTTGCAAGCTCAAGCCTTTATTCCAATCAGGCTCCCCAAACAGGGCGCCGGCATCGGACAGCCAGGCCTTGCAACGGCGGATCGCCAGCAGCCAAGACCAGGGAACCCTGGGGCAACAAGGGCACTCGCACAAAAAAACCACCCCTGTAGCCAGCTCACCCGCAGGGAGATGGCGAAGGGATGGTGAATCACCTGGCTTGAAGGCCAGGGGGACTGGGCCCGGGAGCCTGGCGGAACCAGGCAGCCCTGGTCCAGGGTGAAGCTCAAATGGGACGGGCGGGCATCACCAGAGGAATCAGCGGATTCCCCTGGCCATGACTCCAGCCCCCTTAAACGACTAGCTCAGCAACTGGGCGAGGGCTCAGTAGCGGCTGCGGCCACCGCCGCCGCCGCCGTAGCCACCACCACCACCAGCGCCGCCGCCGCCGTAGCCGCCGCCGCTTCCGCCGCCGCCGCCGTAGCCGCCACCACGGGCACCGCCGCCGCCGCCGCCGCCACCGCGGGGCTCAGCCTTGTTGACCCGGATCATGCGACCCATCCACTCGACATCCTGGAGTTCGTCGATGGCCTTGGTTTCCTCGGCATCAGTGGAAAGCTCAACAAAGGCGAAACCGCGCTTGCGACCCGTGTCCCGATCGAGGGGCAAGCTGCACTGCTTCAGCTGCCCATACTGGGAGAACAGGCCCTGGAGGTCTTCCACTTCGGCATCGAAGGAAAGATTACCCACGTAAATTGTCATGAACGGAAAACGATATGAACCGATCCTTCGACAGCCCTCAGGAAGTGATGAGCTCGCTCAAGAGAAATCTTAGAATCCCTACCACCTTACAGCCCGCCAGCGGGGTTGGGTGTGCTCCCTAGGGCTCCACAGCGGTGCAGACCGGGTGAACCCGGGCCCGGAAACGGATTCCGCCGGCCAGAGGCAAGCAAAAACCAGGCTGGCTCTAGCCTTTACAGGACAACTGGGCCCCTGGGCGGATTCCCGCCGCAGCACCATTGCCGCAGCCTGCCGGCATCCCAGCGGCCGGGCCTGCGTTACAAGCGTCCCGGGGCCTGGCTGGTGGCTGGGGCCAGCGGGCCCTAGCCAGGCAGCACCGCTACCGCCAAGGCGGACCCCAACATTCTGTTGCGAAGGCCCAGAAACCGCCAAAAACGTCCAGAATCGATGCCTAGATTCAGGAGAAATAAAACCAAATCATGGAGATTCGTGCCCACCAACCATTACACCATTTACCCAATCGCAAGACCAACACTGTTTACATCCTGGCCCTAACCCTATCGCCGATCATCAACATGCTGGTGCGCTGGATCGTATTCCAGCTCTATTGGTCAGACCCTGTCAATTCACTCAGCGGTGAAAACGTGGTGCCGCCTGATCACTGGATTGTCACAATTCTCTCCAGCGTCCTGGAAGTGATCCTGGTGGCCATGGCCGTGGTGATGGTCAAATCGCTACTTCACCAAGTGCGTTTCTTTCGCAAACTCCTGCTGAGCTTCGGGGTGCTAGCCACGATTGACCTGGTACTGAACATAATCGCTACTATAATCAGTATCTACTCCTTCCATGTGGGATCGTTTTTGCTGCTAGGTCTTTCCATCGGAATCTACATTTCATTGAATCTAGTTTTCTTTTTCTGGTATTGGTATGACGATTTCCCAACCCAGGTGAGACGGCTGCTCCACCCGGAAGCCCCCTGCTCGATCTGGTTTCCACGTGAAGCCGTTGACTCCAACGCCCGCTGGATTCCCACTGCCTTGGACTATCTCTATTTCACCGTGATATCAAGCAACACGATGGGGCCGCCCGAAAATCACAGCGTGATTGGCGATAAAGCGAAAATATTGCAACTCATGCAATCTTCTGGCATGCTCATTTTACTGGTCCTTGTTGTGTCCAGGGCGGTCAACACCTTGGAATAATTGCTGGGCAAGCACAGCAACCTCGGGCACTAAAGAGAACCCGCCAATCTCAAGAGATTAACAGTTGGATTGACCGGGACCGAGGAGTCGTTGACCTCTTCCACGCCTAGTTCACCTCAATCGACTTGGGCTCAACGGCGGCCAGCCCGGTTCACTCCCCCATTGACATTGGCTCCGCCACCGGCGGCGCCATAACCGGGGGCTCCAGCAGCAGGAACCCCGGGGGCCCCGTAGCCAGGAGCACCTGCCGCCGGCACGCCAGGAGCACCGACGCGAGGCGTCGCCACCGCCCGGGGCCTAGCCACCACACAGCCGGCGGGAACGCCGGGGCCGGTGCAAACCACCACGGCTCGAGCCGGTTGCTGAAGCGAGGCCGAGAGGCTGCTCAAAACGAGGACCAGCCCGAACGTGATCTGACGCATGGAAATGCTCCTACTCCACCGAGCCTAGGCCCTGTCGCACTGCGTGAACCTGGAACAATCACAACAGATCAAGAGCCAGACCTGTCAGGCCGCCTAACGGACGAAGCGAGAGCGGAGAAATAGCCATAGATCCCGGCCAAAATAACTGAACATGGCAACCATGAAAATATAAAGGGCGCCCCGGTGGGGAACCAGCAAGGAAAAAACATAGACCGCAGCCAGCAGCCAGCAGCGATGTAGGCAGACCGCCCGCACTTGGGCCAGATCCTGGCGCTGATCGGGATACTGAACCATCTCCAACCAGGCCAGCCAAGCCAGGGTCGCAAAGACAATCAACAGCAAAACAAAGAAAACCAATCGAAAGACCATTGCATCGGTTTCAAGCAATTGGTCACGGGCAATCAAATATTCCTGTCTTAAATGGTTATTTACATCGACCCAGACGGGTGCAAACGCCATAATCGAAAGCACAATCGCCGAGAGCACGGTCTTGCGCCTCGCCGGAATCGTCAGGCTGAGCAGGGCACGATGGATTGACCAGATCTCAAATCCGGTGAGAAAGACTCCAAAGAATGACATGGTGTGGGACAGCAGGAGGCGACCCAACATGTCGTAGGCAATTTCATGGACCCGCGCCTTGTTGATCGCATCAAGGATCAACTGGGGGTAGGACAACACCACAATCGTCAAGACGATTGCATAGATGCCATCGACAAGGCCAAACCAGGTTTCTGGCGCAGGTTTACCGAGGTGTCGGGTTGGCAGCATCGCAATCCTGTTCAGCGGGCGCAAAAACGCACCAGCAGGCTGAGGCGCTCGACCGGTTCGGGTAACTCGGCCGGATCAAAGGGGGCCGCATCGGGGCTGGCCATGGCCCGCATCAGGATCGGCATCCCGCCGCCGCCCTCCACGTCCACCTCCAGGGGCCGGAGCTGGTGCAGGCCGATGGCCGCCGCAATCGTTTTGGCCTGGGCCCGGGCATCGCCATAGGCAGCCTTGAGCAGGCGGGCTTGGGAGCCGGCGTCGCCGCTGGCCTGGGCGCGGGGGTCGACGGGGGACAGCCGCACCCCCGGCAAGCTGCCAACCTGGCGGATCAACCGTTGCAACTGGGCCGGAGCCAGCTCGCCACTCACCTGCAGGGAGGCCGTGGTTAGGGGCGGTTGCTTCCGTTCCGCAGCCCTGGACCAGGTGGACGGCGACGTGACCTCTAGCTTGCGCACCCCCAGCTGCTGGAGGGCCTGGCGCACCGAATCCAAGCGCGCCTGCAGGCTGGCCAGGGCGCCAGCGGCCGTGGCCGCCTCGGCCTCCAGGTTGAGGGACAACCTCAGGGCAGCAATCGCCCGCTTTCGTTCAGCCCGGCCCCGGGCCTGGAGCAGGGTGCCGTTGCAGCCCATCTGCACCTGGGCCTGGGCAATCAGCATCGGGGGCAGCAGCAGGGGCATGGGCCTAAGGGGCTCTTGAAGGGAGTAAGGCGGGCACAGAATTCCGCAGACCCAGGCTGCGTGGAGCCAGTTTGCGTAAGGTCAGTTTGCCTGGGGCCAGCCTGCGTGGGGTCAGGGGGATTGGGCTAGGGGATCGATCGGCGCGGCGAATCCACGGGCCCTAAGCCAGGGCCGCCTCCAGCTCTTGCCTGGCCGCAGCGAGGGCCCCATCCAGCTCGGCGCCATCCTTGCCGCCGGCCTGGGCCAGGTTGGGCCGGCCGCCGCCGCCGCCGCCGCAGCGCTTGGCCACGGCGCCGATGAAAGCTCCGGCCTTGGGCCCCTTAGCGATCACGGCCTTACCAAAAGCCGCCACCAGCACCACTTTTGTTAGGTCCTTGGGATCGCTCAACCCGCCCAGCACCACCGCCGCCCCATCACCGAGCTGGTCGGCCAATTGTTGGGCCGCGCTCTGCAGGCCGCCCGCCTCCACCCCATCGAGGCGCTCCACCAGCAGCTGGAAGGGCGCAGCGCCTGGATCGCCGCCGACCGGTTGGGCCCGGGCCACCAGGGCCGAGGCCTTGGCCAGGGCCAGTTCTTCCCGGACCGCCGCCAGGGCCTTGGCCGTGACCTTGAGCTCCTCCTGGAGGGCGCCGACCCGCTCGACGATCTCGCCCGGCTGGGCCTTAAAGCGTTCGCCCAGGGCCTTCACCACCAGCTCCCGCTCCTGCAGGTAGGCGAGCACCGCTGGACCGGCCACGGCCTCAATCCGGCGGATGCCGGCGGCCACGCCCGATTCGGCCACGATCTTGAACAGGCCGATCTCGGCCGTGTTGGCCACGTGGGTGCCGCCGCAAAGCTCCATCGACACGCCGGGCACATCCACCACCCGCACCACCTCGGCGTACTTCTCGCCAAACATCGCCACGGCGCCGGCCGCCTTGGCCTGCTCGATCGCCATCTCTTGCACCTCTAGGGCCTGGGCGTCGGCGATCCAGCCATTCACCAGGGCCTCGATCCGCTCCAGCTCGGCGGCGGTCACGGCCCGGGGGCAGTGGAAGTCGAAACGCAGGCGATCGAAATCCACCAGGGAGCCGGCCTGGCCGATGCCGGGATCCACCACCAGCTTGAGGGCTGCCTGCAGCAGGTGGGTGGCCGTGTGGTTGGCCTGGGCGCGGCGGCGGCAGGCCCGATCCACCTGGGCGATCACCACATCACCGACGGCCAGCTGGCCCCGCTCCACCAGGCCGGTGTGGACAAACACGCTGCGGTTGCGGCCCACCGACTCGATCGAAACGAGCAGCTCGGAGTCGGCGCCGGAAGCGACAAGAACGCCCCGATCACCCACCTGGCCGCCGCCCTCGCCATAGAAGGGGGTGGCATCGAGCACCAGTTGCACCCGATCACCGGCCCCGGCCATCTCAGCCGGCTCGCCGTTCACCACCAGGGCCAGCACGCAGCTGGGATGCTCCAAGGCGGCGTAGCCCTGGAAGGCGGTGGGCTCCAGCTGGGAGGCCATCTGTTCAATGGCGCCTTGGAGGGTGAGATCGAGGCTCACCGCCGCGGCCTTGGCCCGCTGGCGCTGGGCCTGCATCGCCTGCTCAAAGCCGGCCCGATCGACCCGCAGCCCGTGCTCTTCGGCGATCTCCTCGGTGAGTTCAATCGGGAAGCCGAAGGTGTCATAGAGCTCAAAGGCCTGCTCTCCGGAAATCTGTTCGGGCTTGGCGGCCAGCACATCGGCCAGGAGCTTTTCGCCCCGCTCCAGGGTTTCCAGGAAGCGGGCCTCTTCGCGCTCCAGCTCGGCGCCAATCACCCCGCGCCGTTGCTCCAGCTGGGGGTAAGCACTGGCCATCAGGGCGATCGAGGCCTCCCCCATCAGCTTCAAGAAGGGCTGATCAATGCCGAGGCGGCGGCCGTGGCGCACCACCCGGCGCAGCAGGCGCCGCAGGATGTAGCCGCGGCCCAGGTTGGAGGCGGTCACGCCATCGGCAATYAACTGGGTG
>NSII01000110.1 GCA_002737305.1 Synechococcus sp. Baikal-G1
TCCGCTTGGGRTTCACCCCAACAGCATCACGCCAGATCGCTTCGGCCTCTTCGTCTTCGCGGAAGACACTCACCACCAGATTCTTAGGATCGAGGCCATAGACGCCCGTGCTCAACTCCCAGGCCCAGGCAATCGCCTGCTCCTTAAAATAATCGCCAAAGGAGAAATTCCCCAGCATCTCGAAGAATGTGTGGTGGCGCGCCGTGCGACCCACGTTTTCAATGTCGTTGGTGCGAATGCACTTCTGGCTGCTGGTGGCCCGCGGCGCCGGCCGCTCCTGCTGGCCCAGGAACACCGGTTTAAACGGCAACATGCCGGCAATCGTGAGCAGCACCGTTGGGTCTTCGGGCACCAGGGAGGCGCTGGCCATGGGGCGGTGGCCCCGCTGCTCGTAGAAGTTGAGAAAGGCCGCTCGGATCTCGGCGCCACTGCGGGGCAGGCCCGGGCCCGGCGCGCCCCCAGGGGAGCTAAGAGCGGAAGCACCGACGKCGGAAGAAGGGGAAGCAGCAGCCATGGTCCGACGCGGCAAAACAGCCCTGGAGAGGGCATGATCGCCCAGCACAGGCCCGAAGGGCTCCGCGCCCTGCCTTCCCTTGCGTGTGTTGCCCAATCCGGTCCCAGCCGAGCCTGCCACCGGCCCTGAGTCCCGCTCCGAGCTGCGGCTGCGCTCGATCGCCTGGGCCCTGGCGGCAGGTCTCTGCGCCCTGGCCCTGGGGCTCCCCCTGGGGCTGGAGCCGGCCCTGCGCGCCGGGGGCTGTGGCTTCTTTTATGGCCTACTTGCCTTCCATTTGCAGCGGGTCGACCCTGACGACAGCCACCTGCAGGCCGGCTTGGTGGGCGCCGTCTGCGGCATCCACAGCCTCGCTTTGCCGCCGGTGGCGGCCTGGCCGGCCGACCAACCGCTCCCGGGCGCCCTGGCGGCCGTAGCTCCAGCAGTGATGATGGGCTTACTCCGTGCCTGGCTGCCGTTGATCGGCGCTGCCCTGCTGCTGCACGGGGTTCAACGCCTGAAGAGCGCCCCTAGGCCATGAGCCTGCTGCATGCCACCTGGCTGCCCGCCACCAAGGCGGGCCCCACCGCCACCAACGGCCGCATSGCGGCGGGCCTGCTGCTGTGGGCGGACACCTGGCGGGTGGCCACGCCCGTGACCCCCACGCTCGACGGGGTGCCGGACCACCCCCTCAGCCTTAACCAGGACGACCTGGGCGCCTGGCTGGAGGAGCTCGATCTGTGGTCGGAGGACTCCCGACCCGCCGAGGCCACCCTCACCCTGCCGAGCCGCCGCCAGGCCAGCCGCGGCCGCAAAAGCACCGAATCCGACGGCGCGATCTGGAGCGGCCTGCCGCTCCAGGCCGGCGAACCCCTGCCCAAACAGGTGGAGTGGTGGCCCTGGCGGGTGGAGGGCTGGCTGCTCAAGCCCGCCGCCGCCGCCCAGTGGCTCAACCAGCTGCCCCTGGCCGGCGCCCCCAGCGAGCTGGCCGATGAACTGCGCTGGTGGAGTCACCTGGAGCGCTGGAGCCTGAGCCTGCTGGCCCGGGGCCGCTGGCTGCCGGAGGCCCGCCAGGGCCGGGGCCGCTGGCAACCGCTGCTCAACCGCGAAGACGACCGGCGCCGCCTCGAAGACCTGGCGACGCGCCTGCCCCAGGTGGTGGATGCGGGCGAACGCAGCAACGGCCTCAGCTGCCGCCGACCCGGCTCCCAGCGGTTCTTGGTGGCCCGGCTGCTGGAGGCCCTGCTCGATGGCCAGCTGCGGGCGGGCTTCAGCCCCACCTGCTCCGGCCTCGATCCCCTGCTGGGCGCCTGGCAAAAGGCCCTTGGCCCGGGCGACGGCCGGCTGGAGCTCGATGGCGAGGACGCCGAACGGCTGGAAACCGCCACCCACCATTGGCGGGAGGCGGTGGCCGGCCGGGTGGAGCCGGCCCATGCCTGCCTGGAACTATTCACGCCGCCGGAGGGGGAGGAGTTGTGGGAGCTGCGCTTCAGCCTCCAGGCCGAGGCCGACCCCAGCTTGAAACTTTCGGCCGCCAGCGTCTGGGCGGCGGGCGACCACCAGCTCACCCTTGGTGAAGTGACCCTGGAGAACCCCGGATCCCTGCTGCTGGAGGGTCTGGGCCGGGCCCTGCAGGTGTTTGAACCGATCGAGCGGGGCCTCGACGCCGCCGCCCCGGAAACGATGCAGCTCACCCCGGCCGAGGCCTTCGTGCTGGTGCGCACCGCCGCCGCCCGCCTGCGCGATGTGGGCGTGGGAGTGGTGTTGCCAGCCAGCCTCAGCGGCGGTCTGGCCAGCCGCCTTGGCCTGGCGATCCAGGCGGAACTGCCCAGCCAATCGCGGGGCTTCACCTTGGGCGAAAGCCTCAGCTGGAGCTGGGAGCTGATGATCGGCGGCGTCACCCTCAACCTGCGTGATCTCGAGCGCCTCTCGGCCAAGCGCAGCCCCCTGGTGCAGCACAAGGGCGCCTGGATTGAACTGCGGCCCGGTGATCTCAAGAACGCGGAAAAGTTCTGCGCCCTGGATCCCGGCTTCAAGCTCGATGAGGCCCTACGCATTACCGGTAACGAAGGCGAAACCCTCTACCGCCTGCCGGTGCACCAGTTCAACCCCGGCCCGCGCCTGCAGGCGGTGTTGGAGCAATACCACCAGCAAAAGGCCCCCGACCCCCTACCGGCGCCCGAGGGCTTCGCCGGCCAGCTGCGGCCCTACCAGGAACGGGGTCTGGGCTGGCTCGCCTTCCTGCATCGCTTCGACCAGGGGGCCTGCCTAGCCGACGACATGGGCCTAGGCAAAACAATCCAGCTGCTGGCCTTCCTGCAACACCTCAAGGCCGAAGGCGAACTAAAGCGGCCGGTGCTGCTGGTGGCACCCACCTCGGTGCTCACCAACTGGAAACGGGAAGCGGCCGGCTTCACGCCCGAATTGCAGGTGCGCGAGCACTACGGCCCGCGCCGGCCCGCCCATGAAGCCGCCCTGAAAAAGGCCTTAGACGGCATCGACCTGGTGCTGACCAGCTACGGGCTGGTGCAACGGGACAGCGAGCTGCTCGAGTGCATTGATTGGCAGGGGGTGGTGATCGATGAGGCCCAGGCGATCAAGAACCCCAGCGCCAAACAGAGCCAGGCCACCCGCGACCTGGGCCGGCCCGGCAAGCAGGGCCGCTTCCGGATCGCCCTCACCGGCACACCGGTGGAAAACCGGGTGAGCGAGCTCTGGGCCCTGATGGACTTCCTCAACCCCAAGGTGCTCGGCGATGAGGCCTTCTTCCGCCAGCGCTACCGCCTGCCGATCGAGCGCTACGGCGACATGTCGTCCCTGCGGGACCTCAAGGGCCGGGTCGGCCCCTTCATCCTGCGCCGGCTCAAAACCGACAAATCGATCATCTCCGACCTGCCCGAGAAGGTGGAATTGCTCGAATGGGTGGGCCTGGCGCCCGAGCAGAAACAGCTTTACAACAAAACCGTCGAGGAGAGCCTCGATGCGATCGCCCGCTCCCCCCTGGGCCAGAAACACGGCCAAGTGCTGGCCCTGCTCACCAAGCTGAAACAGATCTGCAACCACCCGGCCCTAGCCCTGAAGGAGCAGGGGGTGGATGGGAGATTTGCCACCCGCAGCGCCAAGGTGCAGCGGCTCGAAGAAATCCTCGAGGAGGTGATCGAGGCGGGCGATCGGGCCCTGCTATTCACCCAGTTCGCCGAATGGGGCCACCTGCTCAAAGCCCACCTGGAGCGGCGCTGGCGCCAGGAGGTGCCCTTCCTCTACGGCAACACCAGCAAGAACGAACGCCAGGCGATGGTGGACCGCTTCCAAGACGATCCCCGCGGCCCCCAGCTGTTCCTGCTCTCGCTCAAGGCCGGTGGCGTGGGTCTCAACCTCACCCGGGCCAGCCATGTGTTCCACATCGACCGCTGGTGGAACCCGGCCGTGGAAAACCAGGCCACCGACCGGGCCTACCGCATCGGCCAGACCAACCGGGTGCTGGTGCACAAGTTCATCACCAGCGGCTCGGTGGAAGAACGGATCGACCGCATGATTCGCGAGAAATCGCGCCTGGCCGAAGACATCATCGGCTCCGGTGAAGACTGGCTCGGGGGCCTGGAGATGGGCAAGCTACGCCAGCTGGTAGCCCTGGAGGACTGAACCTGAAAGCCCCTGGTGCCTGGGGCAGGGCCTTTCACCGCCAGCGCCTCGGCAACGCAACCCCCCGGCCGGGGCCCGCTGGGGCGACTAACGTCAAATGAACCATCCGCCCCGACCCACCACCATGGCCAACGCCCTTCTGCAGATCACAATTCCGCAGAGTGACGATGACTGGGGAAGTGATCGCTTCAGCATCCTGCGCGATATTATCGAGATCGGTTGTCGCCAGAAGGATCCTGCCGCCAGTTGCATCGGCCAGGCCTACCCGAGCGATGGGGCCGCCATCGAAGCGCTGCATCACAACCTGAGCTCAGGGCAGTATTCCCAGGTTTGGTTGATTGGCGCCGATGCCGGTGACACCCCTGGGGCTAGTTTCTATCAGGCCCTGGAAGCCGCCCGCAGCCAAGGCACCTCGATTGTCTACGCCCGCGACCACGCCGACCTGGGCGCCAGCGTGCGCAACTGCAGTGCCTCCCTGCAATCCCTCGGCCAAACCAACCGCTTCCACAGCCTGGATGCCAACCCAGATCCGGAGCGGCCCGAATACATCAATCCCCACTGCCCTGGCATTCAATGGCCCTGCGTGGTCACCGGCCAAAACGGTGGTGTGCAGTTGGTGAGCAAGATGATGGACCATCCAATCTTGGCCTTCCCCAGCCTCATTGCCGGCGCTTTGGTGATTCCAGCCCACCCCCATGAAGGGGTGCTGATCCCCAACCACCCGGACCAGCACGTGTTACTTCAAGGCCATTCTGTACAATCGGGCGCTAGCCAGATTTCGGCCGTGATCGAAGACCAGCCCGGAGCCGGAGCCGTGCTGGCCCACTCCACCTTCCACCACTTCGCCGACTTCAACCTGGATGTGGCGAAGGGCTGCCCGAGCTTCGTGACCGATCCACCCTCCAGCCAGATCGCTGACAATCCCTGGATGCTGGACGACATCCGCCACTACATCCGTTCGGCAGCGGCCTACTTTCAAGGCCGCTTCCACGGCTGAAATGACGATTACCACCTCCCTCGGCGACCAGGGCCTGGGCCAGCAGCCCTGGTGGGTGGAGCAGTGGATGGAGCTGATCAACTCCTACCGCTACAAAAAGCGGCTGGAGCGCGCCTGGACCTACGCCCGCGAGGGCAACGTGCTCTCGATCCGCTTTGAGGGCCGCCGGGTCCATGCCCGGGTGCAGGGCAGCGAGAGCGAGCCCTACAAGGTGAAGCTCTGGCTCGATGTGCTCAGCGACGAGGACTGGAGCTACGTGCTCGAAGCCCTGGGCCAAAAGGCCCGCTGGTCGGCCCAGCTGCTGGCCGGGATCATGCCCCAGGACATCGAGCGGGCCTTTGCGGCCAGCGGCCGGCGCCTGTTCCCGTTCAAGTTGCAGGAGGTGCGCAGCGAATGCAGCTGCCCCGATAAGGCCAACCCCTGCAAACACGCCAGCGCCGTCTACTACCTGATGGGCGATCGCTTCAGCGAAGACCCGTTTGTGTTGTTCCAGCTGCGCGGCCGCACCCGCAGCCAGCTGCTGGCCGACCTGGCCCTGCAGCGGCGCGAGCTCCTGCAGCAACGGGCCCAGGCCCTGCGGGCCAGCCAGGGCCTTGACGCGGTCGCCCCAGCCGTAGCCCACCCCACCCCGGTGGCGATCAGTGATCCGGGCCGGTGGTGGCGCTACGACGCCCCCCTCGATCCCGCCCTGGTGGTGATCACGCCAGCGATGGAAGGGGAGTCGGGTCTCGAGGAGGCTGGCCCCCTGCCCCTGGCCGAGGACGGCCGCTTCCCAGAGGCCAACCTGCAGTTCCTGGCCCACCTCAAGGCCCAGGCCCTCGGGCTGGCCCAGGCGGCGATGGCCACGGCCATGGCGGCGGGACGCTCCATGGCTGAAGACAATTCAACCAATAGCGCTGCCGCACCAGCGGAGGCAGCCGCTTCCGGCAGCAAGGCCCAGCCCGGCCGGCGTTGAACACCGGCGCCGGAGCTATTTTGCTGGAGATCGATAGGGCGTCTGCCCCAGCGATAGGGTCAAAGAACACCATTCTTGCCAATAAAAGATGGAGAACACCTGCCACTTTGTCGGCAGTCGGGGGCTTCTCAAATCGTGCGATTTTTACGCGCCCGAGCCCCGCTCAAGCTGGGCCCACGACTATCAATACCTGCTTGAGATGGTCGATGGTCCCAACATGTACGACGGGATGTCTATTTATCTCTGCACGGACATGATCCCGTTCTTTTTTAAAGAGATTCTGCCAAAAATAAACCATAATTTTTTCATTATTTCTGGAGATTCTGATGCAACCGTGCCAGGTGGCCATGTAGACATCTGGGACGGGCAATCGTACCCCCTGGAAGAAACTCTATGCCGAGCACTCCTGGGCAACTCCCTGCTCATCAAATGGTTTGCCCAGAACTGTATCCTCGAGCACCCAAAGATTCAGCAAGTTCCCATAGGCCTGGACTACCACACGATTTCAGCAGATCCAAGCAAGCTTTGGAGGGGCTCCCCACGAAGGCTACCTTCCGCGTCACCAAGAGATGCTGCTTCGAAGGGTGCGCGACTCTGCCGGGCCCAGGTCTCATAAGATCTTCGCCCACTTCTCCCTGACTCCAGCCCGCCAAGACGTCCTCAGCCAGATTCCGAGCGAGCTGATCGATATCAACATCAATGCGATGCCTAGAACAAAGGTATGGGAAGAAATGGTCCGCTACAAGTTTGTTCTTTCTCCATACGGCAACGGCCTAGACTGCCATCGCCACTGGGAAGCCCTATGTCTGGGCTGCGTGCCGATCATGCAGCCAATTGGCTCGAATGAAATGTTCAAGGATCTTCCGGCTCTCATCGTCGACCAGTGGAGCAACCTAACGCCAGAACTGCTGGATTCATTCAAACCTGAAGCCATCAATTTGGATAAACTTTTACTCAACTATTGGGTCACCCAGTTTGCGCCTCCACCCAAAGATTTGACTCAAATCGCCTAGGCGTAGCCCGTGATTCTGATGTGGACTAGAAGCGATGCCAGCGGCAAGGACGCGACCCAGTTAGGGGGAGGACGGAACGCCAGGGTCCGGGCGATGGCCTCAAGGCGGCCGATCCAGGGCACTGTTTGTCTTGCAATCCCTGAACCCACCCCCATTGCCCCAAGCCATCAAGCCAATCAGCAGAGCCAATCGATCGCCCAGCCAGGCCGGTTCGGGCCGTTCTTAACGTGGGGGTCTCCAGAGTCATCCCTGCCGAGGCCCAGCCCATGACATCCGTGGCCCCCACCTCCGCCGCCAGCGCCGCCGCCAGCGTCATCGGCAGCCCCAGCGCGCCCCGGCTCAGCCTGCAAAGCGAGGGGATCGGAGCCGACACCAGCACGATCCGCTCGCTCGACTGGGACCGCAGCCGCTTTGACATTGAATTCGGCCTGCGCAACGGCACCACCTACAACGCCTTCCTGGTGCGGGGGGAACGCACCGCCCTGATCGACACCTCCCACGCCAAATTCCGCGACAGCTGGATCCCCCTGCTGGAGGGCCAGATCGATCCAAAAGAGATCGATTATCTGATCGTGTCCCACACCGAGCCCGACCACTCGGGC
>NSII01000111.1 GCA_002737305.1 Synechococcus sp. Baikal-G1
ACGCCCAGGGCCAGGACCAGGGCTTCCGCCACCGTGCCGGCCTCCAGCAATTGCAGGTCGATGCCGGCCGCCATCGGCCCCAGGCCGCTGCCCTTGGGCACCACGGCCCGGCGGAAGCCCAGCCGCGCCGCCTCCTGCAGGCGCAGCTCCAGCTGGCCCACGGGCCGCAGCTGGCCGCCCAGGCCCAGCTCGCCCACCAGCACCGTGCCCGGGGGCAGGGTGAGATCGCGGTAGCTGGCCACCACGGCCGTGGCCACGCCCAGGTCTGCCGCCGGCTCCTCCACCTCCAGGCCGCCGGCCACGGCCAGGTAGCAGTCGAAACGGGAGAGGGGCAGGCCCAGGTGCTTCTCCAGCACCGCCAGGATCTGGTGCAGGCGGTTGGTGCCGATGCCGGTGGCCGTGCGGCGCGGGCTGGCGTAGCTGGTGGTGCTCACCAGCGCTTGCAACTCCACCACCAGGGCCCGGGTGCCCTCACAGGCCACGATCGTGGCCGTGCCGGCCGAGGGCTCGTCGCTGCCGAGGAATAGCTCGCTGGGGTTGGTGACCTCGACGAGGCCCCGGTCGCGCATCTCAAAGACACCCAGCTCGTGGGTGGCGCCAAAGCGATTTTTGACGGCCCGCAGCAGCCGGTGGCTGGCGAAGCGGTCGCCCTCGAAGGTGAGCACCGCATCCACCAGGTGCTCCAGCACCTTGGGGCCGGCCAGGGTGCCCTCCTTGGTCACATGGCCCACCAGCAGCAAGGCCGTGTCCTGGCGCTTGGCGATGCGGGCCAGGGCGGCGGCGCATTCGCGCACCTGGGCCACCGACCCCGGCGCACTGGCCAATTCACCGTCGTGCAGGGCCTGGATGCTGTCGATGATCGCCACCGCCGGCCGCAGGGATTCGAGCTCCTGCAGCACAATCTCCAGGTCGGTTTCGGCCAGCAACTGCAGCTGGCTGCCAGCGCCGCCGAGCCGGCGCCAGCGCAATTTCACCTGCTGGGCCGATTCCTCGGCGCTCACATACAAAACCGAATGGCGGGCCGCCATCGCTTCGGCGCTTTGCAGCAGCAGGGTCGACTTACCGATGCCGGGATCGCCGCCCACCAGCACCAGGGAGCCGGGCACCAGGCCGCCGCCGAGCACCCGGTCGAGCTCGCCGTAACCGCTGCCCAGGCGCTGTAGGGGCCGCTCACCGACCGTGTGGATCGACTCAGATCGGCGCGCGCGATGCAGCAGATCAGAAGCGCCGGGAGCCCCACCGGCCGCTCCTGCAGCGGCTGCAGCGCTCACCACCGGCCGGCGCCGGCGGGTGTCGCTGGCGGTCACAACCTGCTCCACCAGGCTGTTCCAGCTGCCGCAGGCGGCGCAGCGACCGAAGAACTGGCGGGTCTGGGCCCCGCAGGTCTGGCAGACGTAGAGGCTGGAACGTCCCACGGGGGTGTATGAAGATTGATGATCCTTGATAAACCCACAGGGCCTTCGGCCTTTTCAGTGGGTCGATCTACTCAAACCGTTCGGTCCAACCGCCGCAATGACGGCTTCTCCCCCCGCCAAGGAAACGATTCTGGTCGTTGACGACGAAGCCAGCATCCGCCGCATCCTGGAAACCCGACTCTCAATGATCGGCTACCAGGTGGTCACGGCCTGCGATGGCATTGAAGCCCTCGAGGCCTTCCGGCGCACCAGCCCCGACCTCGTGGTGCTCGACGTAATGATGCCGAAGCTGGATGGCTATGGCGTCTGCCAGGAGCTGCGCAAGGAATCGGACGTGCCGATCGTGATGCTCACGGCCCTAGGCGATGTGGCCGACCGCATCACCGGCCTCGAGCTGGGCGCCGACGACTACGTCGTCAAACCCTTCAGCCCCAAGGAGCTCGAGGCCCGCATCCGCTGCGTGCTGCGCCGGGTCGACAAGGACCAGGCCGCCGGCATCCCCAACTCCGGCGTGATCCAGGTGAGCGACCTCAAGATCGACACCAACAAGCGCCAGGTGTACCGGGGCGACGAACGCATCCGGCTCACCGGCATGGAGTTCAGCCTGCTGGAGCTGCTGGTGGGCCGCTCCGGCGAACCCTTCAGCCGCGGCGAAATCCTCAAGGAGGTCTGGGGGTACACCCCCGAGCGCCACGTCGACACCCGGGTGGTGGATGTCCATATCTCCCGGTTGCGCTCCAAACTGGAGGACGACCCCGCCAACCCCGAGCTGATTCTCACGGCCCGGGGAACGGGGTACCTGTTCCAGCGCATCATCGAAGCCCTTGCCCCCGAAGGACACTGACATCACTGGCCGCAACCCCAAGCGTCGGCGGCCCCAGGCGATTCGCCGCCTGGTGATTTGGTACCGCCGCAATGCGGCGGTGACCAGCCTGGTGGGCACGGCCTCCGCCGCTGGCTCGGCGGCGGGCTCGATGGCGGGCTCGGTAGCGGGCTCGGTCGTGTCCACCGCCGGCAACGTCGCTGGCGCCGCCGGCAATGTGGCGGGCAATGTCGCCGGCGTGGCCGGCTCAATGGCCGGGAATGTCGCCGGCGTGGCCGGCTCCGTGGCGGGCGCGGCGGGCTCGGTGGCCGGCTCGATGGCGAATTCGGTGCTCCAACCCCTGGTTTTTGATCCCCTGCGGCGGCTGCAGCAGGGCAACAATCCCAGCGACGATCTGGCCATCATCGACGCCGAGCGCCTGTGGGTGGCCGTGGATGGCATGGGCGGCGACCATGCCCCCGGCCCGATCCTGGAGGGCTGCCTGCGGGCCGTGGCCCTCCTGCCGGTGCGCGTGCGCTTCGTGGCTGAAACCGCCGCCGTCGATCAGGCCGTGGCGGCCCTGGGCCTGGGCGAAGAGCTGGCCGCTGCCATCGGCGCCGGCCTGATTGAACTGGTCGCCAGCGGCCCCTCGGTGGGCATGAACGAAGAGGCCACGGTGGTGCGGCGCAAGCGGGACGCCAGCATCAACCTGGCCATGGACCTGGTCAAGGCGGCTGAGGCCACGGCGGTGTACTCGGCGGGCAACTCCGGCGCCGTGATGGCCTCGGCGATCTTCCGGCTCGGTCGGCTCAAGGGCATCGACCGCCCCGCCATCGGCGCCCTTTTCCCCACCAAGGATCCCAACCAGCAGGTGTTGGTGCTCGATGTGGGCGCCAACATGGATGCCAAGCCCGCCTACCTGCACCAATTCGCCCTGCTCGGCAACATCTACAGCCGCGATGTGCTGCAGGTGCGAAGGCCCCGGATCGGCCTGCTCAACATCGGCGAGGAGGAGTGCAAGGGCAACGAGCTTTGCCTCAAGACCTACCCCCTGCTGGCGGCCGACGACCGCTTCGTGTTTGCCGGCAACTGCGAAGGCCGCGACGTGCTCTCCGGCGATTTCGATGTGGTGGTGTGCGATGGCTTCACCGGCAACGTGCTGCTGAAATTCCTCGAATCGGTGGGCAGCGTGCTGCTGGATGTGCTGCGGGCCGAACTGCCCCGGGGACGCCGGGGCAAGGTGGGCTCCGCCTTCCTGCGCAGCAACCTGGTGCGCATTAAGAAACGGCTCGACCACGCCGAACATGGCGGCGCCCTGCTGCTGGGCGTCAATGGGGTCTGCGTGATCGGCCATGGCAGCAGCAAGGCCCTCTCGGTGGTGAGCGCCCTGCGGTTAGCCCATTCCGCCGCCAGCCATGGCGTGATGGACGACCTGCACAAGCTCAGTGACAGCACCGATGCGGTAGTCGCCTGTGGTTGACTGACCGCCAACTGGGGTCGTTCAGGTGTCGCTCAGCCCAATGGCGGAGGCCGTCGGCATGGCCCTGGTGGGCTGCGGCAGCGGCCTGCCCGCCGTGAGCCTCAGTAATGCCCAACTGGGGGAACGGGTCGAGACCAACGACGACTGGATCCGCAGCCGCACCGGCATCGGCGCCAGGCACGTGGCCGGCCCGGGCGAAACGGTTACCAGCCTGGCCAGCGAGGCTGGCCGCCAGGCCCTGGCCCATGCCGGCTGGCACGCGAGCGACCTAGACCTGATCCTGCTGGCCACCTCCAGCCCCGACGACCTGTTCGGCACCGCCCCGCGGGTGCAGGGGGTCCTGGGGGCCAGCAACGCCGTGGCCTTCGACATCACGGCCGCCTGCAGCGGCTTCCTGTTTGCCCTGATCACCGCCAGCCAATACATCCGCAGCGGCAGCGTGCGCCGCGCCCTCGTGATCGGCGCCGACCAGCTCAGCCGCTGGGTGGACTGGGACGATCGCCGCACCTGCGTGCTGTTTGGCGATGGCGCCGCCGCCGTGGCGGTGGAAGCCTGCCCCGGGGCCGACAACGGCCTACTGGGCTTCCGCATGCGCTCCGATGGCAGCCGTAATGGCTGCCTCACCCTGGCCCAAATCGAGGAGCACACCAGGGTGGTGGCCGGCAGCCAGGCCCAACGAGGCGGCTTCGAACCGATCCAGATGAATGGCCAGGAGGTCTACAAATTCGCGGTGCGCGAGGTGCCGGCGATCCTCAAGGACCTGCTGGATAGCACCGGCACCAGTGCCGACCAGCTCGACTGGCTGCTGCTGCACCAGGCCAACCAGCGGATCCTCGATGCAGTGGCCGAGCGCTTCGCCATTCCCGCCGAGCGGGTGCTCAGCAACCTGGCCCGCTATGGCAACACCTCCGCCGCCACGATCCCGCTGATGCTCAACGAGGCCGTGCGCGATGGCCGGGTTCAGCCGGGTCACCTGATCGCCAGCAGCGGCTTCGGCGCCGGCCTGAGCTGGGGCGCGGCCCTGCTGCGCTGGGGCGGTCCCCAGGCCACCTGAACCAGCGGGGCCCCAACAGCCGCGCCGTAGTCTCCAGCCCACAAAAGCGCAACCGCCACCATGGGGATCGCCTGGGTGTTTCCGGGTCAGGGTTCACAGAAACTCGGCATGGCAACGGCCGTGCTCGATCTGCCTGACGCCCGCCAGCGTTTTGCCCTCGCCTCCGAGCTGCTGGGCCGCGACCTGCTGGCGATCTGCGCCGGCGAAGGGCTCGATGCCATCGCCGAGCCCACGGACCTCAACGACACCCGCAACACCCAGCCGTCCCTGTTCGTGGTCGAGAGCCTGCTGGTGGATGGCCTGCGCCAGCAGGGCCGCAGCGCCGACCTGGTGGCCGGCCACAGCCTGGGGGAACTCGTGGCCCTCTATGCGGCCGGCGTTTTCGACTTCGAAACGGGACTCGCCCTGATGCACCGGCGCAGCATCCTGATGGCCGCCGCCGGCGGCGGTGCCATGACCGCCGTGATGGGCTTCGATCGCGGCGAGCTGGAGGCCCTGGTCGCCGCCACCGAGGACGTGGTGATCGCCAACGACAACAGCAGCGCCCAGGTGGTGCTCTCCGGGAGCTCCGAAGCCGTGGCCAGCGTCAGCGCCCAGCTGACCTGCAAGCGGGCGATCCCCCTGGCCGTGTCGGGGGCCTTCCATTCGCCCTTCATGGCCGGGGCCGCCGCCGCCTTCGCCCAGGAGCTGGAGCCCCTGCCCTTTGCCGATGCCACGATCCCGGTCTTGAGCAACACCGACCCCACCCCCGAAACCAGCGGTGAGCGGCTCAAGGCCCGCCTGGTGGGCCAGATGACCAGCGGCGTGCGCTGGCGCGAAACCATGGACCAGTTCGCCGCCCAGGCGATCGACACCACCGTGGAGATCGGCCCCGGCAACGTGCTCAGCGGCCTGATCAAACGCAGCCTGGCGGGCGTCACCACCGCCCAGATCGCCGCCGCCGCGGACCTGGGCCTGTGAGCAAGCCTGGAGATCGGGCTGGCGGCCCTGCGGGCGCCATCGTGCCCGCCGAAGGCGGTCGCATCAGCGGCTTGCGCCGGGCCCTGCGGCGCCTGCGCAAGCCGCCCGAACCGCCGGCCCTGCTCAGCAGCCCCAAACCGAGCCTCACCTACCGAATCATCAGCTACCTGCTGGTGTTCCCGATTTATCGGCTCCTGTTCCGCGGCCGCACCGCCGGCAACAACAACGTGCCGATGGAGGGGGCCCTGGTGGTGGTGGCCAACCACGGCTCCCACCTGGATCCGCCCCTGCTGGGCCATGCCCTCGGCCGACCGGTGGCCTTCATGGCCAAGGCCGAACTGTTCCGGGTGCCCCTACTGGGGCCGATCATCCGGGCCTGCGGGGCCTATCCGGTGGCCCGCGGCGCCAGCGATCGGGAGGCGATCCGCACCGCCACCGGTCGACTCGACCAGGGCTGGGCCACGGGCGTTTTCCTTGATGGCACCCGCCAGGCCAATGGCCGGGTCAACACGCCGATGCCAGGGGCCGCCCTGCTGGCGGCCCGCTCCGGCGCACCCCTCCTGCCCGTAGCAATCATCAACAGCTACCGGGCCCTCGGCACCGGCCGCCAGGCGCGCCTGGTGCCGATCCACATCCGCATCGGCACGCCAATCCCGCCGCCGGCCTCACGCCGCCGGGCCGACCTGGATGTGGTGACGGCGGCCTGCCAGGCCCAGATCAATGCCCTGCTGGATCTAGGCCCCCTGAGGGCGGATGAACCGGTCGGCCAGCTCCATCCAGCAGCGGAGCGAACCGCCCTGCCGCCCAAAACCTGAGGTCCCGGCCGGTCAGCACCCAGAGGGCCGCCCGCAGGCCATCGCCCCAGACCTTGCCCTTGCGCTCGGGGATGCAGCGTTGGCCGCAGGGCACTTCCACGGGCGTGAGGCCGATCCCCCGGCTACCGGCCACAATCCGGCCCACGAGCAGGGCCCGGGGCATGTGGTCGCTGCTGGTGACGAGCATCACGCTGCGCACCTTGGAGCGCTTGAGGTCATCGGCCACCGACGTGAAATTGCTAAGGGTGTCGTGGGCGCGGTAATCGAGCAGCACTTGGCCGGGATGGAGCCCCTCGCGACGGAACTCCCAGGTGGCGTATTCGGGATTGCTGCCGCCGCTCACCAGCAACGGCAGGCCCAGGCGCCGGGCCAGCCGGGCCGCTTCCTGCTCCCGGGCCACATCGCCGCCCAGCACCAAAATCAGCTGGGGCGGCGGCAGCGGCGGTAGCCACAGTCCCCGCGACAGCCAAAGCAAGCCCGCAGCCACCAGGGCCAGGGGCCACCAGCGCCCAAGCCGCCGGCGGCAGCCCCTGGCCGGTTGGCGCCGGGCGCGCCCCGGGCGCAACCGGCGGCGACGGCCCGGCCCGGGCGACCGCCGGACTGGCAACGCGGACCGATCGCTGCGGGGGCCGGGGCCAGCCATCAGCCCACTCCGCTGGCCCTGCCTGCCAAAGGAGCGCCTGGCGGGGGAATGGCTGGCCGGGCAACCGTGGAGCCCTGGCTGGCGGGCTGGGGCGTGAAGTCCACCGGACTGGTGGGATAGATCGGCAACACGGGCTGCCAGGGGCCAGCCAGGCCCTGGGCCGCAGCCGCCTGGCCCAGGGCCAGGAGCTCCAGCACGTCCAGGGGGGCATCCACCGCCGCGGGCAGGACCAGCTCCGGCGCCAGCCCCTGGGCGAAGGCCTCGCCGGGGCCAAACAGCCGGGGCTGCTCCAGTTCAGCTAGGGCGCCGAGGGCCCCGGGGTCGGCGCCATAGCAACCCGCCACGGTGCCGCGCCGGGGCAGGTCCTGGACCAGCCAGAACCGCTCGACCGCCGCCAGCTCAGGCCGCTGGCGCATCAACCGCCGCGCCACGGGTAAAAAACTGCCAACGCCATGCAGGGGCACGGCCAACTGCTGGGCCAAGGTGCGGGCCAAGACCACCGTGAGCCGGGTGCTGGTGAAGCCCCCCGGCCCCGTGGCCACCACCAGCCGGCCGATCTCGGGCCAGCGCGGGGCGGGCAGCAGCTGCTCCAGGCAGGGCAGCAGGGCGCCCGAGAGCTGGCGGCCCAGGGGGAAGGCCAGCACCTGGGGGGGCTCGGTAGCAGCCAAGGGCTGCAGGCCCACGGCCAGGCAGTCGCTGGAACTGTGCAGGGCCACCAGTAGGGACGCTCGGGCGCTCATGTCGGCTGGGCCTGGCCGGGTCGCAGCCGCAGCCAGCGGCCAGGCTCGGCCTCGAAGCTGTCGCAGCTGCGCACATCCCACTCCACCCCCGCCTGGGCGTCGCCAAGATCAATCACCGCCACATGGATCCGGGGGGACTGGGGTACAAAACTGGGGGCGGCGCACAGGTGAGCCACCCCATGCTGCCGCTCCACCGCGTGATAGGCCTGGCAACGGTCCACCCAGTGGCAATCGACGCAAATGCACATGCCACCGACGGATTGCCCCCAGCCATTCTGGCGCGCCCCTGGCCCCAAGCCCACCCCCCGGCCCTGGGCCTGGCGCCGCCCGTTTCCGGGCCTAGGGCGATGACAGGGCCGGTGACACCTGACCAGCTGCCCCCCGACCCGCCCCTGGGCAGGCCTGCTGGGCCGCTGGCCCTAACCCCTGCGGCCGCCACCGAGTTGCTCTGGCAACGGCTGCGCACCGACCGCTGGCCGGTCCCCCGGGCGGCCCTGCCCGCCGATGCCGCCCTGGTGGGCGGGGCCGTGCGCGATGGCCTACTGGATCGGTTGGCGGAGCAGCCCGACCTGGACCTGGTGGTGAGCACGGACGCCATCGGCCTCTGCCAGCGCCTGGCCAAGGAGCATGGCGGTTGTGCGGTAGTGCTGGATCCCCAACGGGACATCGCCCGGCTGGTGGTGCGTGGCTGGAGCCTGGACCTGGCCCGCCGCTGCGGCGGCAGCCTGGCGGCCGATCTGGCCCGGCGGGACTACCGCATCAATGCGATCGCCCTGCCCCTGGGCCCGGGCGAGCCGCTGGTGGATCCCCTCGGCGGGCTGGCCGACCTGCAGACGCGCCAGTTGGTGGCCGTGGACGAGGCCAACCTGCTCGACGATCCCCTGCGCCTGTTGCGCGGCATCCGCCTGGCCGCCCAACTCGACTTCAGCCTGGAGGCAGGCACCTGGGCCTGGATCCAGCGCCACCACCAACGCCTGGCCAGCGTGGCTGGCGAACGGGTGCTGGCGGAACTGGTCAAGCTGGCAGAAGCCCCCCGCGGCCACCAGGGGCTGCAGCAAGCCCTAGGGGCAGGCCTGCTGCAGCCCTGGGGCGCCGACACCCAGGCCGCAGCGGCCCTAGGGCGGCTCAGCCCAGAGCAGGCCCAAACCTGCGGCCTGACCCCCCATGAGCAGCACCAGGCCCTGCCCCTGGCCCGGCTAGCCCGCCTGTTTGACGCCCACGCCCTTGGGGGTTTGCGGGCCAGTCGCAAGCTGCAACAGCGCTGCCAGCGGCTGCGCCAGTGGTGGCAGCGGCTCGAGCCTGGGGTGCCTGGGAGCGGGGATCCAGGGGCCGCCATCGCCGCGCTCACGGAGCCGGAGCGGCTGGCCCTGCAACGCCAGCTGGAGGACGAACTGCCCGCCCTGCTCCTGGCCTGGCCTGGCCCCCTGGCCCAACTCTGGCTAGGGCGCTGGCGCAACCCGAGCGATCCCCTCTTCCATCCCAAGCCCCCCCTCGATGGCCGCAGCCTGCAAACGGAACTGGGCCTGGCCCCTTCCCGCCGCCTAGGCGAACTGCTGGACCAACTCACCCTGGAACGGGCTTTTGGTCGCATCGGCGACCGCGAGCAGGCCCTGCTCTGGTGTCGCCAGGCCCTGCGCCAGGCAAACACGCCTGGCGAAAAGGGCCCTCGCCGTGATTAACTTCCCAAGCACAGTCGTTGCTAACGACCTGAATTGCGCCTGTTAGGGCAAAGCTCTCGTTCTGAAAGCCTCCGTTCTGGATCTTTCCAAACAGACGGTGATCCCCGGACTTCAGGACAACGCAGAAACGGACAACGGCTCAAAGGTCGGGTCCCTGTTTTTCAGCGTCAGCTCGCAACCCCGACCGGCCCACCCCCCAGTTCCTTTCTCTCCCGATCCCATGAGCGTTCGTCTTTACGTCGGCAACCTGCCCCAGAGCTTTGATGCCAAGGAGCTCGAAGCCCTCTTCGCCGCCGTTGGCGAAGGCGTGCGCTTCAAGGCCGTTCAGGATCGGGAGACGGGTGCCAGCCGCGGCTTCGGGTTCGCCAATGTCGAAGAGGAAGCCCTCGCCGACCAGGTGATCGAGCAGCTCAACGGCCGCGACTTTGGCGGCAACAACCTGCGCATTGAGCGCTCCGAGCGTCGCGACCCCCGCAGCGGCGCCCCAGGTAACGACCGCCGTCCCGGCGCTGGCGCTGCCCCCTCGACCGTGGCCCGCAAGGCCATCAACAAGGTTGTGCACAGCGACACGATCGTCGAAGGCGCCCCCGACCCCCGCTGGTCCGGCGAACTGGCCAAACTCAAGGCCCTCCTAGCCGACCAGAAGACCCCCGTCTGAGCCAACCTGGACCCCCTTCTGATCCCCCAGGCCCCTGTGGTCGTTAACAAGCTCTGGACCTGGCGGGGTCACCAGATCAGCTACTGCTGCGCCCCCTGGGACGGCCCTAGCCTCCCCGCAGCCCCCTCCCCTATCGATGGGGTGCAAGCTGACGCTCCCGCGAACGGCCTCCCTCCCGGGGGGGCCGTTCTTTTGATCCATGGCTTCGGTGCCTCCAAGGGCCACTGGCGCCACAACCTGCCGGCCCTGGCGGCCGTGGGCCAGGTTTACGCCATTGACCTGCTCGGCTTTGGGGCCAGCAGCAAGCCCCGCTCGCGCCTGGCCGATGAGCCCGAGGACCTGGGCTCGGTGCCCTACGGCTTCGACCTCTGGGCCGCTCTGGTAGTGGATTTCGTGCGCCAGGTGATTGGCCCTGGGGCGCCGGGCCTACGGCTGCAACTGGTGGGTAATTCGATCGGTGGCGTGGTGGCCCTCAATGCCGCCCGGTTGCTGGCCGAGCAGGGCCAACCCCCCGCCCAGGTGATCCTGATCGATTGCGCCCAGCGCACCCTCGATCGCAAACGGCTGGCGGAACTGCCGCCGCTGCAACGCTGGAGCCGGCCCCTGCTGATGGGCCTGGTGCGTCAACGCTGGTTGATCGGCAGCCTGTTCAGCCTGCTGGCCCGGCCGCCCGTGGTGCGCCAGGTGCTGAGCCAGGCCTACCCGAGCGGCGCCAACTGTGATGACGACCTGGTGGAGATCCTGGTGGGCCCAAGCCGGGACCCCGGCGCCAGGGAAAGTTTCCGCGGCTTCGTCAACCTGTTTGACGACCGCCTGGCCCCGGAGCTGCTGGCCCAACTCCAGGGCCCGGTGCGCCTGCTCTGGGGGGAGGCGGACCCTTGGGAGAGCGTGGCCGAGGCCCAGGAATGGCAACACAATTTCCCGTGTATTCAGGAGCTGCGGGTGTTACCCGGACTGGGCCACTGCCCCCACGATGAAGCCCCCGAGCAGGTCAATCCGATCCTGATCGAGTGGCTGCAAAAGGCCTAACAGGCCTGAAAAGGCCTAAAAAGCGATCCCTATCCCCTAGCAGCCGCCCGGTTAGCGGGTCTGGGAAATCACGTAGGAGAAGGGCAGCTCCAGCAACTTGCCGAGCCGGGGCACATAGGCCCGGTGATTAAACACGTCGTAGTTCAATTGCTCGATCACATCGAGGATGCCCCGGTAGAGCCGCAGGGACGTCCACACGGGCCAGCGGGCATCGGGGGCCAACCAGCGCACCCCAGCCTCGGAGCGGGCAAACCAATGGCGGGCCCGCTCGAGCTGGAAGGCCATCAGGGCCCGCCAGTTGTCGTTGAGGGTGCCGGCGAGTAACTCTGCCTCGGAATAATTGAAGCGCTTCAGATCGTCCAAGGGCAGGTAGATGCGGCCCCGACCGCGATCCTCGCCCACATCGCGCAGGATATTGGTGAGCTGGTTAGCGATGCCGAGGGCAACGGCCGCCTCGGAGGTATCGGGGCGCTCGCTCCAGGGGGCGGTGGTGTAAGCCGGATCCACCCCCATCACCTCCTGGGTCATCAGGCCGACCGTGCCCGCCACCCGATAGCAATAGAGCTCCAGTTCCGAGAAGCTGGCATAGCGATGCTGGAGCAGGTCCATGCGCTGGCCCTCGATCATGTCGAGGTAGGGCTGCAGGGGCTGGGGATAGCGCTCCAAGGTATCCACCATCACCCGGTCGAGGTCATCGCAGACATGGCCTTCAAACAGGCGGCGGGTGCGCCCTTCCCAGGCATCGAGCCGCTCGGACAATTCAGCCACCGGGCGCTGCTGGGCCTCCGGGCTGTCCATCAGCTCGTCGGTGCGGCGACACCAGACGTAAATCGCCCAGATCGCCCGGCGCTTGGCCTGGGGCATCAACAGGGTGCCCAGGTAGAAGGTTTTGGCCCACTGGGCCGTTTCTTGCCGGCAGGCCTCATAGGCCTGAGCCAGCTCTAGCCCTAGGCCGGCTGACCCCCTTGCGGATCCCACGGATGAAGCCAGGGCCACGCCTACACCGCCGCCAAACTGGCCGGGCTTGCGGCCCCCGGCTGGGCCATTGGGGACTGGGCAATCGCTTCGGCGCACTGCTTACCGCTCAACACAGCCCCCTCCATCGAGGCGAGGTAGCGCTGCATGGTGAAACAACCGGCCAGGAAGAAATTGGGGATCGGCGAGGCTTGGTCGGGCCGCAGTTGCTGGCAACCGGGCACGGTCTTATAGACCGATTGGGGGGTTTTAACAACCTTCGACTTCAGCAATTGGGCCTGATCGTCACCGCTGAAATGCTGGGGGAATAGGCGCTTGAGCTCCTCCAGGGTGGCGGCCACGATCTCGGCATCGGACCGGCCGATCCAGTCCTTAGCGGGGGCGAAGACCAGCTCCAGCATTGATTTATTAGGGTCTTCGTACTCCCGGCAGGTGTTGCTCATGTCGGCGTAAACACTGAGCAAATCGGAGCGACTAAAGAGCAGGTGGTCGATCTCGGTGAGCTTGCGATCAAACCAGAGGTGGATGTTGATCACCGGTACGCCCACCAAGCCATCAAGCTTGCTGAAATAGGGCAGGGCTTTCCAGGGCTCAGGCAGCAGCAGCTTGAGCGGGTCCACGGGCATGGCACTCACATAGGCATCCGCTTGAATCTCCTGGGGCTCCTTGCCCTTGATGCCGCCAATGCGGAAGCCCGAAACGCTGCCGTCCTCGGCCAGCTGGATCTCGCGCAGGGGGCTATCAAGGTGCACTTCCCCGCCATGGGCCCGCACGTAATCGACAATCGGCTGACAGAGCCGCTCCGGCGGATTGCCATCGAGGAAGGCCATCTGCGATCCATCGGTTTCCTGGAGGAACCGGTTCAAGGCCGTCAGCACCACGGTGCTGGAAATTTCATCGGGATTAATGAAATTGAGGGCCTTGCTCATGGCTAGGAACACCTCATCATTCACCCGCTCAGGAATATTGTGCAGGGCAAGCCATTCACTCCAGGAATACTGATCGCATTCCTCCACATAGCTCTGGCCCCTGAGGATCGCCGGCACCAGGCCGATGCCGAAGGCAATCTTCTCCGGCCAGGTGAGCATGTCGTTATTGCCCAAGATGGCGGCCAGGCCATTGAGTGGGGCGGGCAGGTCCGGGAAATCAAAGCGGCTATAGGTGCCAGGCACCTCCTTCTGGTTGAAAATCATCGAGTGGGACTTCCACTGCAGCCGATCTTCAATATTCAGCTCGGCGAAGAGCTGGCGCATGTTGCGATAGGCGCCAAAAAAGATATGCAGTCCGGTTTCATACCAATCCCCATCCTCGTCCTGCCAGGCCGCCACCTTGCCGCCGAGCACGTCCCGGGCCTCGAGCACGATCGGCACATGGCCGGCGTCGCAGAGGTATTTGGCGCAGGAGAGACCTGCTAAGCCAGCTCCAGCGATGGCGACGCGCATTGCACATGGAAATCCAGGGGCAACCATAGGGGGGCCAGCGGCCTGGCGTAGGGGAACCGCCACCACTATCTGAGCCCTTTGGGCCAGGCCAACCGACCGCCCCAGCTGGCGTCTGGCCGCTCCCAAACGGCTTCAGCCCCAGCCGTCTTGACGCCCGCATGGGCAAGGCGATGGCCGGTTCCGCGCCCTAGGGAGCCAGCCAGCAGGCAGGGTTCCTAAACTAAGGAGAAGCCCACGATCGGGCGCTGCCCTGGGGCCATGGCTGACACCCTGATCAAATCGACGACCCGCCACATCCGGCTGTTCACCGCCCGGGTTGAAGACGGCCAGCTGGTGGCGGATGCCAGTCAGCTGACCATGGACGTGGACCCCGATAACGAATTCCTCTGGGATGCCCCGGTGCTGGAGAAGCTGCAGCAGCGCTTCCGGGATCTGGTGGCCAGCCACGCCGGCGCCGACCTCACCGACTACACCCTGCGCCGGATCGGCTCCGACCTGGAGGGCACCGTGCGCCAGCTTCTGCAAGCCGGGGAGTTGCGCTACAACCCCGACGCCCGGGTGCTGAATTACTCGATGGGCCTGCCCCGCAGCCCGGAAGAGGAGCAGACATGAGCCGCTCCTATCGCAACGATCCACCGCCCGCCCGGGGGGGCGGCCGCTCCGCCGACTACGGCCCCGCCAGGCGGGCCTACGGCTACGACGAACGCGATTCCTATGGCGACCCAGGCCGCGCCGCCCCTCGCCAGCCAGGCCGTTCCGGCAATGGCAACGGGTCTGGCGGTGGCCAGGGTGGGCCCGATGGCAATGGCGGCGGCCCCCCTCCGTTCAACGTGGCGCGAATTGCGGTGCTGGCCGGAGTGCTGGTGCTGGGAATCGGCGTGGGCGTCACAATCTCCAGCAATACCCAGGGAGACCAGGGCAACATCGCCAGCAGCCAGCAGCTCGATATGGCCGTGGCGGACCCGGAATTCTGCAAGCAGTGGGGTGCCAGTGCCTTCGTGATGGACCTGCAGATGTACACAACCATGAACCCTTCAACAAGTTTCGTGACCCAGCCGAAACTGCAGCCGGGCTGCGTCATTCGCCGCGAAAACTGGGCCGTGCTGCAGAAACAAGGGGCGATCACGGGTGAACAGATGCGCGAGTGCAAACAACGGATGAACACCTTTGCCTACACGGGCTCGGTCAAGGACAAACCCGAAGTGCGCTGCGTCTACCAATCCGACATCGTCGACAACAAATTCCAAACCAAGGGTGTCGCTGATGACGCCGCCGGACTCACACCAGAGGCCGATAAGTTCTAGCCAACTTCAGGTTAAACTCGTTCCTATGCGTTCCTATTGCGTTCCTATTGCAAGGTTCGGGAGCAGGTTGCGTTCATTGGCGGCAATGGGTTACTTTTAACCCAAGGACTGGACTTGGGGCTGGCGTAGGGGACTGTCGGGGCTGGCGAACACGGGCAAAATTTCGCGGCGGAAGGCTTCTGCGGCCCTGGAGCAATAGCGGGCCGGATGGGTGATCAACTTGAGTTGGCGGCGCACCTGCAAGTCGGCCAATACCGGCCGGAAAATCGAGCCGGCCGCCAACTCCCGTTCAATCGAGACCACCGGCAGGAAGGCGGCCCCCAGGCCGCTTTGCACGGCGTTCTTGATCGCCTCAAAGGAATTGAGCTCCATCTCGATCTTGAGCCGGCCCACGTCCAGGCCCGATCGGGCTAGCAGCTGGTCCACCATCTTGCGGGTGGTGGACTGGGCATCGAGGCAGACAAACCCGAGCCGGTACAGGTCGTCCTTGCTGAGCTCCCCCAGCCGGGCCAGGGGATGTTTCACCGGCAGCACCAGGGCCAGCTCATCGCTGGCATAGGGCACCACCTGGAGGAGATCGTTGAGGTCGGCGGGCAGCTCGCCGCCAATGATCGCCAGATCCACCTGGCCATTGGCCACGCTCCAACCCGTGCGGCGGGTGCTGTGCACCTGCAGTTGCACGGCCACGTCGGGATACTTCTGGCGAAACAGGCCGATCATGCGCGGCATCAGGTAGGTGCCGGTGGTCTGGCTGGCTCCCACCACCAGGGAGCCGCCGCGCAGGTTGTGGAGGTCGTCGAGGGCGCGGCAGGCCTCCTGGCACTGGCTGAGGATGCGGTCGCAGTAGCTGAGCAGCAGGTGGCCCGCTTCGGTGAGCTGGGCCTTGCGCCCGCCCCGATCAAACAGGGAGACATCGAGCTGCTTCTCCAGGTTCTGGATCTGGAGGCTGACCGCTGGCTGGGTCACATACAAGCTGTCGGCCGCTTTTTTGAAGCTGCCTTCACTGGCAATGGCCCGCAGGATGCGCAGCTGGTCAAGGGTGAACGGCAGATCAGCCATGAAGTGGCCCGATGGAGGCTCGCACCGGCAGGCGAACGGCAACTGTAGGCGGGGATCCCCGTTCGCCAGAATCTGACACTGCTTGTCATCACCATGCCGCCTTTTGCCTGCGCCGCCCCTGCCCCCCCACCCGGGGCGCTACACCACAGCAGCCTGGTGATGCTGGCCCTGCTGCTGGCGTTTGCCCTGATCCACAGCGGCGGGGCCGCCCTGCGCAGTTGGGGGGTGGAGCGCATCGGCGAGCGCGCCTGGCGCCTGCTGTTCGCCGGCCTGAGCATCCCCTCAGCGGTGATCGTGATCGGCTACTTCCTGGCCCACCGCTTCGACGGCCTGCGGCTCTGGAACCTCCAGGACCAGCCCTGGATCGTGCCCCTGGTCTGGGGCGGCACCGCCATCAGCTTCCTGTTCCTTTATCCGGCCACCTACAACCTGCTGGAGATCCCGGCGGTGCTCAAGCCCCAGGTGCGCCTCTACGCCACCGGGATCATCCGCATCAGTCGCCACCCCCAGGCCGTCGGCCAGGTGCTCTGGTGCGCCACCCACCTGCTCTGGATCGGCAGCAGCTTCATGGTGGTCACCAGCCTTGGCCTGGTGGCCCACCACCTGTTTGCCGTGTGGCATGGCGATCGGCGCCTGCAGCAACGCTTTGGGGAGGCCTTCTTGGAGCTCCAGGCCCAAACCTCGGTGTGGCCCTTCCAGGCCGTGCTCGATGGCCGCCAACAGCTGGTCTGGACTGAATTCCTAAGGCCGGCCCAGCTGGGCATCGCCATCGCCGTGGCGATCTTCTGGTGGGCCCACCGCTTCATCGGCGCCGGCGCCCACGCCGTCCTGGCCAGTCCCCTGCAACGGCTGCTGGGCTGAGGGAACCCACACCTCCCCACAAAAGGGCAGGACAAGCTCCAGGTGCTGCCTAGAGTCAGACCGCTTGAAGCCTGTGCTGGATGGACTCGGCCGCTCCCCTTGCCTGGTTGATCCCGGTGCTGCCCCTGGCGGGGGCCTGCCTGGTAGGCCTTGGTCTGATCAGCTTTAACCGCACGATCAACCGGCTACGTAAGCCAGTTGCTGTGTTCCTGATCAGCTGTGTGGGCGCCTCAGCCGTTCTCAGCTACACGATCCTGGCCCAGCAGCTGGCCGGAGCCGGCGCCACCGAACTGCTCTTCAACTGGGCCAGCGCCGGCACGTTCAACCTGGAGATGGGCTTCCGGGTCGACCCGCTCGGGGCCGTGATGCTGGCCCTGGTGACCACCATCGCCCTGCTGGTGATGGTGTATTCGGATGGCTACATGGCCCACGACAAGGGCTATGTGCGCTTTTTCACCTATTTGGCCCTCTTTAGTAGCTCGATGTTGGGGCTGATCATCAGCCCCAACCTGCTGGAGATTTATGTGTTTTGGGAGCTGGTGGGCATGTGCTCCTACCTGCTCGTGGGCTTCTGGTACGACCGCGACGCGGCCGCCAACGCCGCCCAGAAAGCCTTTGTCGTCAACCGGGTTGGCGACTTCGGCCTGCTGCTAGGGATCCTGGGGCTGTTCTGGGCTACGGGCAGTTTTGGCTTTGAGGAAATCGGCTCCCGCCTGCAGGAGGCCGTAGCAGGCGGGAGCCTGCCCAACGCCGCGGCAATCCTGCTCTGCCTGCTGGTGTTCATGGGCCCCATGGCCAAATCGGCCCAGTTCCCCCTGCATGTGTGGTTGCCCGATGCCATGGAGGGCCCCACCCCGATCTCGGCCCTGATCCATGCCGCCACGATGGTGGCGGCGGGCGTGTTTTTGGTGGCCCGGCTCCAGCCCGTGTACGCACCCTTTCCCCAGGTGCAGCTGGTGATTGCCGTGGTCGGCACGATCACCCTGGTGCTGGGGGCCTCGATCGCCCTCACCCAGATGGACCTGAAAAAGGGGCTGGCCTACAGCACCGTTTCCCAGCTCGGCTACATGATGCTGGCCATGGGTTGCGGCGCGCCAGTGGCCGGCATGTTCCATCTGGTCACCCATGCCTTCTTCAAGGCAATGCTGTTCCTGGGCTCGGGCTCGGTGATCCACGCCATGGAAGAGGTGGTGGGCCATGAACCGGTGCTGGCCCAGGACATGCGCCTGATGGGCGGCCTGCGCAAATTCATGCCCGTGACCGCCGGCACCTTCTTCATCGGCTGCGTGGCGATCAGCGGCATCCCACCCCTGGCCGGCTTCTGGAGCAAGGACGAAATTCTTGGCCAGGCCTTCGGCAGTTTCCCGATTCTCTGGCTGGCCGGTTTCATCACCGCCGGCATGACCGCCTTCTACATGTTCCGCCTCTACTTCCTCACCTTTGAAGGCCAGTTCCGCGGCAACGATTCCGCCATCCAGGCCACCCTGCTGGCGGCCGCCGGCAAGGCCCCTGCCGTTGATGGCAGCCACGGCGCTGGCCAGCACGCCAGCCATCCCCACGAATCGGGCTGGCAAATGGCCATGCCGTTGGTAGTGCTGGCAGTGCCGTCGGTCCTGATTGGCCTTTTGGGCACCCCCTGGAACAGCCGCTTTGCCAGCCTGCTGGATCCCGAGGAGGCCGCTGAAATGGCAGCGCACTTCAGCTGGGGCGAGTTCCTACCCCTGGCCGGCGCCTCGGTGGCCGTTTCCCTGGTGGGCATCAGCGTGGCCGTGGCGGCCTACGCCCTGCACAAACTGGACCTGGGCCAGGCCGTGGCGGCCCGCTTCCCGGCCCTCAATGCCTTCCTGGCAAATAAGTGGTATCTGGACGACATCAACGACAAACTGTTTGTGCAGGGCAGCCGCAAGTTGGCCCGCCAGGTGCTCGAGGTGGATTCCAAGGTGGTCGATGGGGTCGTCAACCTCACCGGCCTGATCACCCTGGGCAGCGGCGAAGGGCTGAAGTATTTCGAAACCGGCCGGGCCCAGTTCTATGCCCTGATCGTGTTTGGCGGTGTGATCGCCCTGGTGGCCCTGTTCAGCGTGCTGGGCTGAGGCCAACGGGCCGCGCGTACGTGTGGTTTCGCGTATCGGCTACGGCCAGGCCTGGTAATGATTTCTACACTTCGATCAGATCGTCCAGCCTGACCTGTGTTTGTTGACTTCACCCTGTCCCAGGGTGCGACGGTCCTGGCGACGCTGACGCCCCTAGTGCTGGGCCTGCAAGGCCCAGGCCTGGAGCCCTCTGGCCTGCAGGCCTTCCCCTGGCTAAGCGCCTCGATCCTGTTCCCGATCGCCGCCGCCCTGCTGATCCCCTTCATCCCCGATCCGGGCGATGGCAAGACGATCCGTTGGTATGCCCTTGGAATTGCCCTAGCGACCTTCCTGCTGACGGTGGGGGGCTACCTCAACGGCTACGACCCGGCGGTGGAGGGCCTGCAGCTGGTCGAACGGGTGTCCTGGCTGCCCGACCTGGGCCTGGCCTGGTCCGTGGGCGCCGATGGCCTGTCCATGCCCCTGATCCTGCTCACCAGCTTCATCACGGCCCTGGCGGTGCTGGCGGCTTGGCCGGTGACCTTCAAGCCGAGGCTCTTTTATTTCCTGATCCTGGCCATGGCTGGCGGCCAAATCGCCGTGTTTGCCGTGCAGGACATGCTGCTCTTCTTCCTGGCCTGGGAGCTGGAGTTGCTGCCGGTGTACCTGCTACTGGCGATCTGGGGAGCCAAAAAACGCCAATACGCGGCCACAAAGTTCATCCTCTATACGGCCGGGGGCTCGGTTTTCATCCTGCTGGCGGCCCTGGCCATGGCCTTCTACGGCGGTGGCGCCCCCACCTTTGAATTCACGGCCTTAATGGCCAAGGACTTCCCCGAGAAGTTCCAATTGCTCTGTTATGCCGGCCTGCTGATTGCCTTTGGCGTCAAGTTGCCGATCGTGCCCCTCCACACCTGGCTGCCCGATGCCCATGGCGAGGCCACGGCGCCGGTGCACATGTTGCTGGCCGGGATCCTGCTGAAGATGGGCGGCTATGCGCTGCTGCGTTTCAATGTGCAGCTGCTGCCGGAGGCCCACGCCCATTTCGCCCCCTTGCTGGTGGTGCTGGGCGTGGTGAACATCATCTATGCGGCCCTCACCTCCTTTGCCCAGCGCAATCTCAAGCGCAAGATCGCCTACAGCTCGATCAGCCACATGGGCTTTGTGCTGATTGGTATTGGTAGTTTCAGCCCCCTGGGCACCAGTGGCGCCATGTTGCAGATGGTGAGTCATGGCCTGATCGGCGCCAGCCTCTTCTTCCTGGTGGGCGCCACCTACGACCGCACCCACACCCTGCAGCTCGATGAAATGGGTGGGGTGGGCCAGAAGATGCGCAAAATGTTCGCCCTCTGGACGATCTGCTCCCTGGCCTCCCTGGCCCTGCCCGGCATGAGCGGTTTTGTTTCCGAGCTGATGGTGTTTGTGGGCTTTGCCACCAGCGAGGCTTACTCACTCACCTTCCGGATTGTGATGTCGGTGCTGGCGGCGATCGGCGTGATCCTCACTCCGGTGTACCTGCTCTCGATGCTGCGGGAAATCTTCTTCGGCAAGGAAAACGCCGAGCTGGCCGCCCACAACCAACTGGTGGATGCCGAACCCCGCGAGATCTACATCATTAGCTGTCTGCTGGTGCCCATCATCGGCATCGGCCTCTATCCCCGGATCCTGACCGACAGCTACCGGGCCTCGATTGAAGCCCTGGTGCAACGCGAGACCTTGGCCATGGCCAAGGTGATCCATCCCCCGACCCCTGGCCTGATCCGCCTCTCCCCCATGGCCGAGCTGCTGCCGCAGGCCCTGCTCCAGGCCCCGGCCATCGCCGGGTAACAAACCTCTGCGCCAGGGCCCACCCCTGCACCAGAAACGGGACAGCCTCCTTACGCTCGCAACGTCAGAAAACCCAGCCTTGAGCCATGCGGCAGCTGAACTTCCTGTTGATCTTCAGTTTTGGCCTGGCCACGGTGATGTTCACCCTGGAGAACACGGCGGCCACCACCGTGAAATTCCTGCCCGGTGTCAGCACCACCCTGCCCCTGGCCGCCCTGCTGCTGCTGGTTGGTGGCCTTGGCGCCACGGCGGCCTGGGTGTTCGCCGTCTGGAGCGGGGTGGTGAAAAAGGTGGAAACCCTCAGCAACCCGGGCGAAGTCGCCGCCCAACAGGTGCGGATCCAGGAGCTCGAGGAGGACGTGCAGCGCTACCGGGCCGCCGTGGATGCCCAGCTGGGCCTGCTGCCCGCCGCCGGCCAAACCTCGGCCAAAACCAGCGCCGACTGAGGGGCAAGCCCTTCGATCGGATCCGGCCCGCCGCTCCCGGTTTGTCTCTTCCGTCTGGCATGGCTGGCCGCCAAGGGCGCCAGCCGGTACTTTTCAGACAAGTGGACTTCTAGGGATTGGCAGAAGCTGGCGCCAGGCTTGCGATCCGGCTGCTCCAGGATGCGGCCGAACGGGGTGACATCGACCCCTGGGATGTGGATGTGATTGGCGTGATCGATGGCTTCCTCGACCAACTCCGCTCGCGTATTGCCCTGCCCAGGCTGGTGGTTGCCCCGGGATCCCGGCGCCAGGGCGGCAGCTATGAGCACGATCTGGCCGAAACCAGCGAGGCGTTTCTAGCCGCCTCGGTGTTAGTGGGACTAAAGGCCGAACTGCTGGAGGCGAGCACGGTGCTGCCCGAGCCCGTGGTCGAAGACCCCTTTGACTTCGATGACGACGGCCAGGGCTGGTTGATCAGCTCCGCCCTAGAGCTGCCCGCCCGGCCCGAGCGCCATCTGCTGCGGCGCCCCGTCGCCCCACCGCCCCTGCAGCGGCCCGTGACCCTGGGGGAGCTGATCCAGCAACTTGAAGAGATCGCCGAACGGCTGGAGCAGGAGGAAGGACGCCAGCGCACCCGCACCCGCAGCAAACGTTTCAGCGACCGGGACGCCATGGAACAGGTGGCGGCCCTGGCCCACCGCGAAAAGCTGCCGGAAACCACCGCAGCCCTGAGCCAGTTCCTGCTGCAGTGGCCCTCCAGCCTCACCTGGGTGGGGTTCGACGGCCTGGTGGAGGCCTGGGCTGCCGTGGCGCCTGCCGACCTGGATTGCGACCGGGTGGGGGTGTTCTGGGCCCTGCTGTTCCTCTGCTCCCAGGGAAAGGTGGAACTGGAGCAACCCGGGGGCCTCTATGCGCCCCTGCAGCTCAAACGGCTGCTCGATGGGGGCGAAAGCGTGCAATTGCCCCTGGTGCCCAGCCCTAGCCCGGGGGCCTTCGGCCCAAACCTCTCCCCAAACCAGGCCAAGAACCAGGCCAAGAACCCGTCCAAAAAGCCAGGTCCAGCTGCGACGCCGGCCAGAACAGCCCTTGCCGCCTGATGGGCTTGCGTAGGGTGACCCATCATTTCCACGGAAGACAGCGCCGATGAAGGCGATGATCCTGGCGGCCGGCAAGGGAACTCGTGTGCGTCCGATTACGCAGACGATCCCCAAACCGATGATCCCGATCCTGCAGAAACCGGTGATGGAGTTTCTACTGGAACTGCTGCGCCAGCATGGCTTCACCGAAATCATGGTGAATGTGTCGCACTTGGCCGAGGAAATTGAGAACTATTTCCGCGACGGTCAGCGGTTTGGCGTGGAGATTGCCTATAGCTTTGAAGGCCGGATCGAAGACGGCCAACTGATCGGCGATGCCCTGGGATCGGCCGGTGGGCTGAAGAAAATCCAAACCTTTCAACCCTTCTTTGATGAGACCTTCGTGGTGCTCTGCGGCGATGCCCTGATCGATCTCGATCTCACGGAAGCCGTGCGCCGCCACAAGGCCAAGGGCGCCATGGCCAGCCTGATCACCAAGCGCGTGCCCAGGGAATTGGTGAGCAGCTACGGCGTGGTGGTGACCGACCCGGAAGGCCGGGTGCTGTCCTTCCAGGAGAAGCCGGCGGTGGAAGAGGCCGCTAGCGACATGATCAACACCGGTATTTATATCTTTGAGCCCGAGGTTCTCGATGTGATCCCGGAGGGTGTTCCCTTCGATATTGGCTCCGACCTATTTCCCTTACTGGTGAAGCAAGGAGCGCCCTTCTACGCCCTGCCGATGGAGTTTGAATGGGTGGATATTGGCAAGGTACCCGATTACTGGCAGGCGATCCGCAGCGTCCTGCAGGGGGAAGTGCGCCAAGTGCAGATCCCCGGCAAGCAGGTGCGCCCGGGCATCTACACGGGCCTCAATGTGGCGGCCAATTGGGACAAGATCACGATCCAGGGTCCCGTCTATGTGGGCGGCATGACCCGGATCGACGATGGCGCCACGATCATCGGCCCCACCATGATTGGCCCCAGTTGCCATATTTGCGAAGGCGCCACGATCGACAACTCGATCATTTTTGACTATTCCCGCATCGGCGCGGGGGTGCGCCTGGTCGAAAAACTCGTGTTTGGCCGCTACTGCGTCGATCGCAACGGCGACCATTTCGACCTGCAGGAGGCCGCCCTCGATTGGCTGATCACCGATTCCCGCCGCCTCGACCATGGGGCGCCCTCTCCCCAGCAAAAGGCCATGGCCCAGCTGCTGGGCAGCGATCTGGCCATCACCGGCGCCAGCTGATCCCAGGCCCCAAGGGCCAAACCATGGACCCGTTCAGGGGCGCGGGCTGATCACCAGGCCAGAGCGCTCCAAGATCAAGGGAATCCGTTCTTCCGCCTTGACGGCCATCAGGTGCACCCCCTGGGCAATGCCCCGATAACAGGCCACCTGCTCGGCCGCGATACTGATGCCCTCATCGGCCGGATTGCTGGCGGCAGCCAGCCGATCGATCACCGCCTGGGGAATGCGGGCCCCGGGCACGACCCGGTTAATGAACAGGGCGTTGCGGGCCGATTTGAGCAGGAACACCCCCGCCAGCACCGGCAAGCCCAGGGGCCCGGCCAGGTCACCCACGAAGCGCCGCAGGGCTTCGGCATCCATCACCATCTGGGTCTGGACAAAGCGGGCGCCGGCGGCCTGCTTGCGTTGGATCCGGGCCTTCAGGCCGCTCCAGCTGGGACTCTGGGGATCGGCCGCCGCCCCGGGGAAGAGGCTGGTGGGGCCATCGGGCAGCAGGCCGCTGACGGGATCGAGCCCCTGGTTGAAGGCGGTCACCTGCTGCAACAGCCTCACGGCCTCCAGCTCATTCACCGGCCGGCTGGCCGGTTGGTCACCCGCCCGCACCGGATCGCCGGTGAGGCAGAGCAGATTGCGAATGCCCAGGGCATGGGCGCCGAGCAGGTCGGCCTGGAGGGCGATGCGGTTGCGATCGCGGCAGGCCAGCTGCAGCACCGGCTCGATGCCCTCATCCAGCAGGCGGCGACAGACGGCCAAGCTGCACATGCGCATCACGGCGCGGCTGCCATCGGTGACATTGACCGCATGCACCAAGCCGCGCAGGGGGCGGGCCACGGCCAGGGTGGCGGCCAGATCGCCGCCCCGGGGCGGCATCACCTCAGCAGTGACGGCAAAGCCGCCGGCCTCCAGAACCTGTTGTAACTGCAAAACCCCTTGCACCATTGCGGTCCATCATGGGGGACCAGGGTGCTGACGTCCCGGTTAGACTGCCTACAGTGCTACCAAGGCCCGCGGTGGTTTGATGGTTGAGCTTGATGAGCTGGGCCTGCCGCGAGCGGGGCTATCGGAGCGGGAACTGGAGATCGTTGAACGGGTGGCCGAGGGTCTCACCAACCAAGAAATCGCCACGACGCTGATGATCAGCAAGCGCACGGTGGATAACCACGTCAGCAATGTATTTAACAAAACCGGTGCCAAAAACCGGGTGGCCCTGCTCAATTGGGCCATGGACCACGGCAAAATTTGCCGCGATGGCTTCAACTGTTGCGCCCTGCCAACGGCCGGAAGCGAACCCCCCAAGGGCCTTTAGGGCCCAGGCGAACCGGGCCGCCATCGGAGTTGCTCAGGACGGAACTGCCGCCAGGGTTTGCAGGATGGGCTCCCGCTCCTGACTTGGCCATTGGTCAAAGGGGTGGCCGGCCAGGGCGGCGTTGCTGAAGGCCCCCTCGCCGGTGATCTCGCCCACGCACCAGGGGGGAATGGCCACGGGCTGGTCCTCCCGCTCCAATTCCACTTCGGCGATCACCAGGGGGGCGTTGGCCCCCTCAAACACATCCAGCACCCAATCGCCCCCAGGCAGGAGGAGGCCAAAGCGCCGTTTAACCAGCTTGCTGCCGCAATGCCCCAGCAGGGCCAGGCCATCGCCAGCCGGGATGGCGTACTCATATTCATGGCGGGCGATGCCGGCGGCCGCCAGCTTTAAGGTGAGCCAAGCCTCCACGCCGGTCGCCAAGCTCGCCGGGCTGGCGCTGGAGCTGACCCGACTGCTGCGCACCCGCAGGGTCGGTCCATCGGCAGAGGCCACCAGGTAGCCCTGCTCCAGGTCCTGGCCCCAGGCCACCAGGGACCGCCAGGCCTCCCCCGCCACCAGGAAGCGCCGCTCAATTTCCAGCGCCATGGCCTGGCCCCATCCGGGCGGCCATGCTGCCACGGGCAGGGAGGCTTGATGGGGGGACCATCAGGGTCCTGCCCTAATTCGGTGAAGCCTCGCCACTGGTGAGGCTGCCAGCCCAATGGAGCTTGCGGGTGAGGGTGCGGTAATAGGAGGGGCTCTGGTCGAGGATCACCATCAGGGCATGGTGGCGGGCCTGCTGGATCACACAGCGATCCCCGGGCTCAAGCAGCGTGGCTGCAGCGCCATCCTTCCAAAGCTTGACCCGGCGGTTGCTCTCGCCCAGGGGCCAGACCCCCAGCCGCGAGCGGGGCGGCACCACCACAGCCCGGCTGGAGAGGCTCATCGGGCAAATCGGATTGACCACAATCGCGTCGATGCCGGGATGGAGGATCGGGCCCCCTGCCGCCATGGCGTAGCCCGTGGAACCGGTGGGGGTGGCGATGATCAGGCCATCGCCCCGGTATTGGTCCACCACCTCGCCATCAATCTCCAGCTCCAACAAACAGGTGGGCGAGACCTCATCGAGGCAGGGGCGGAAATAGAAATCATTGAAGGCCAGATGCACCCCGTCCTGGCTGCCATCGCCCGGCTGGGGCACGCCATCGCCCCGGTCGATCAGGGCCTGCAACATCAGGCGCCGCTCCAGGGCAAAGCGGTCTTCGCGCAGGCGTTGCCAGAGCTCATCGCTCCCCGATTGATCGGAGCCGCTATGGAGCAATTTGCGGTCGTGGGTGAGGAAGCCCAGGTGGCCGCCAACGTTGAAACACAGGATGGGAACCTGCAGGGGGGCCATGTGGCGGGCGGCCCCGAGCACGGTGCCGTCGCCGCCCAGCACCACCACCAGGTCGGGGGGGTCGCCCTGGTCGGCCAGCAGGCCCGGGAAGGGGTTGGCCTCCAGGCCGCTCATCGCCACACTCACTTCGCAGCCCGCAGCCCGCAGTTCGGAGCCGGTGCGCCGGGCCTGGCGCTGGGCCGCCTGGCTACCGGCGCGGTAAATCAGCCAGACCCGATTCAGTTGCATGGCGAGGGCATGACGACCACTGAACGACTAGGCGGACGGCTAGGGCTGGGCCGGGGCACTTGGACCGTTGGCGCTAGGAACCCCTGAATGCAGGATCAGGCAACTACCAGCGCAACAGGTTGAAGCGCTCCATGTCGACGGTATCGCGGTTGCGATAAAGCGAAAGCAGAATCGCCAGGCCCACGGCCGCTTCCGCTGCGGCCACCGTGATCACAAAAATGGTAAAGACCTGGCCCCGAATCAACTGGCCATCGAGATAGCTCGAAAAAGCCATCAAATTAATATTGACGCCATTGAGCATTAATTCAATACTCATCAACACCCGCACCGCATTACGGCTGTTGATCAGGCCCCAAACTCCCGTGCAAAAGAGCACGGCAGCCACGGCAAGAAAACCTTGCAGGGGCACCGTTGTTGGCAGGGTGAACGCGAACAAAGACGAAAGGCTCATGGCGTCTTCTCCAGGACAGGTTGACTCTGCAGGTTTTTTTCAAGCAGCAGCGGCGTGCGGGTCTTTTCGATCAGGCCCTGGTCGACCCCTTCGCCGGTGATCACATCGGTACTGAAGACATCGCGTCGGGCCAGCACGATCGCCCCGATCATGGCCATCAACAGCAACACCGAAGCCAGCTCAAAGGGAAGCAGGTAGTCGCTGAAGAGATGCTCGCCAATGCGGATCGTGGCCCCTTCACCAATGGAGACGGGGCCCGGCAAGGCCCAGGGGGTGGTGAAATCAACCCGCAAGAGCAGCCCCAACAGGCCAGCGCAGACAGCACCGGAGAGGATGCGGCGCAGGCCCAGGCCAGGGATGGCCGCCAGGGTTTCCTTTTTGTTCACGAGCATGATCGCAAACAAGATCAACACATTGACGGCGCCGACGTAGATCATCATCTGGGCAGCCGCCACAAAGCTGGCATTCAGCAACAGGTAGAGCCCCGCCACAGCCAGAAATACTCCGCCCAGCAGGAAGGCGGAATACACAATGTTGGGCAACAGCACCACGCCCAGGGCCCCGAGCAGCACCGCAGCTGAAAGAGCTAGGAAACAGAGGAACTGGGTGGAATCAGCAATGCTCATTGGCCTGGCTCTCCGGGGGTGGGGGCAGGGGCCAGGGTCTCGAGAACCTGCTCGGGACGCTTGCCAGCCCGGGGCCGGCTGGGATCGAGGTCATGGGGATCCATCACCCCAGCGGGCAGGTAGGCCAGCTCCCTCAGGGCAATCACTGCCGGATCGCTGGTCACGCTCGTGGGCAAGCGCCCCAGGGCGACGTTGTCGAAATTGAGGCTATGGCGATCGAAGGCCGAGAGTTCGTATTCCTCAGTCATGGATAGGCAGTTGGTGGGGCAATACTCAACGCAATTGCCGCAAAAAATACACGCCCCAAAATCGATGGAATAATTACGCAGCTCCTTCTTCTTGGTGGCCTTATTCATCACCCAATCCACCACCGGCAGGTTGATCGGGCAGACGCGCACACACACCTCACAGGCGATGCACTTGTCGAATTCGAAGTGGATGCGGCCGCGGTAGCGCTCCGACGGGATCAGCTTCTCGTAGGGGTACTGCACCGTGATCGGCCTGCGGCGCAGGTGATCGAAGGTGACCCCCAGGCCCTGGGACAGGCTCTTGGCGGCATCAACCGTCTCGCGGGTGTAGTCGCCGACTGTCTTGAGGAAGCCGAACATGGACCGAAAAGCAAATGGGGGCTGGGGGTGGAGCTAGGGCCTGGGAGCGGCAGGTCAGGGGCTGGTGCGGCCTGATCGGACCGGCCCCATGATGGCTGGCCGGCTGGCCGGATGGGGTTTAGCCACCGAAAACAGCGGGAAAGGCCAGCTTCAGGGCCGCCGTGACCAGCAGGTTGACCAGGGCAATTGGCAGCAGGAATTTCCAGCCCAGGTTGAGCAACTGATCGATCCGCACCCGGGGCACGGTCCAACGCAGCAGGATCGCGAAGAAGACCAGCAGGTAGGCCTTAAGCACGGTCATCACAATCCCCAGGCTGCCGGTGATCACCTGCACCACGGGGGCATCCACCGACTGGCCCAGGCCAGCGGCGAGCCATTCAACCGGCACCGGGAAGCCCCAGCCCCCCAAATACAACACCGAGACCAGCAGGGCCGAGAGCACCAGGTTGATGTAGCTGCCCAGGTAAAACAGGGCGAACTTCATGCCGGCATATTCGGTCTGGTAGCCAGCCACCAGCTCTTCCTCGGCCTCTGGCAGGTCAAACGGCAAGCGTTCGCATTCGGCCAGGGCGCAGATCCAGAAGATCACAAAGCCCACCGGCTGGCGCCAGATGTTCCAGCTGAGGATGCCGGCTCCCGTCTGCTGGTTGACGATGTCAACGGTGCTGAGCGAGTTGCTCATCATCACCACCGCCAGCACGGACAGGGCCAGGGGGATCTCGTAGCTGATCGACTGGGCCGCGGCCCGCAGGCCACCGAGCAAGGAATATTTGTTGTTGCTGGCGTAGCCACTCATCAACAGGCCGATGGGCTGGAGGCTGCTCAGGGCGATCCAAAGGAAAATGCCCACGCCCACATTGCTGATCAGCAGGTTCTGACCAAAGGGCACCACCAGCCAGCTCAGGATCACCGGCACCACCACCAGGATGGGTCCGAGCGTGAACAGCAGGCCATCGGCCCGGGCCGGGATGATGTCCTCCTTGAACAGGAGCTTGAGGCCGTCCGCTAGGGGCTGGAGCACCCCTAGGGCGCCGGCGTATTCCGGTCCGATCCGTTGCTGCACCGCAGCGGAGATCTTGCGCTCCAACCAAACGGTGACCAGCACCCCCACCACGGCGGAGACCAGCACCAGCAGCATCGGCAGGGGCAGCCAGACCAGGTGGGCTGCGGCCGGGGTCAGACCCAGGCCCTCCAGCAGGCTGCTGAAGCTCGATTCCAGGTCGAGACCAGGGCTGACCACGGCCAGGGAGCTAGCCCTCCCCAGGCCCGGCAGGGCAGGGGCCAGGGGCAACGCCGGGGAGAAGGCGGAGGCGATCACCATGGAGGTGGCGACGGGGGGAGCGATTGCGATGGGGGCAACTTAGGTGCAAGGAGCGCGGAGCGCTCGGATAACCGGACCGTTCAGCGCTCGGAGAGGGGCTGCCAGGTGAGGCCGCTGGGACCGGTATAGATCTGGCTGGGGCGGTAGATACGGTTGGCCCCGATCTGCTCCTTCCAGTGGGCTAGCCAGCCCGCCACCCGGGCAATCGCGAAGATCGGCGTGAACAAATCCACAGGAATGCCGAGTTTGCGATACACCAGGCCGGAATAGAAGTCGACGTTGGGATAGATGCCCTTGGCCCCCAGCCGTTCGGCGGCGACCGCCTCAAGCTTGCGGGCCAGGTCGTACATCGGATCGTGGCCGAACTGGTCAAACAACTGCTCAGCCAGCTGCTGCAGGATCACCGCCCGGGGATCCTTGACCTTGTATTCCCGGTGGCCGAAGCCCATGATCTTCTGCTTCTGGGCCATGGCCTGGTCCAGCCAGGCTTCGACCCGGTCTTCCGTGCCGATCTGCTCAAGCATCTCGAGCACATCCTCGTTGGCGCCGCCATGGAGGGGCCCCGCCAGGGTGCCCACGGCTGAGGCCACCACCGCATAGGGATCGGTGAGGGTGCTGGCCGTGACCCGGGCGCTGAAGGTGCTGGCGTTGAGGCTGTGCTCGGCGTGCAGGATCAGGCAGGCATCGAAGATGCGGGCGGCCAGGGGATCGGGCTCCCGCTCGGTGAGCATGTAAAGGAAATTAGCCGCGTAGGGCAGGTCGTCGCGGGGCTGGATCGGATCCTGTCCCTTACGAATCAATTGGAAGGCCGCCACCATGGTTGGAATCTTGGCGATCAGCCGCACCACGGCCCCGTAGATGTATTCGGGGTTATCCAGGGCCCGCCGGGAATAGAACAGGCCCAGGGAGGCGGCACTGCTCTGCAGGGCATCCATGGGATGGCCCGCCGAGGGGAAGCTTTTCATCATGTCCCGGATGCGGAAGCTCACCCGGCGGTGCATCTGCACCTCCTGCTGGAAGTCTTCGAGCTGGCTAGCCGTGGGCAAGGCGCCCCACACCAGCAGGTAAGCCGTTTCCAAAAAGGAGCTCTGGGCGGCCAGGTCTTCAACGGCGTAGCCCCGGTAACTGAGGATTCCCTTCTGGCCATCGATATCGCAGATGGCCGACTGGGTGGCGGGTACCCCTTCCAGACCCGGACGGAACGGCGGAGCGGTGGGAGTTTCGGCCGCAGTCCCGGCTCCCAAGCTTGCCTCTCCCACGGTGGCGTTCCTGCAGCGATCCCCAAACGCTAAGGCCCACCCCCAGCACGGCGCCGTAGCGCTACCGACCAGCCAGCAGGCTGCGCGGGCTCAGGAGCAACTTGAGCCGGGCCGGGCCACCGCCCTCCGGCAGGGCCACCAGGGCCACCCCGGCTTTCTTGAGGGTCACGGCGCCTGCGGGGGCGCCGATCAGGCGGGCCGCCAGCTGGCCCAGGTCCGGCTCATGGCCCACCAGGGCCAGCCGCCGCCAACCCGGCCGGGGGGAGCTGCTCCCCAGCCAAAGCTGCAATAGGGGCCCGATCTCCCCAGCTGGCTCCAGGGCGGCGGCCAGCTCCAGGTCGGGAGCCAGACCAGCAAGCCGAGCCAGGTCCGCCGTTTGGCGGGCTCGGGTGAAGGGACTGCTCAGCAGCAGGTCGCAGCCCAGCCCCAGCTCCAGCAGCCGCTGCAGCACCGCCTCGGTGCGCTGACGCCCCTCCGGCGTTAGGGCACGGCTGCCGTCGGGCAGGTCGATGCGGCGCTCCTCGGCGATGCCGTGGCGCAGTAGCAGCAGTTCCCGTGGCGCCATCGTTCGCTCCGCTGGATTAACCCTGGAACTGCAGCTGGCCCCGCAGCCGCAGGAGCCTGTCCCTGCTGGCTGAAGCAGGAGCGCCCAGATCGGCCTCCAGGCTGAGGGCAGCGCCGCGCACCGCCTCCGCCAGGGTTCCGTCCGAACCGGACAGGGCCACCAGCGAGCGCCAGGGCTGCCAGGTCGCCAGCAGGCTGCGGGCCGTGGCCCCATCCATGGCCCATTGCAGGGGGGCCTGGGGCGACTGGAGCGACTCCAACTGCCGCAGCCGCTCCTTGGGGGCCTGGTGGCCCTCCAGCTGGGTCTCCAGCACCGCCAGGCCCTCGGCCCACCAGGCCAGATCCGAGCCAGGGCCAGGGCCGGTGCCAGGGCCGGATCCGGATCCGGTCATCGGGCCTTGGGCCCGGGCCCCGGCCAGGCGGGCCTGCAGCTGGTCGGGGTTGCCCTTGACGGGCTTGGAGAGCAGCTGGGACCACACCAGTAGGGGCCGTTGCTTGAGCAGCAGCGGCGCCGGGGCGTAACCCGCCTCGGCCAGGGGAGCCGCCAGAAGGGCGGGATCGGGTTGGTCCTGGCGACTGCCCAGCAGCCAGCCCTGGTCGGAGCGGGCCCCCAGCAAGGGGCCGCCATCGGCGCCGGCCACCAGGGCCGGCAAGGGCCCCGCCGTGGGGGGCAGGGCTAGGGCCAGCAGGGACGCCGCCAGGGGACGCCAGGGGGAGTCGGCCGCCAGCAGGGCCGCCGGGTTCTGGACCAGGGCCAAACTGGAGGCGGGCAGGGCGATCTGCTCGAGCAGCAGTTCCCCATCCCGCAGGGGGGTCAGGGGCAGGGGCTGGCCCAGCTGCAGCAAGCCCGCCAACTCCAGGCCCCKGCCCGCCGGAGCGAGGGCCAGCACCAGCTCCTCCACGGCGGCCGTGCGGGGAGCCGCCCCGGGGGCAGGGGCGGCTCCAGCGCCAGGGTYCGGCAAGCCCATCCAGCCGCCCAGGGCTCCAGACCTGGCCGTGAGCAGCACCACGCCCTTGCCGAGGCGCCGGACGGCCTGCTGCAACTGGGGACTGCCGGCCTGGTTCAGGTCCTCGATCTGGGAGACGTCAAGGGCCTGCTCGAGGGCGCCACGGCCGGAGGCGATCAGCACCAGGTCGTCGTTGATCAGGGCCGTGGCGATCGGCTGGGGGTGCTGGCCGATCAGGGCGCCGCGGCCACTGATCAAACCCATGCCCCGGTAGCTGCTGATTTGCAGGTCGGTGCCGGCCAGGCTGCGGGTCTGCCAGAAGCGCTGCAGGAAGCGACGGGCCCCATCGGGATCGCGACTGCGCAGGGTCAGCACCCAGCCGGGCGGATGGTCTGGCGCCGGGGGCGTCAACAGGGCCAGGCTGATTTCCTCCCCCAGCCAGGGGGCCAATTCCGAGGCGTAATCCAGGCCGGCCGTGGCAAAGACGCCATCCCGCAGGCGATCGGCGGCGGCGGCGGCCCGGCGACGCTCACCAGGCCTGGCCACGGCCCGCAGATAGGCGGCCGGCTCGTCGGCAGACACCAGCCAGTGCAGGCTGAGGGGCACGTTGCGGGGCACAAACCGGGCCGCCAGGGGCAAGCTGAGGGGGTGCTGCTGCAGGGCCAGGGGACTGCGTTGCAGCAGCAGCCACCAGCCCCCGATCCCCAGACCAAAGAGCAGGAGCGCTGCCGCCAACACGGCCGCCAAAAAAGGGCGGGCCTTCATGCGCCGCACGCAGGAGTGGCCTCATCTTTATCCATCGGGCCAATCTTTGGCATCCCATGGCCCCAGAGCAACCTCCTTCCAGACCCCCTTCCTCCATGGCCACCCCCCTTCCCCTGCGGGCCCCTGAGCTGCAAGCCCGCCTGCAGCAGGGTGAAGCGTTACAGCTCGTGGATGTGCGGGAGCCCCGGGAGCTGGAGCTGGCCTCCCTGGACCATCCCGTGATCCACTTGCCCCTAAGCCGCTCCCAGGAGTGGCTCAATCAGATCCCGGAGCTGCTGGATCGCCAGCGGCCGGTGGTGGTGCTCTGCCATGCGGGCATGCGCAGCTGGCAATTCGCCTCCTGGCTGATCGAGGCCCAGGACTTCAGTGATGTCTGGAACYTGGAGGGGGGCATCGAAGCCTGGAGCGTCGAAGTCGATCCCAGCGTTCCGCGCTAYTGAGCGTTCTGAAMGCCAAGAAGAATTCCTGCTAACGCGTGTTTCATGCSGCCGCGACTGCCGCAGACCCTGGCAGCCCGCCTACGCTTGAACGACCGTCAGAGGTCCCGAGTTCCCTTGCAAGCACTGCCCCGCCGCCAACAGGAGGTGCTGCAAGCAACGGTGCGGCACTACGTCGACACCATGGAGCCCGTGGGGAGTTCCATCCTGGTGCGCCGCTTTGGCCTGCCGGCCAGTCCGGCCACGGTGCGCTCCGCCATGGGGGCCCTGGAGCTGAAAGGGTTGCTCACCCAGCCCCACCCCTCCGCYGGCCGGGTGCCCAGCCAGCTGGGCTATCGCCATTACGTGAACTGCCTGCTGCCGGCCCCCGGGGCCGCCGCCAGCCAGCTGGAACGGGAACTGGCCGGCCTCAGCTTGCAATGGGCCGCCCTGGACGACCTGCTGCTGCAACTGGCCCGCCGCCTGGCCGATCTCACGGGCCTGCTCAGCCTGATCACCCGTCCCCAGCGCCACCAGCCCCAGCTCCAGGCCCTGCGCCTGGTGCCGAGCGGCGACCGGCTGCTGGTGTTCCTAGTGGAAAGCGCCGCCGCCTCCAGCAGCCTCAACCTGCGCCTACCGGCCGCCAGCCGGGCCGAACTACCGGCCCTGGAGCGCTGGACCACCGCCCAACTGGAGCAGGAAGGCAACGTCGGCCGGATCGACTGGAGCACCCTGCCGCCCCAACTGCGCAGCAGCGGCTCCCTCCTGCGCCAGGGCTTGCGTAGCCACCGCCAGGCCMGGCCCCAGGAACAGGACGGCGCCGTGTCCCTTGGCCTGGGGGGCCTGCTGAGCCAGCCGGAATTCAGCCGCAGCGAAAGCCTGCGGCCCCTGCTGCAGCTGGTGGAGCAGGACCCCCAGCAGCTGCTCCAGGCCGATGGGGCCGGGGCAATCGGCGGCGTCTGGATCGGCCTGGAACATCCCCACCCGGCCCTGCGCGAGTGCGCCGTGGTGCAGGCCCCGTACCGCACCGGCAGCGGCGGCCAGGGCCAGGTGGCCCTGGTCGGTCCGATGCGCATGGCCTACGCCACGGCCCGGGCGGCGGTGCAGTCGGTGGCCACGATCCTGCAGCAGCTGCTGGGCTGACTCGCCCTGGGGCAAGCCTGCCCTAACGGCCCAACTGGTCGCCGAGCTTGTCGGCCACGGTGTTCACATCCTTATCGCCGCGGCCGGACAGGTTGAGCACCACTTCGGTGCCGGGGGCCAGGGTGGGGCAGAGGCTGTCGAGCCAGGCGAAGGCGTGGGCCGTTTCCAGGGCCGGGATGATGCCTTCCAGCGTGCAGACCAGCTGCAGGGCCGCCAGGGCCTCACTGTCGGTGACGGCGCCGTATTCGGCCCGGCCGATCTCCTTGAAATAGCTGTGCTCCGGACCAACACCGGGGTAATCGAGGCCGGCGCTAATCGAATGGGCCTCCTGCACCTGGCCGTCGTCGTCCTGGAGCAGCAGGCTCATGGCGCCATGGAGCACCCCCACCCGGCCCTCGGTGATCGTGGCCGCATGGCGGCCGGTGGCGACGCCATCGCCGGCTGCCTCGACGCCAATCAGGCGCACCGAGGTGTCCTGAACAAAGGGATGGAACAGGCCCATGGCGTTGGAGCCGCCGCCGACGCAGGCCACCAACACATCGGGCAAGCGGCCGAAGGCCTCCTGGCACTGGCGCTTGGTCTCCACACCGATCACGGCATGGAAATCGCGCACCAGCATCGGGAAGGGATGGGGGCCGGCCACCGAGCCGAGGATGTARTGGGTGGTCTCCACATTGGTGACCCAGTCGCGGATCGCCTCGCTGGTGGCGTCCTTGAGGGTGGCCGTGCCGGCCGTGACGGATTCAACGGTGGCGCCCAGCAGGCGCATGCGGACCACGTTGAGGGCCTGGCGGCGCATGTCCTCGGCGCCCATGTAGATCACGCATTCGAGGCCGAAACGGGCACAGACGGTGGCCGTGGCAACCCCGTGCTGGCCGGCGCCGGTTTCAGCAATGATCCGTTTTTTGCCCATGCGCAGGGCCAACAGGGCCTGTCCSAGGGCGTTGTTGATYTTGTGGGCGCCGGTGTGGTTGAGGTCTTCGCGCTTCAGCCAGATGCGGGGCCCACCCTCGGCGCGGCGGTAGTGCTCAGTGAGCCGTTCGGCCTCGTAGAGGGGGGTGGGGCGGCCGACGTAATGCTTGAGCAGGTGGTTGAGGCGCTCCGTGAAGGCCGGGTCCTGCCAGGCCTCGGCGGCAGCGGCCTCGAGCTCCGCCAAGGCGGGGATCAGGGTTTCGGGCACGTATTGGCCGCCAAACTGGCCAAAGCGGCCCAGGGCATTGGGGCGGACGGCCGGTTCCAGCGCTGCGGGATCAACGCTGAGGGCAGGGATCGTGCTGGTCACCGGCGGCGGTGCAAGAGGGTCCCAGCGTAGGAAGGGACCAGGGCGAAGGGTGCCCAGGGGCCGGTGGGCTTGATCCGGGCCGACCTGGATGGCCAGGCCTAGGGGGTAGATCGGTTCTGACTTCGCTGCTGACTGGGGGCCCATCCTGCGCTGAACTGGAGCCAGCAACGGGCACCACCATGGCCAAGGGCGGCTGGCAGGAATTCAGCAGACCGGAAAGCCTGCAACGCAGCCCCGGGCCCGGGACTAGTTCTGGCCCGGGCCTGGGCACCGGCACCGGGCCCAGCGCCCAGGCCCAGCAACGGGTGCGGGTGCAGCGCACCAAGGCCGGCAAGGGCGGCAAACTTGTGACAGCGATCACCGGCCTGGAGGCCCCCGAGGCCGAGCTCAAGGCCCTGCTCAAACAGCTCAAGGCCCACGCCGGCACCGGGGGCACCCTCAAGGACGGCGTGATCGAACTCCAGGGCGACCAGGTGGCCCCGGCCCTGGCGGCCCTGGAGCAGGCGGGCTACCGGCCCAAGCAGGCGGGGGGATGAGTCCCTTCTTGATGACGCTGCCAGCGGTGATCACCCCCGCCGATCTGCTGCTGCAGCTGGGCCTATTCGCGGCCTCGTTGCTGGCCAACCTGCTGTCGGCCCTGGCGGGGGGCGGTGCCGGGTTGGTGCAGCTGCCGGTGTTGATTTTGCTCGGTTTGAGTTTTCCCCTAGCCCTGGCCACCCACAAACTGGCCAGCGTCGCCCTGGGCGTGGGCGCCACCTTGAGGCATGCCCGCGAGCGGTCGCTCAATCCGCGGCTGGCGGCCTTTGTGCTGGCCTGCGGCTTGCCGGGCGTGGTGCTGGGGGCCCGGGTGGTGCTGGCCCTGCCTCCCAAGCTCTGCACCTTGCTGCTGGGGGTGCTCACGATTGCCCTGGGGCTCTATTCGATCGCCCAACCCCAACTGGGCCGCGTCAGCGTGGTGCGCCAGCTGGATCGGCGCGGCCTGGCCATCGGCGGCGCAGGGCTGTTTGCCATCGGCTTTCTCAACGGCTCGCTCACCTCCGGCACCGGCCTGTTTGTCACCCTGTGGCTGGTGCGTTGGTTTGGCCTCGACTACGGCCGGGCCGTGGCCTACACCCTGATCCTGGTGGGATTGTTCTGGAACGGCGCCGGCGCCCTCACCCTGGGACTCCAGGGCCAGATCGCCTGGAGCTGGGTGCCGGTGCTCCTGGCCGGATCCGTCGCCGGCGGTTACCTGGGGGCCCACCTGGCGATCGCCAAGGGCAGCCGGCTGGTGAAGCGCTCCTTTGAGGTGCTCTCGCTGCTGATGGGGATTTCGCTGCTGGTCAAGAGTTTTTGAGCCCGGGGCGCTACCTGCGCCCGTACCGCCTTGCTCAGTTGCCGCCGGCCCGGGGGCTGGCCCCACCCCGGTGGCGAGAATGGCCGGCATCGATCCGGCCGTCGCCCGCGCCCATGCCTGCCCCCAGCCCGACCTCCAGCCCTAACCCGACCTCTAGCCCTAACCCGACCTCTAGCCCAAGCCCAGCCTCCAGCCCTARCCCGCTCACCAGCAAGGGCGCCTCCACCAACATCGTGTGGCACCACTCCTCGGTGGATCGGGCGGCCCGGGCCCATCAACGGGGCCACCGCAGCGCCATTCTTTGGTTCACGGGCCTCTCGGGCGCCGGCAAGAGCACCCTGGCCAACGCGGTTAATTCGGCCCTGTTTGAACAGGGTTTGGCCTGCTACGTGCTCGATGGCGACAACGTGCGCCATGGCCTCTGCCAGGACCTGGGCTTCTCCGACGCCGACCGCACCGAAAACATCCGGCGRATCGGCGAAGTGGCCAAGTTGTTCGTCGATGCCGGGGTGGTGGTGCTGACCGCGTTCGTGTCGCCGTTCCAAGCCGACCGCGATCGGGTKCGGGCACTCGTGCCGGAGGGGGACTTCATCGAGGTGCACTGCGCCGCMAACCTGGCCGCCTGCGAAACCCGGGACACCAAGGGGCTCTATGCCAAGGCCCGGGCCGGGGTGATCAAGGAGTTCACCGGCATCTCCAGCCCCTACGAGGAGCCCGAGCAGCCGGAACTGCGGGTGGAAACCGGCAGCCAGTCCCTAGAAGACTGCGTCGACCAAGTGATTGCTCACCTGCAGGAGCAGGGGATCATTCCGGCGGCGGCGGCGTAGGGCTGGGGCCAAGGGCCTGGCCGGGTCCCTGCGCCAAACCAGGTGCCTGCATCAAGCCCGGAACCTCGGGCAAACCGAGCTGGGTAGCCCAGGCATCGAGGAAGGTTTTCAGGCAGCTGGCCACAGGCACCGCCAGCAGCAGGCCCAGCAGCTCGCCCAGGCCCATCAGGCTGCCGAAGCGGGCCCCCAAGGGCAGGCTCACCAGCAGCCAGGCGGGCTGGAGGCCAACGATGCTGCCCATCAGCCGGGGCTGGATCACCTGGTCCACCACCTGGCCCACGCTGATCGCCGCCGCCAGCACCTCCAGGCCGGTGCGGGGATCCTCCAACGCCAGCAGCAGGCTCACCAGCAGGATCGTGACGGCACTGGCGTAGGGGACCAGGGTGGTGAAACCAATCAGCACGGCAAACAACACGCCGTAGGGGATGCCCAGCAGGGTGAATACCACCATCTGGGCGCCGCTGAGGATCAGGGCCAGCACCACCTGGCCGGCGAAGTAGCCCCGGAAGGTGCGGCCCAAGGTGGTGAGCAGCAGGCCACTCCAGGCGGCCGGCAGCCAGCGGGCCAGGCCCGCCACGATCGCCTCAGCGCCGAGCAACAGAAACACCGCCAGCACCGTGACGATCAAGGTGTTGACCGTGAGGCCCACGGTGGCCCCGAGCAGGCTGAGGAGCCGCTGGCTGAGCTGGCTGGCGACCTGGCTGGTGCGGGTCAACAGGCTGCTGCTCAGGTCTCCGAATTCGGTGGGCAGACCCCGATCGGCGGCCCACCCCTGCAGCACATTCAGCCAGCGCTCCCCCTCGGCCAGCCAGCCCGGCAGKACATTGATCAATCCMACCAGCTGTTCCACCAGCCGGGGCACCAGCCAGAAGGCGGAGAGCACCAGCAGGCCCAGGCCCAGACCCACCACCACCAACACCGCCAGGCCCCGGGGCAGGCCGCGGCCGTGCAGCCAGCGGGTCGGGATATCGAGCAGAAAGGCGATCAGGGCCGCCCCGATAAACAGGGCTGGGAAGGGCGCCAGGGGCAGCAGCAACTGGCGCAACACCCAGAGGTTGAGCACCAAAAGGGGCAGGATCAAGCCCAGCCGCAGCCAGGGCGGCAGCACGAGACGCTCGATCATCGCGGCCCCGCCATGGCCTCGAGGTAGGCCGCACTGCCCAGCTCCTGCAGGCGGGCATCTTTTGCCACCACCTGGCCCTGGAGATCGCGGCGGTAGGCGAGCAGCTGCTCGGCCAGGCCGGCGTCGGCGGTGGCGAGGATCTGCACCGCCAGCAGGCCAGCATTCACCCCATTGCCAATCGCCACGGTGGCCACCGGGATCCCGGCCGGCATCTGCACGATCGAATGCAAGGAATCCACGCCGGAGAGGGCCCGGCTCTGCACCGGCACGCCAATCACCGGCAGGGTGGTGAGTGAGGCGACCATGCCGGGCAGGTGGGCGGCGCCACCGGCGCCGGCGATCACCACCTTGAGGCCCCGGCCGGCGGCGGCCTGGGCAAAGGCCACCATCTCCAGGGGCGTGCGGTGGGCCGAAAGCACCCGCACCTCAACGCCAACGCCGAACCGCTGCAGCAGCGCCACGGCCGGCTCCATGGTGGGCAGGTCCGAATCGCTGCCCATCACCACCGCCACGAGGGGCGCCCCAGGGGGGCCAGGAGCCTGGGTGCCGGGCGCGGGGGCAGCGCCGGAGTCGCGCGGGGCAACGGCCATGGGATGAAAGGGCAAGGGAGCGGCGAGGATGGCATTCTCCCGCTTCTGCACCCCTTCGCCCTCCCCCGGCGGGAGTTGTCTCGATGCGCTGGCTCAGCAACCTCCGCCTGCCCGAGGGCGGCCCCCAGCTCTGGAGGATCGGCCTCGATGGCCAGGATCAAATTGCCGTCGTGGAGGCATTGGCCCCCGGCAGCGCCGCGGCCGGAGCCGACTGGCAGGGGGACTGGCTCAGTCCCGGTGGGGTGGACCTGCAGATCAATGGCGGCCTGGGCCTGGCCTTCCCGGAACTGACCGGGGCCGACCTCCCCCAGCTGGAGGCCCTGCTGGAGCTGCTCTGGCGCGATGGCGTYGAAGCGATCTGCCCCACCTTGGTGACCTGCGCCGTGGCCCCCCTGCGCCAGGCCCTGGCCGTGCTGCGGGCCGCCCGGCAACGCCACCGCAGCGGCCGCTGCCGCCTGCTGGGCGCCCACCTGGAGGGTCCGTTCCTGACCCCCGCCCGCCGCGGCGCCCATCCCGCCACCCATCTCTGTGCGCCGAGCCGCACCGCCCTGCTGGAGCGGATCGCCGGCTTTGAAGAGGAGATCGATCTGGTCACCCTGGCCCCGGAACTGCCGGGGGCCGGCGCGGTGATCGGCGCCCTCCAGGAGCTGGGGATCGTGGTGAGCCTCGGCCACAGCGAGGCCAACGAGGCCGAGGCCAGCGCCGCCTTCGGCGCCGGGGTGTCGATGCTCACCCACAGCCTCAACGCCATGGCCGGCCTGCACCACCGGGCGCCCGGGCCCGTGGCGGCGGCCCTGCTGGCGGGCGGGGTGCACCTGGGCCTAATCGCCGATGGCGTCCATGTGGCCCCAACGATGGCGGTGCTGCTGCAACGGCTGGCGGGCGAGCAGCTGGTGCTGGTGAGCGATGCCCTCGCCCCCTACGGCCTGGCCGATGGCCGCCACCGCTGGGATGAGCGGGAGCTCCTGGTGCAGCAGGGCACCTGCCGCCTACCGGACGGCACCCTGGCGGGAGTGACCCTGCCCCTGCTGGAGGGGGTGCGGCGCCTGGCCCGTTGGGGTGGCGAGGCGGAAGCCAGCATCGCCGCCGCCACGGTGACGCCCCGGCGGGTCTTGGGCGACGACCGGCCGATCGAGAGCCTGCTGGTGGGCCTGCCCCTCGCCGAGACCCTGCGCTGGAGTGGAGCGGCCCAATCCCTGGCCTGGCAGCGGAGCGGGCCCGGCAGCCACCCTGCCTAGGATCCCGGCCAACCCTGTCCCACCAGCCGCTTTAACGATGGCCGCCGAGCAGCTCCTGGACAGCACTTCCGAGACCGCCGCACCCCAGGGAGCCCCATCCCCGACAGCCCCAACCCCCTCCGCCAAGGACAGCGAGAAGTCCGTGGTGGAGGCCTATTTCAATAGCACCGGCTTTGATCGCTGGAATCGCATTTACAGCGACAGCGAAGACGTCAACAAGGTTCAGCGCAACATCCGCATCGGCCACCAGAAAACGGTGGACCAGGTGCTGGCCTGGCTGCAGGAGGAGGGCAACCTGGCCCAGCGCAGTTTCTGTGATGCCGGCTGCGGTGTTGGCAGCCTCAGCCTGCCCCTGGCGGTCCTGGGGGCCGGCAGCATCGAGGCCAGCGACCTGTCCGCGGCGATGGTGAACGAGGCCAGCCGCCGGGCCAGCGAGCAGGGGATTGATCCAGCTCGCCTGCAGTTCAGCGCCTCCGATCTGGAGAGCCTGGAGGGCCGCTACGACACGGTGATCTGCCTGGATGTGTTCATCCACTACCCCCAGGAGCCGGCCGAACAGATGGTGGAACATCTGGCCTCCTTGGCGGAGCGGCGCCTGCTGGTGAGCTTTGCGCCCTACACGCCCCTGCTGGCGGTGCTCAAGCGCATCGGCGAGCTGTTCCCCGGCCCCAGCAAAACAACCCGCGCCTACACCTTGCGCGAAAGCGGCATCGTGGCGGCGGCGCAGCGCAGCGGCTTCAAGCTGGTGCGCCGCAGCCTCAACCAGGCCCCCTTCTATTTCTCCCGCCTGATTGAGTTCGAGCGGGTCTAATCAGCGCTGGCCCCCTTTGGGAATGACCCCAAGCCGGCCATAGGGGCAGCTCCAAACTCCCTAGGGTCGCGCCCATGGAGGGGTTGCAGGTCGTTTGGTTTAAGCGGGATCTGCGGCTGGCTGATCACCAGCCGCTGCTGCAAGCCTCGCGCCAGGGTGCGGTGCTGCCCCTGGTGGTGGTGGAGCCCGAGCTCTGGCAGCAGGCCGATGCCTCGGCCCGCCAGTGGGCCTTCTGCGCCGAGAGCCTCGAGGATCTGCGCCAGGCGCTAGCGCTGCTGGGCCAGCCCCTGGTCGTGCGCACCGGCCGGGTGGAGGCCGTGCTGGAGCGGGCCCGCCGCCAGTTCGGCATCGCCGCCCTCTGGAGCCACGAGGAAACCGGCAACGGCTGGACCTACGCCCGCGACCTGAGGGTGGCCGCCTGGGCCCAAAGCCAGGGCATCGCCTGGATCGAGTGTCCCCAGTTCGGCGTGGTGCGCCGGCTGAAGAGCCGCAATGGCTGGGCCCGCCGCTGGGAAGGGCGCATGGCCGAAGCGATCAGCCCAGCGCCGGCGGCCTTGACGCCCCTGGGCAGCATCGAGCCCGGCCCCATCCCCAGCGCCCAGGACCTTGGCCTGGCGGCCGACCCCTGCCCCGGCCGCCAACCGGGAGGACGGCAAGCCGGGCTCGCCCTGCTGGAGAGCTTTTTGGCCCAGCGGGGCGCCCGCTACCACCGGGAGCTCTCCAGCCCGGGCACCGCCTTTGCCAGCTGCTCGCGCCTCTCGCCCCACCTGAGCTGGGGCACCCTGTCGATGCGGGAGATCGTGCAACGCAGCCGCGGGCGCCTGGCGGAGCTGAAGGGCCTGCCCGCCCCGCAGCGGGGCGACTGGCCCCGGGCCCTACGGGGCTTTGACGAGCGGCTGCACTGGCACTGCCACTTCATCCAGAAGCTGGAAAGCCAGCCGGATCTGGAGTTCCAGGAGCTGCACCCGCTCACCGCCGGCCTGCGGGCCAGCGAGCCGGAGCGGCTGGCGGCCTGGGCCGAGGGGCGCACCGGCCTGCCGTTTGTGGATGCCTGCATGCGGGCCCTGATCGCCACCGGCTGGATCAACTTCCGCATGCGGGCGATGTTGATGTCGGTGGCGAGCTACCAGCTCTGGCTGCCCTGGCGGGACAGCGGCCTGGTGCTGGCGCGCCTGTTTGTGGATTACGAGCCGGGCATCCACTGGAGCCAGTGCCAGATGCAATCGGGCACCACCGGCATCAACACGATCCGGATCTACAACCCGATCAAGCAGGGCCAGGACCACGACCCCCAGGGCCTATTCCTGCGCCAATGGCTGCCGGAATTAGCGCGGGTGCCCGTGGTGCACCTGCATGAACCCTGGACGATGCCGCCCTCAACCCAAACGAGCGTGGGCTGTGTGCTGGGAATCGACTATCCCCTGCCCCTGGTGGAGCCGGCCGCCGCCGCCCGGGAGGCGAAGCAGCGGATCTGGGCCCGGCGCCAGGAGCCCGGGTTCCGGGAGCTTGCCGCCACGGTCTTGCAAACCCATGGCTCGCGCCGCTCCGGCGGCACCAGGAGCCGCCCAGCTCCCAAGGGTGGACGTCGGCGCAGCCCCACCCCTAAAGATGAGGCCACCAGGCCGCTGCAACTGGGCCTGGATCTGGATCTGGCTTACTGGATCTGGCTTGATCCAGGCCGGTCTTCAGCCCAACCAGGGATCGAGGAAGCTCAGCGGCCGGGCCATGGTGGCGGAAAAACCGAGGATGCCCCGGTCGCTGTGGCGGTAGAGCAGGGAGTCGTCAGCCTCCAGCAGGAAGGTGCCGCCCCGCTGGGTGAGGAAGTCGTCGCGGGGCACGTAGGTGCGCCAGTGGCCGAGCACTTCAGCCATGTTCTGGAGGCGCACCGTGGCCAGTTCGAAGGGCCGAAGAAACCCCGAACCGCCCGCCCGGGCGAAGAACGATCCCTGGATCGGCGGCAGGGGGCCCGCCTGGATCGTTTCGTCATCGGCGATGCGCTGGGGGGCGCTGCGATCACCGGTGTAGCCGCGCAGCACCTCGGCCAGGGTGCCGGGGGAGCCGATGCCGGCGCACATCAACAAGAGATTCGGCCAGGGTCCGCCCCCCTGGGTAAGACCGGCGTAGAGCCCCAGCGCCCGATGCAGCT
>NSII01000112.1 GCA_002737305.1 Synechococcus sp. Baikal-G1
CCCTGGGCCTGCCCTTCCTGCGCACCTCCCCCGACCACGGCACGGCCTTCGCCATCGCGGGCCAGGGCATCGCCCGGCGCCAAAGCATGGAAGCCGCCTTGGAAACGGCCTGGGAGCTGGGCTGAACGAGTTCTTGGGATCGCTGGGCTTGGCCGTTGACTGGCCAAACATGATGGCGATAGGCAGGATCAGGCTGGCCTGACCCGCATCAGCACCTGGCCGAATTCGACCGGGGTGCCGTTTTCTACCAGGATCTCCACAACCTCACCGCTGACCTCGGCCTCCAGTTCATTCATCAGCTTCATCGCCTCGAGGATGCAGATCGGCTGACCGACGGAAATGCGACTCCCTAGCTCGACAAAGACCGGTTCGCCAGGGGATGAAGCCCGATAAAAGGTGCCCACCATCGGCGCTGTGATCTCCAGCAGGTCGCCGCGAACGGCTGCTGCTGCTGGAGGTGCCGCCGAAGGGGAGGCGGACGGGACTGCCACAGGAGCAGCCACCTGGGCAGGGGCCGGCGCAGCCTGCATCACCACCTGGGGCTGGCTAGCGGGCAGGTTGCGGCGCAGTTCGAGGCGGAAGTCGTCACCCTCGAGCTTGAGTTCCTGGATGTCGCTCTCGCCCAGCAAGGTGATGAGCTGGCGGAGCTGGTCGTGGTCGAGCTGCATGGCGATCAGTTCTCCCGACCCAGGTAGCTGTCGGTGCGGGTATCGATCTTGATCTTCTCGCCGATCGAAAGGAACAGGGGAACCATCACCTGGGCACCGGTTTCGACGATGGCGGGCTTGGTGCCACCGGTGGCCGTGTCGCCCTTAACGCCGGGATCGGTCTGGGTGATCTCCAGCACCACGGAATTGGGGAGCTCCACTTCCAGGGGCTTGCCGTTCCAAGCCACCACGCTCACTTCCATGCCCTCTTTGAGGTATTTGCGGCTCTCGCCGATCTGCTTGGCGGTGAGGCGGGTTTCCTCAAACGTCCCCATGTCCATGAACACGTAGTCCTCTGCCTCCATGTAGGTGTGCTGCAGGGTGGATTTCTCCAGTACCGCCTGGCGCATGGTCTCGCCAGCGCGGAAGGTCTTTTCCACCACGTTGCCGCTCTGGACGGCCTTGAGCTTGGTGCGCACGAAGGCGGAGCCCTTGCCGGGCTTCACGTGCAGGAACTCGACCACACGCCAGACCTGGCCATCAAGCTCGATCGAGGTGCCGGTACGAAAGTCGTTGCTCGAGATCATTCCGGCAGAACGTTTGAGGCGGATTGTACGGCTGTGCCAAAGTCCGTTCAGAGGCAGGCATTAAGCAATGGATCCCAGTCACAGGCGGGTTCAACTGGCGGCCAGGCCCTGGACCTCCTGGCTCTCTGGGTGGTTCCAGGCCCAAGGCGCCGCTGGCCTGCGCCCTCTTCTGGCCGCCCTGCTGCTGCTGGGGCTGCTCGCCCCTGGGCCCGCCTGGGCCTTCCTGCCGCCCGGCAATGCGGTAACCGACCCGGCGGCGATCCTGCGCGATGCCCTGCCGATCGAGTCGGCGGATCTTCAGAAGCTGCAACACCAGCTGGAGGGCACCAGTGATGACCTGCGTGCCAAACGTTGGGGTGCCCTGGAGGGCAGCGTGCGGCGGACCCAATCACTGCTGGGCAAGCGCGGCACAGCGATTACCGCCAGCCTGCCGCCGGCCGATCGGGACGCGAGCATTGCGGCCTTGAGCGCCGTGGCCGACCAACTCCAGGCCATGGCGAGCGCCGCCGACCTGCAGGACCGCGATGGCTTTCTGGCCGCCCGCCGCGCCGCCCTGGCCACGATCGGTGACCTGGAATCCCTGCTGGTGGGCCCGTTCCCGTTTGAGATCCCCAGCGAATTCGCCGACCTGCCCAGGCTGCTAGGCCGCGCCACCGTGGAACTGACCACCACGAAGGGCGTGCTCACCGCCGTGGTGGATGGCTACAACGCCCCCCTGACCGGCGGCGCCTTCGTCGATCTGGTGCAGCGGGGCTTCTACGACGGCCTGCCCTTTAACCGGGCTGAAGACTTCTACGTGCTGCAAACCGGTGATCCCGCCGGAGCCGCCAAGGGCTTTCTCGATCCCAAAACCAAGAGCGAGCGCCAGGTGCCTTTGGAGATCCGGGTACCGGACCAGGCCGATCCCTTCTACAACCAAACGTTCGAAGATCTAGGCCTGTTTAAGGGCACGCCGGTGCTGCCCTTTGCCACCAAGGGCACCCTGGGCTGGGCCCACTCCGACGAGGCCCTCAATGACGGCTCCTCCCAATTCTTTCTGTTTCTGTTTGAAGCCGAACTTACCCCCGCGGGCTTGAACCTGATCGATGGGCGCTATGCGGCCTTCGGCTACGTGGTGGATGGCTTTGATGTGCTGCAGGAACTCAGCGCCGATGACGGCATCGTCAAGGCGCGGGTGATCGACGGAGCCGAAAACCTGCAGGCCCATGGCTGAGCCGCTGCGGCTCGCGGACCTGGGGGAATGGGGCCTGATCGAGCGCCTCGGGGCCTTTGCCCCCCCAGGCCAGTTCGACGACGACGGCGCCCTGGTCAGCCCAGCTGGGGACCACAGCCTGGTGGTGACCACGGACCTGCTGGTGGAGGGGATCCATTTCAGCGACACCACCATGGGCCCCGAGGACCTGGGCTGGCGGGCCGCTGCGGCCAACCTCTCCGACCTGGCCGCCATGGGCTGCCACCAGGTTGTGGGCCTAACCGTGGGCCTGGCCGCCCCAGCCGAGACTCCCTGGGCCTGGGTTGAGGGGGTTTACGGCGGCCTCTGCGGGGCCCTGGCCCGCTACGGAGGCACCCTGCTCGGCGGCGACTGCAGCGGCAGCCAGCAACGGCTCCTGGCGATCACGGCCCTAGGGCGGCTGGACCCGGCCCGGCCGATTCGCCGCCGCGATGGCCGCCCCGGCGACCTGCTCGTAAGCAGCGGCGCCCACGGCCTCAGCCGCCTGGGGCTGGCCCTATTGCAAGGCGAATTGGAGCCCCTAGCCGACCCCGACCTGCAGGCGCGCGCCATCACGGCCCATCGCCGGCCCCTGCCCCGCCTCGATGGACTGGCGGCGCTCCAAGCCAGCCAGCCCCCGGGCGAGCCCTGGCGGGTGGCCGGCATGGACAGCAGTGATGGCCTGGGCCAGGCCGTGGCGGCGATCGCCAAGCGCAGCCTTTGCCAGGCCGTGCTGGAGCGATCCCGCCTGCCCCTGGCCGCCGCCATGGCGGCGCTGCCCCAGGCCGAAGCCTGGTGCCTAGGCGGCGGCGAAGATTTCGAATTGGTGCTGGCCCTGGCGCCTGCCTGGGCCGAGGCCCTAGTGGAGCAGCTGGCGGGGGCCCAGATCATCGGCCGCCTAGAGCCTGGCCAACCCCTAGGTGGCGCCAGCGGCAAGGGCACCGGGCCCCTGCGCTGGGCCGACGGGACCACCCTGGAACCGGCCATCTCCGGCGGCTTCAGCCACTTCCACTGATCGCTGGCCCTGATGGGTTAGCCAGGGACGTAAGCCCCCTGCCTCACTTCCACTTGCTGGCGACCAGTTCGGCGAGGTCGACAACGCGCTGGCTGTAGCCCCACTCGTTGTCGTACCAGGCGATGACTTTCAGCATGTTGCCTCCCATCACCAGGGTGAGGTCAGAGTCGATGATCGCGGATTCGTCGGTGCCAGCGTGGTCGCTCGACACCAGGGGCAAATCGGTATATTTAATGATGCCCTTCATGGCATTTTCCGAGGAGGCCTTAAGCACCGCGTTCACCTCCTCCTTGGTGGTGTCGCGGCTAATTTCAAGCACCATATCCACCACCGACACGTTAGGGGTAGGAACCCGCATCGCAATCCCGCTCAGCTTGCCCTTCATCGGCGGGTACACCAAGGCCACTGCCTGGGCGGCGCCAGTGGAGGTGGGAACAATGTTGACAGCTGCAGCCCGGGCCCGACGCAGATCGCGGTGGGCGGCGTCGAGAATCCGCTGGTCACCGGTATAGCTGTGGGTGGTGGTCATCGTGCCCTTGACGATGCCGAACTCCTGATCCAACACCTTCACCACAGGCGCCATGCAGTTGGTGGTGCAACTGGCATTGCTGAGAATGTCCCAATCTTCGTGGCGGTATTGATCGGCGTTGACGCCAACCACGAAAGTACCCACTTTTGCTCCCTTGCCAGGGGCCGTAAGAATCACCTTCTTAGCGCCGGCTTCAAAGTGCTTGCTGGCTCCCACATCGTCGTTGAATACACCGGTGGACTCGATCACCAGATCCACGCCCCATTCCTTCCAGGGAAGGTTGGCTGGATTGCGGTCATAAAAGACCTTGATCTCCTTGCCGTTGACGTAGATGGCGTTATCGGTAGTGGTGACATCGACGCCCCGCAGGGGACCGAGCATCGAGTCGTATTTGAGCAAATGGGCATTGGTGGTGGTATCACCGGAGCCGTTGAGGCCCACCAGCTCGATGCCAGTATTGGTGCCGCGGCTGAGCCAGCAGCGCATGAAGTTCCGACCAATTCGGCCGAATCCATTGATCGCAACGCGCAAGGTCATGGCAGAAAAGGGAGGAACCCGCTAAGAAAGTCGGATTTGGCTGCCGATCATACAGAAATGGTTGCCAGCTCCTTGGGATTGGGTTAGGCGCCCCAGCCGTGCCGAATCGGGGTTGCAGCGGTTTGGAAGCCAAACTTTGCGGGACGCTGCAAGCCAGCGACAAGGAGGGCTTCCCGGATTAGCGTCGCTCAGACCTGGAGAGCCGCCCTTGGCCCTGACCCTCGATCGTCAGCAGCCCCTCCACTTCATTGGGGTTGGCGGCATCGGGATGTCAGCGATCGCCGGGATCCTGGCCGATCGGGGCTTTGGGGTCAGCGGATCCGATCCCAAGGACAACGCCGTGTTGGCGGACCTGCGCAGCCGGGGCGTGCGCGTTTTTCTGCACCAAAGCGCCGCCACGATCACGGCGATCCTGGCCAACCCATCCCCCGCTGGGCCCCACTCTGCCGAACCTGGGCAAGCCCAGCCGGCCCCCAGGCCCCTGGTGGTGGTGAGTTCCGCCGTGCCCAACTCCAATCTCGAACTGATGGAGGCCCGGCGACTCGGCCTTGAGGTGTGCCATCGCTCCGACGTACTTGGCGCCCTGATCCGCTCCCAGAGCGCCATAGCCATTGCCGGCAGCCACGGCAAGACCACCACCAGCACCATGGTGGCCACCCTGTTGGCGGGCACCAACCAGGACCCCACGGCCGTGATCGGCGGCATCGTGCCCGCCTTCGGCAGCAATGGCCGCAGTGGCGCCGGCGCCCTCCTGGTGGCCGAAGCCGACGAATCCGATGGCTCCCTGGTGAAATTTCCCGCCAGCTTGGGGATGATCACCAACCTGGAGCTGGACCATACGGACCATTACCCGGATCTGGACGCCCTGATCAGCACCCTGCAGCGCTTTGCCCAGGGCTGCGAGAGCTTGCTGGCCAACTGGGATTGCCCGGTCCTGCGGCAGCACTTCAAGGCCCAGGCCTGGTGGTCGGTGGTGCAGGCAGAAGCGGTGGACTTCGCCGCCATTCCGGTGCAGCTCAACGGCGACAGCTGCGTGGCCGATTTCCACGAAGGGGGCCAACTGGTGGGCCGCTTCACCCTGCCCCTGCCGGGCCTGCACAACCTCAGCAACGCCACCGGCGCCTTGGCGGCCTGTCGCCTCCAGGGGGTGCCCTTCGCCGAGCTATGCGAGGTCCTGGCCAGCCTGCAGGCCCCCGGCCGCCGCTTTGATTACCGCGGCACCTGGCAGGGCCGTCAAGTGGTCGATGACTACGCCCACCATCCCAGCGAAGTGGCGGCCACCCTGGCCATGGCCCGGCTGATGGTGAGCAGCGGCCGTAGCCCCCTGCCCTGCCCGCCCCAGCGGCTGGTGGCCGTGTTCCAGCCCCATCGCTACACGCGCACGGCCCAGTTTCTGCAGGGCTTTGCCCAGGCCCTCAGCCAGGCCGATGCCCTGGTGCTCGCCCCCCTTTACACCGCCGGCGAAGCCGCGATCGCCGGCATCTCCAGCGAGGCCCTGGCCGCCGAGGTCCGGCGCATCCGCCCGGATCTGGCCGTGAGCGTGGCCCGGGACCTGGACGACCTAGCCGATCAAGTCGTGCTCAGCACCGTGGGCGGCGATCTGGTGCTGGCCATGGGGGCTGGTGATGTCAACGGGCTCTGGAACCGCTTGCAACGGCTTGAAGAACGGCAACCCCCCCTGGCCCTGGTCGCCTAAACCATGGAGGCCGCCGCCCTGCTTGCGGAGCTGGAAGCTGGGCTTTCCCCTGGGCTGCGGCCAGCGGTAAACCTGGCCGAGTTCACCACCTGGCGGGTGGGGGGAGCGGCCCAGTGGTTCTGTGAACCCGAGGGCAACGACCAGGTGATCGCCCTGGCCCGCTGGGCCCGGCGCCAGGGCCTACCCCTGCAGGTGATCGGCGCCGGCTCCAACCTGCTGATCAGTGACCAGGGCCTGGCCGGCCTAACCCTCTGCCAACGGCGACTCCAGGGCAGCCAGCTCGATGGCGCCACGGGCCTGATCGAGGCCCAGGCCGGAGAACCGATCCCCACCCTGGCCCGCCGGGCCGCCCGCGCTGGCCTGGGCGGCCTGGAATGGGCGGTAGGCATCCCCGGCACCGTGGGGGGCGCCGTGGTGATGAATGCGGGCGCCCAGGGGGGCTGCACCAGCGAATGGCTGGAGGACGTGACCGTGTTTGATCCCAACGGCGCCGGCGAACCCTTCGTGCTGGCCAGCCGCGACCTGGCCTTCGCCTACCGCCACAGCCGGCTGCAGCAGGAGCCCCTGGTGGTGCTTTCGGCCCGCTTCCGGCTGCGGGCCGGCCTCGATCCGGCCGCGGTTAGCCAGCGCACCAGCGCCAACCTGCGCAGCCGCACCAGCAGCCAGCCCTACCAACAACCCAGCTGCGGCAGTGTCTTCCGCAACCCTGAACCGCGCAAGGCCGGACAATTGATCGAAGCCCTGGGCCTCAAGGGCCTCAGCGTCGGCGGCGCGGCGGTTTCGAGCCTGCATGCCAATTTCATTGTCAACACCGGGGCAGCCCGGGCCAGCGACATGGACCAGCTGATCGCCCTAGTGCGGGAGCGGGTTCGCCAGGCCCACGCCATCGACCTGCACCCGGAGGTCCTGCGGCTCGGCAGCTTTGGGGAGTCCGCCCAGGCCAGCTGAAAGGCCGGCCGGGCCGCAGGGTTTAGCCTGAACCCACCTTGCTTCTTGCCTGAATGGCCGGCTTCGGACTTCCCAATTTCGGCCAGCTCACCGAAGCGTTCCGCAAGGCCCAGCAGATCCAGCAGGACGCCCAGAAACTCCAGGACGAACTGGATGCGATGGAACTGGAGGGCAGTAGTAGCGATGGCCGGGCCAGCGTGTGGGTATCGGGCAACCAGCAACCGCTGCGGGTGCAACTGGCGCCCGAGCTCGTGGCCGAAGGGGCTGGAGCCACCGAAGCGGCCGTGCTGGAGGCCCTCAAGGCCGCCTACGAACGCTCCACCGCCACGATGAAAGAACGCATGGAGGAGCTCACCGGCGGCCTCAACCTCAACCTCCCCGGCATGGGGGGCTAGGGCCGGCCGGCCTTAAGACCTTGGAGCCGGCTTCCGGGAGCCGCCGGCGCCCGAACCAAGGGCCCCCGGATCCAGGTCCCGATCCTCTGCCTCCTCCCCAACGAGATCGGCGGCGGAGTCGTCACCCTGGGGCCCATCCGCCTGGCGCTGGCGCTTGCGGGACAGCTGGCGCAGGCGCGGATCGAGGCGGGGCTCTAAGTGGCCACCACGCTGCTTGAGGCCCGGTTCGGCGGGCCTGGATTTAGCGGCCGCCTCCTGGGCCAGCACCTGGTCTAGGCACTGCAAATAATGGGGATGGCGGGGCCAGTCACTCCCAACGGCGCAGCCCGGATCGCCCTGGTGCAGGCAATTGGTGAAGCGGCAAGCGCCGGCGCCCAGGCGCCCCCGCACCTCGGGGAACAACCCCGCCAGGGCACCAGGATCCGGCGGTAGGTCAGGCCGGTTGAAACCTGGGGTGTCGGCGAGGAGGCCGCCGGCGCCAAGGGCAAACAACTCCACATGGCGGGTGGTATGGCGACCCCGCTGCAGGCGCCCCGATACCGCCCCCACCCGCAGGGCTAGATCAGGCACCAGGGCATTCAGAAGGCTGCTCTTGCCCACCCCAGAGGGGCCGCAGAGCACGGCAATCCCCGGCTCCGCCAAGTGCTGGCGCAGGGGTTCGATACCGGCGCCCGTTTGGGCAGACACCAGCCAGGGCTCGTAGCCCCAGGCGCCCAGGCGTTGGCGCCACTCCTGGAGCAGCTCCGGCGCCAGGAGATCGGCCTTGGTGAGCACCAGATCCACCTGGACCCCGGTGGCTTCGGCCGTGAGCAGGAAACGGGTGAGCTGGACCGGATCGAGGTCGGGCTGCACCAGGGCCATCACCACCACGACCCGGTTGCAGTTGGCCACCGCTGGCCTGGCCAGCAGGCTGGTGCGGGATGCCACCGCCGCCACGGCGCCCCGGCGGGAGGTCCAATCAACCCCCTCAACCTGGACCCGATCGCCGACGCAGATCTGCTGGCCCGTTTTGCCCAACCGGGTGCGACGCACGCAGAGCAGCTGGTCCACCCCCGCCGGGCCAGGGGACTCCAAAGCCACCCGGCAAAAATTAGCCTCCATGGCCACCACCAACCCGCAGGCAACCGCGCTGGCAGGGGGGGAGCCGTCGATCCGATCCGGTGCCTCAGCCCCCATGGCGGCAGACCAACAGGCGCACAGCACCGTCCTCCAGGGCCGTGATCTCCACCTGGTGGCCGGCCTGGCGCAGGCCATCGCCCACCAGGCGCTCGGGTTCACCGGCGTCGAGATCCACCTGCAACCAGGCCCCAGGGTCGATCGTTTCCAGGGCCAGGCGGGTGCGGATGAAGTTGACCGGACAGGCCGTGCCGCGCAGATCCAGGCTCTGGCAAGGCATCCGTTGGGCCACATCTAGGGAAGCTTGGGCACCTGTCCCCATGGCCCTGCCATCGCCCTGGGACGACTTAACCACCAAACAGGCCGCCGAACAGGCCGCTCTTGTGGGGATGCTTGTGGCCCTTGGCGCTGTGGTGGCCGGCTAGGTCCTCGAGCAAGTTGCGCTCCTCACCATTGAGCTTGGTGGGCAGCTGCACCTTGATGGTGATCAGGTGGTTGCCCCGGGCCACGGGGTTGCCGAGTTTGGGTACCCCCTTACCAGTGAGGTTGAGCACCGCCCCGGGCTGGGTTCCGGCCGGCAGGTCCAGGGCCTGGGGTCCGTCAACGGTCTCCACCTCAATCTTGTCGCCCAGGATCGCCTGCAGGTAATTGACCGTGACCTCGGAGTGGATCGTGATCCCGTCGCGCCGCAGCTGGGGATGGGGCTGAACCGTGAGAAACACATACAAATCGCCGGCCGGGCCGCCCCGCTGACCGGCGTTGCCCTCGTTGGAAACCCGCAGCCGGGTGCCGGTATCAACCCCGGCGGGAATGTTGATGCGTAGCTTCTTGCGCACCTGTTGCAGACCCTGGCCGCCACAGGCGTTGCAGGGGTCGGCAATCACCTCACCGGTGCCCTCACAGGTGGGACAGGCGGCCACCTGGGTGAAACTGCCGAAGGGGGTGCGGGTGGCGCGACGCACCTGGCCAGCTCCAGAGCAGGTGCCGCAGGTGCTGGGGCCGCTGCCGGCCTTGGCGCCAGAGCCCTTGCAGGTGGTGCAGGTTTCCAGGTGCCGGACCTGAACCTCCTTTTCCTGGCCGGCGATCGCCTCGCTGAAGCTGATTGTCAGATCGAAGCGCAGGTCGTCACCCTGACGGGGGCCGCGGCGCCGGGGGCCGCCGCCGCCCTGGCTGGCGCCGCCGCCGCCGAAGCCACTGAAGAAGGTCTCAAACAGGTCGGCAAATCCCCCCATGTCGCCCATGTCGGGCGAGCCCCCGCCTCCGCCCAGGCCGGCCTCACCGAACTGGTCGTAGCGGCTGCGGGTCTGGGGATCGCTGAGCACCCCGTAGGCGCGGCCGATCTCCTTGAACCTGTCCTCAGCCCCTGGATCCTTGTTGACATCGGGGTGGTACTGCCGGGCCATGCGGCGATAGGCCCGCTTGAGGGTCTCGGGGTCCGCATCCCGGCTGACCCCCAAGAGGTCGTAGTAATCCGCCATCGCTCAGCTCTATTAGTGGAACCCTAAAACCCGTGAACTGACTCAATCGCCTTCGCTGGAGCCGGCCGCTGCCGGGGCCTCAGCCGAGGGGCCTGGTCCCATCGACACCTTGACCAGGGCATGGCGCAGCACCCGGCCATCGAGGTGGTAGCCCCGTTGGAGTTCGGCAATCACCACATCCTCGGGATGCTCGTCGCTGGGCTCTCGCAACACGGCCTCATGCAGGCTGGGATCGAAGGGTTCGCCCTCCACCCGCATGGGCGATACCCCCAGCTGCTTGAACACATCCACCAGCTGCTTGTAGAGCCCCTGGTAGCTGCGATGCAGGCCCTGGGCCTCCTCGTGCTGGGGTTCGAGCTGCTGGCGGGCCCGCTCGAAGTTGTCCACCACCGGCAGGATTTCGGTGAGGGTTGAGCAGGTGATCTGCAGGCGTTGGTCCTGCTGTTCACGGGACTGGCGCTTGCGGAAGTTGTCGAAATCGGCGGCAATCCGCATGGACTGGGAGCGCAGGCCCTCGTATTCGCTGCGCAGGGCCGTTAGCTCCGCCTCCAACTGCTCCTCCCTGGAGCCGGAAACGGCCTCTCCCTCGCTGGCCCCATCGCCCTCGCCTCCCGGATCGGGAATGGCCTCCAGGGCCGGGCCTACGGCCCCAACCTCAGGAGACTGGTCAGAGGACTGGTCGACCGCCGCGGCGCTAACGGCCTCGGCAGCGGAGTCGGGGGGATGGTTGGCGTCGCCGCTCATGCTGACTGAAGCGAGGATCTGACCTAGACATTTTGGATTCTCACGGGCTCTACCCACAAGCGGGGGAAGCCCGCACCTCCCAGGTCTGCCGGGCCCTCCCCAAGCCATGACCCTCACCCCTTCTCGGCCCGTCCCCGTAACCACCGATCCCCTGCAGCAAAGGCTCGAGGTGGAGCTGCTCCTGGGGGAACGGTTGCTGACAACGGCAGAACTGGGCGAGGCCGGGCCCATCCGTTGGAGCTGGAGCCCCGCGCTCAGCCAGGAGCAATGCGAGGAGTTCACCTGCCTACCAGTCCGTCAACAGGACGACGTCCTGGTGGTGGCGATCCCCACCACCCTTGAAAAGGAAGGCCGGGGCCGGCTCCAGGACCTCGCCCTGGGCCAAGGCCTGAGGCTGGAACTGCGTCTGGCGATGAAGACGGATATCGAAGCAGTTCTGGAAGAAACTCGCTCAACTAAGGCCGCAGAGGATTCCTTCCCGGTTGATTCCAGCGGTAGCAGCACCAGCAATGAGCCCTTTTCATTGTTGGACAACCTCAACCAGGTAGCCAGTCTTGAGGCTGCCCAGGGGGAGGAGGACGATTTCGCCAACATGGACCTGGAAACAACCAATTCCTCGCCCATCATCAACCTGGTTGACAAAATTTTAATTCAAGCCCTAAGCAGTGGCACCAGTGATATCCACGTTGAACCCCAAGAGGATGGTCTGGTCATTCGATTGCGCCATGATGGTGTGCTCGGCCAGCTAGCCGTGTTACCAAAAAATATCATCCCAGCAATCACATCCAGATTAAAAATTATGGCGGATCTAGATATCGCCGAACGACGACTGCCCCAGGATGGCCGCATTCGCCGCATGTACCGCGGCCGCGTCTTCGATCTGCGGGTCAGCACCCTGCCGACCCGTTATGGCGAAAAAGTCTGCCTACGACTGCTCGACAGCGGTTCGACCAAGCTAGGACTCGACAAACTGATTAGCAATCAAAACTGCCTCGCCATGGTGAGGGATATGGGATCGAAGCCCTACGGCATGATCCTGGTGACCGGCCCGACAGGATCGGGGAAATCCACAACTCTCTATTCACTCCTATCGGAACGCAATAGTCCGACTATCAACATATCCACCGTGGAGGATCCCATTGAATATAGCCTCAAGGGGATCTCCCAAACCCAGGTGAATCGCGACAAGGGCTACGACTTTCCCCGGGCCCTACGGGCATTCATGCGCCAGGATCCCGATGTACTGCTAGTCGGTGAGACCAGAGATCTAGAAACGGCCAAAACCGCTGTGGAAGCGGCCCTTACCGGTCACCTGGTATTAACCACCCTGCATGCCAATGACGCCCCTAGTGCCATTGCCCGACTTGCGGAAATGGGGGTAGAACCGTTCCTAATCAGCGCCTCCCTAATTGGCATCGTTTCACAACGACTAGTCAGGCGCGTTTGTCCCACCTGCCGTCTTGCCTACCATCCGAGCGCACAGGAGCTCGGCCGCTTTGGCTTGCTTGCCAATAGCGAAGCAAATATCACCTTCTTCAAAGCAAAGCGCGACACTGAGCCGCATGAGAAAGCTTGCGCTACCTGCAAAGGTCTTGGTTACAAGGGTCGGATTGGTGTCTACGAAGTTCTGCGTATTAATGATGCTTTAACCGCCGCCATCTCCCTGGAAGCAAGCACGGAGCAGGTTCGCCGTCTGGCCATAGAAAACGGCATGATCACCCTACTCGGCTACGGACTTGACCTGGTTCGCAATGGCTACACCACCCTAGAAGAGGTTGGCCGGATGATTCTCACCGATACCGGGCTTGAATCGGAGCGCAAAGCCAAGGCCCTGCACGCGATCAGCTGCAAGGGCTGTGGCGCCGGTATGCAGGATGAATGGCTGGAATGCCCCTACTGCCTAACCCCCAGGAATTAATCCCAAGGAACTAGATCAAAAATCGCCGATGCCCCCAACAGCCGCATAACAGACGCGTTAGCCCCGACACTGGACATTTGAGGAAACACCCAATCAAACGGCCTAACGGGGTTGCTTAATATTAGACTTCCTTGATAATCATCACCATCTCGACCGGGAGTCACAGCCATGGAATTACTGATCGAAGACCTCATGACCCAGCTGGTGGAGGGGGGGGGCAGTGACCTGCATCTCTCAGTCGGCCAGCCCCCCTATGGACGGTTCAATGGAAGGCTGACGCCGATGCGCGAAGAGAAGCTCTCAGAACAGGAGTGTAATCAATTAATTTTTTCGCTCGTCAATAACTCCCAACGCAAACAACTGGAGCAAACCTGGGAACTGGACTGTGCCTATGGACTGAAGGGAATCGCCCGTTTCCGCGTTAATGCCTACCGGCAGCGAGGCACCTATGCCGCTTGCCTGCGCGCCCTCAGCAACCATATTCCGACCACGGAAGAGCTGGCCCTGCCAGCCGTTGTGGTGGAATCCTGCAGCAAACCCAGGGGCCTGATTCTTGTGACCGGCCCCACTGGCTCGGGGAAAACCACCACCCTGGCCTCCTTGATGGACCACATCAACCACAGCAGGGCCGAACATATTCTGACCATCGAGGATCCGATCGAATTCACCTATGTCAATGACCTCAGCCTGATTCACCAGCGGCAAATCAACGAAGACACCAGGAGTTTCAGTGCTGCCCTAAGGGCGGCCTTGCGGGAAGACCCCGATGTCATCTTGATCGGTGAAATGCGAGACCTAGAAACCATCCAACTGGCAATCACAGCCGCCGAAACCGGCCACCTGGTCTTTGGTACCCTGCACACCAGCTCAGCACCCCAGACCATCGACCGCATTCTCGATGTGTTCCCCGCTGAACAAATGAATCAAGTTCGCACCCAACTCAGTAGCAGCCTGGTGGGAATCTTTTCCCAGACCCTTTGCCAGGCCCTTAATCCCTTACCTGGCCAATACGCCCGGGTGCTGGCCCAGGAAATTATGGTCAATACACCAGCCATCGCTAATTTAATTCGTGAAGGAAAAACAGCCCAGCTCTATTCGCAGATGCAAACCGGCGGGCAACTTGGCATGCAGACCCTTGAAAAAGCCCTATCCATCCTGGTCAACAAAAACATCATCAGCGCCAAAGAAGCCCTGGCGAAAGCCAGCAAACCCGAAGAATTAAGCCGGATGCTGCAAGTCACTTAGGCTGCCATCAAATCTGCGGCCTAAGCCCTAAGGGCCCCCGGCCACCATTAACGCTTTTCCACGTCTTACCTGACTGCCAGAGCGCCATGCCCGTTTTCATCGCCAACTACACCAGCCGCCAAGGCGAAACAAAGGAAGTGCGCGTCACGGCAGCAAGCATGGCCCTCGCCAAACGAGACCTGCGGCGCGCCGGCAAAATTGCAACCTCAATTGTTCCCCAACCCACCAGCAACAAACCCACCAAAGCGAAGGCGCCCCGCATAAACCTGGGCCAAAGCCTCTCGAAGATGCTGGAAAAACGCCCTGGAGTGCGGGATAAGGCCCTGTTCTCCAACAAAATGGCAGCCCTGATTGATGCCGGCGTACCGATCGTTCGAAGCCTGGAAATGTTGGCTAGCCAGCAGACCCAACCCCTGTTCAAACGGGCTCTCACGGCGATCTGCGTCGAAGTCAACCAGGGGACAACCCTCGGCAGCGCCATGCGGCGCTGGCCCATGGTTTTCGACCGTCTGATGGTCTCCATGGTGGAAGCTGGCGAAGCCGGTGGTGTGCTCGATGAAACCTTGCGGCGGCTGGCCAAACTGCAGGAAGATGTAGCCAAGCTTCAGAACCAGATCAAGGGTGCCCTGGGCTATCCGATCGCAGTTTTATTCATCGCTATTGCCGTTTTTCTGGGGATGACGATCTTCATTATTCCCCAATTCGCCGATATTTTTAAAAGTCTTGGCGCCGAACTGCCCGTCTTTACCCAGATGCTTGTTGATCTCAGCGGCTTTCTGCGTTCACCCGAATACATGCTCCCCGTAATAGCAGTTATTGCCCTAGCAATTTTTATCTTTTCCCGCTACTATGCCACACCCGTAGGCCGCATGGGCGTGGACAAGGTTCTCTTGAAGATTCCCCTCTTCGGCGACCTAATCCTCAAAAGCGCCACCGCCCAATTCTGCCGAACCTATAGCGCCCTAAGCCGGGCCGGTGTGCCGATTCTTCAGGCCCTTGAAATCCTCAAACAAACGTCAGGCAATGCGGCCGTTCAGGAAGCCCTAGACAGGGCAAGAAATGATGTGCAGGAAGGCATCAGCCTCAGCAAAAGTTTGCTAAACAAACAAATCTTTCCTGACATGGCCTTGAGCATGTTGGCGATTGGTGAAGAAACTGGTGAAATGGACGCCATGCTCTCCAAGGTGGCCGATTTTTACGAAGAAGAAGTCGGTCTGATTGTCAAAAATCTCACGGCCATGCTCGAACCGGCCATGATCGTGTTGGTCGGTGGAATTGTGGGGGCGATCCTCGTGGCAATGTATCTGCCGATGTTCAGTGTTTTTCAAAACATCAACTAGCCAGGCTGGGATCGGCTGTTGCTGCAATCGCCCGTCCAGCCAGCCAGCCGGAGGTCCAACAATGTTGGAAGTTGAAGCCGCCCGTCACCCCATCCACATCCAGCAGCTCTCCGACCAGATACAAACCGGCCTGCTTGCGACTGGCCATCGTGGCCAGGTTCAACTCCTTCAGGGGTACCCCACCGGCGGTAACAAATTCCTCGCCGAAGGGACCGCGGCCGCTGACCTGATAACGGCTGGCGCGTAGGGCCTGGATCAGGCGCTGCTGTTGCGGCCGACTCAGATCAGCCCAGCGCTGCTGGGGATCGACGGCCTGCTGCTCCAGCAACACCGTCCAAAGACGCCGGGCCAGCTCCGGCCAGGGCCGCCAGGCCCCGAGCTGTTTGCGGGCCTGGTCGCAGCGCAGGCTGGCAAACAGGGCTTCGAGATCCGCCTGGGAGCGGCCGCCGCTCCAATCCACGCCCAGCTCACAGCGGTAGGCCACCGCCTTGAGACTGCGGGCCGCAAAGGCCGTGAGCCTTAACACCGCCGGGCCACTCAGGCCCCGGTGGGTAAACAGCACCGGACCAGCCTGGCGAAACCGGCCCTCCGCCAACTCCAGGCTCAATTCCACCGGATCCATCACCAGGCCCGCCAATTCGCCCATCCCCGCCCCGGCCAGGGCCAGGGTGAACAGGGAGGGCACCGGCGGCACCAGTCCATGGCCCAGGTCCGCCGCCAAACGCCTGCCACTGGGGTGGCTGCCGGTTGCCAGCACCAACTGGCGGGTCTCCAGCCGTTCCAGCACCCCTCCCCCAGCCCGTAGGGCCAGCCGAAACCCCCCCGCCGGCAGGGGTTCAGCCGCCTGGAGGGCCACGGCCGTGCGCAGGGTCACCCCCGCGGCCAGGGCGGCGTTGCGCAGGCTCGCCGCCACCGAACTGGCCCGGTTGCTGGTGGGAAACAGGCGGCCATCGTCCTCTTCCACCAGGGAGAGGCCCCGCTCGGCAAACCAGGCCACCGTGTCGCCGGGAGCAAAGCGGCTGAAGGGTCCGAGCAGGGCCTTTCCCCCCCGCGGGTAATGGCCCACCAGGCTGCGGGGGTCCCAGTCGGCATGGGTGACATTGCAGCGGCCACCGCCACTAATCAACACCTTGCCCAGGGGCGTGGGGGTGGATTCGAGCAGCACCACCTGCCGCACACCTGCCTCCGCCGCCGTGATCGCCGCCATGAAGCCGGCCGGGCCGCCGCCGGCCACCACCAGGTCCCAGGCCAGTAGGCCGGAAGACTCGGCTCCAGGTTCGGGCTCGACGTCGAGCTCGACGTCCGACTGGGCGTCGGCCTGGGGCAAGGCAGGGGGCAGCATGGGGAGATGGCAAATGGGCCCAACCAGCACGACCCCACGGAGGTTCTGTCCACCGCGGTGCCGTCCTACCGCTTCAGTGTGGCGCCGATGCTGGACTACACCGATCGGCACTTCCGGGTGCTGATGCGTCAGATCACGCGCCGCAGCCTGCTCTACAGCGAAATGGTGGTGGCCCAGGCCATCCACCACAACGACAAGCCAGGCCAGCAGGACCGCCTGGAACGCCTGCTCGGCTTCGATCCCGTCGAAAAACCCCTGGCCCTGCAGTTGGGGGGCGACGATCCTGGACTACTGGCCGCCGCGGCCCGCCTAGCGGCGGCCTGGGGCTACGACGAGGTCAATCTCAACGTGGGCTGTCCCAGCGCGAAGGTGCAAAAAGGCCGCTTCGGTGCCTGCCTGATGGCGGAACCGGCCCGGGTGGCCGACTGCATTGCCGCCATGGCCGCCGCCTCGGGCCTGCCGGTGAGCGTGAAACACCGGATCGGCATCGATGCGCGCGATTCCTACGCCGAACTGCTCGACTTCGTGGACACCGTGGCTGCCGCCGGGGCCTGCCGTTTCAGCGTGCACGCCCGCAAGGCCTGGCTCGAGGGCCTCGATCCCAAACAAAACCGCAGCGTGCCACCCCTGCGCTATGGGCTGGTGCACCAGCTCAAACAGGAGCGGCCCCAGCTGCAGGTCGAACTCAATGGCGGCCTGGAGGATCTGGCCGCCTGCCAGCTCCAGCTGGAGCGAATGGATGCGGTGATGGTGGGCCGGGCCGCCTACAGCCATCCCCTGCGCTGGGCCCCAGTCGATCGGGACCTCTTTGGCGACGGGGCTTCCCCCCTGGCCAGTGCGTCGAGCGTGGTGCGGGGCCTGGTGCCCTATGCCCAGCGCTGGTGCGAGGCCGGCGGGCGCCTCTGGCCGATCGCCCGGCACCTGGTGCAGGTGGTGGAAGGGGTGAGCGGGGCCCGCCACTGGCGGCGGCGCCTGGGCGAGGCCGCTGGCGCCACTGGCGCCGGAGCGAGCGTGCTGGAAACAGCCGCTCAGGAGCTGGAAGCCCAGGGCCTTTGAGCCGGGGCCAAGAGCTACTCCAGGGCCAACCGCGGAGATTAGAGCTCGGGAATCAGACCTCGGCGCCGCCGTAGTCGTCGTTGCCGCCATGGGGGTCCGGCTGGGAGCTGCGCCGGCGCCGGCTGCGGCCCTCCCCAAAGCTGTCGGCGCCGCCGCCGTAGCTGCGATCTTCCCAACCGCTGGCACCGGAGGAGCGTTCGGCCTCGGCGCCACCGCCTCCGTAGCTGCCTCCATAGCCGCCTCCGGAGCCGCCGCCACCACCTCCGTAACCGGCGCCACCGCCGCCATAGCCCCCAC
>NSII01000113.1 GCA_002737305.1 Synechococcus sp. Baikal-G1
CTTATTGATCCGCAGGGGGCGACCCATCAGCTCGGCGCCCTGGAGGGCCTCAATCGCCCGGCCTTCGCTCTCGGCATCAGCCATCTCCACAAAGGCAAAGCCGCGCTTGCGGCCCGTATCCCTTTCCAGGGGGAGGGAACAGTTCGCCACCTCTCCGAAGCGGGCAAACAATTCAGCGATGTCTTCCTGTTCCGCGCGGAAGGGAAGGTTGCCAACAAAAATGCTCACAGGCCTACGGGGCCAAAAGGCAGAGATTCAACAGGCCAAATCTAAACCCGGCGATGCAATCCGATTGGGCCCTATCGGCCCAATCGGCCCAGCCGGCTCCCCGGACTGGCCTCCGCCTGGCTCGGAGGGAGCCAGGGTCCAGCCTTGCTCAGTCGTAGAGGCGGCTGCGGGTGCGGGCCAGCTGGAGCTTCACCTGATCAAAGCCCGTGCCGCCCTCACTGCGGCGGGCCGCCACCACCTGGCGGGGGGCGATGGCGGCATAGATGGCCTGGTCAAAGGCCGGATGGAGCTGCTGCCAGCGCTCCAGGGGCAAGTCCCGCAGCAGGAGGCCCTCCTTCAGGCAGGTCTTCACCAGACCGCCTACCAGCTGATAGGCCTCGCGGAAGGGCACCCCCTTGGCCACCAGATAGTCGGCCACATCGGTGGCATTGGAGAAATCGGATCCCACCGCAGCCTCAAGCCGCTCAGGCCGAAAGCTGATGCCCTCCTCCAGCAGGATGGCCATGGCCTCAAGACAATCCAGGCTGGTGCGCACCGTGTCGAAGAGGGCTTCCTTGTCTTCCTGGAAATCCTTGTTGTAGGCAAGCGGCAGGCCCTTAATCATCACCAGCAGCCCCTGCAGGTGGCCGAAGACCCGGCCACACTTGCCCCGCACCAGCTCGGGCACATCGGGGTTCTTTTTCTGGGGCATCAGGCTGCTGCCGGTGGCGCAGCGATCGGTGAGGCGGATAAAGCTGAACTCCTCACTTGCCCAGAGGATCACCTCCTCGGCCAGGCGGCTGAGGTGCACCATGATCAAGCTGGCGGCGGCGCAAAATTCCACCGCGAAATCCCGATCACTCACGGCATCCAGGCTGTTGGCGTAGACCGACTCAAAGCCCAGGGCCGCCGCCGTCTGGCGTCGATCGATTGGCACCGGTGTGCCGGCCAGGGCCGCCGCGCCTAAGGGGCAGGTATTAAGCCGATGGCGCAGGTCCCGCAGGCGACCCCGGTCCCGTTCGGCCATCTCCACATAGGCCAGCAGGTGGTGGGCCAGGCAAACCGGCTGGGCCCGTTGCAGGTGGGTGTAACCCGGAATCAGGGTGTCGGCCTGGGCCTCGGCCTGGGCCAGCAAAGCCCGCTCAAAGCGCAGCAGGGAGCCATCGATCAGGTCCAGCTTTTGGCGTAACCAGAGGCGCAGGTCCGTGCCCACCTGGTCGTTGCGGCTGCGGCCCGTGTGCAGGGTCTTGCCAACGGGTCCGAGCAGCTCAATCAGGCGCCGCTCCACCGCAAAGTGCACGTCCTCGGCCTCCAGGCCAGGGCGAAAGTCGCCAGCCGCAGCCTCCTGGCGCACCTGCTCCAACCCAGCCACCAGCTGCTGGGCTTCGGTGGCTGTGATCACGCCCACGCTGCCCAGCATGGTGGCGTGGGCAATCGAACCATCGAGATCCTGCTGCAGCAGCTCGATGTCGAAGCCAATCGAGGCATTGAAGCGCTCGATCGCCGGGTGGAGCCCCTCCTCAAAGCGGTCGCTCCAGCCCGCAGCCCCACCGCCGGTGACCCCACCTGGGGGACCAGCGCCAGGGGATTCAGGGCCGGGGACGATCTCGGAATTGGGGGCTGCCATCGGGCCTGGTTGCCGCAACCGCTCAGCTTGGCAGGCTGGCCAGCGCAGGCTGCTCCTTCACCTTGAGCACCACCAGGGACGCGTCATCCTCCAGGGGACGATCCCTGCCAACGAAGCGATCGAGGCGGGCAAACAGCTGGTCCAGGATCGCCTGGGCCCCCAAGCCGGCGCAGCAGGCCTCCTGCAGGCAGGTGATCAGCCGCTGCTCCTCGAAGCGTTCGCCGCTGATGCCGGCAGCTTCGGTGACGCCATCGGTGTAGCAGAGCAACACGTCGCCAGGCTCCAACACGGTTTGCTCACAGCCGTAATCGGCCTCCTCCTCTAGGCCAATCAACAGACCGGGGGCATCAAGCCGCTCCACCTGCTGGCCCTGGCGTCGCCAAACCAGGGGCGGATTGTGGGCCGCATTGGCGTAGCGCAGCAGGCGGCTGGCCGGATCAAAGTCGGAATAGAAGAGGGTGACGAAGCGGTGGGAGTGGGCCAGATCCTCCTGGGCCAGCTGGTTGAGGTCGTGGAGGATGCGATCGGGGGGGAACCCCGTGAGCACCTCAGCCCGCAACATGCCCCGCAGCAGGGTCATCAGCAGGCTGGCGGGCACGCCCTTGCCCATCACATCGCCCATCACCAGGGCCCAGCGCCCCTGCTCGCGGCCGCGGCCCTGGAGCTGGGGCCGGGTGGGGATGAAGTCGTAGTAGTCGCCGCCCACCAGGTAGGCCGGCCGGCAGCGGGCCGCCAACTCCACCCCCTCAATCACCGGGCAGTGGTCCGGCAACAGCTGGGCCTGGATCTCGGCGCCGGTGCTGAGCTGGCGATCGAGGCGTTCATGGCGGCGCCGTTCCTGCAACAACGCGTCGTTTTCCAGCGCCACCCCGGTGAGGTCGGCCACCAGCTGGCCATGGCGGCGGTGCCCATTGCTCCACCCCGAGCCCCCGGCTGGGCCGAACACGTAGAGGCGTCCCCGCTGGCGACTGCGGGCCACCACCGAGGTGCCGACCACAGCCCCCTCCCCCCAATGCTGGGCGACCAGCTGATCCAGGTGGGCCACCAGGCCGGCCTCACCCGCCGATGCCAACAGGCTGGCGTCGTTTAAATCGGCCAGCTGGCGGAGCAGGTCCCGGCTGCGCTCGGGTGGGGTGCCCTGGAACTGGTCCCGCCACAGCTGGCCATTGGCCTGGAAGGGCAGCAGCAGGGCCCCCTCCGCCTCCATCAAACGAGCGGCCACCAGGGGCACCAGCTCCAGGAAGCGGTTGAGGTTGGTGAAACTGCGCAGGGCAAAGGCCAAGGACGCCAGCAACTCCTGGTTGCGGCGTTGCTCGCGGCTGAGGCTGTCGAGCAGCTGGCGCAGGGAGGCCGTTGCCGAGGCCGTAGGGGAAAGGGAATGGGGCGGAGGTTGAATCCGCGGCGGCTTGCTGCCCAAGGGGGGGCCGCAATGGGACCCGCAAGGTAGCAGCGTTGCCCCAAAAAAATTGTCCCGATCCTGGGGGCGATTCGGGCCGATCAACGGCTAACCGTCCAGCAGGGCCTCGATAAATTCGAAGCTGTTGAACGGGCGCAGATCACGGATGCCTTCACCCGCGCCGATGAACCGGATCGGCAGCCCCGCTTCCGACGCCACCGCCAGGGCCACACCGCCGCGGGCGCTGCCATCGAGCTTGGTGAGCACCACACCGGTGAGGCCAGCCGCCTTGGCAAAGGCCATGGCCTGGCGCAGGCCGTTCTGACCCTGGCTGGCATCCAGCACCAACAGCGATTCCACGGCCGCCTCGGGGGCCAGGCGATCGACAATGCGCCGCACCTTGGCCAGTTCTTCCATCAGGTTGTGCTTGGTTTGCAGGCGTCCGGCCGTGTCCACCAGCACGAGGTCGAGGCCCTTGGATTGGGCGGCGCCGATCGCATCGAACACCACCGCCGCCGGATCGGCATTGGCCGAGGGATTGGACACAACCGTGACCCCACTGCGGTCGCCCCAGACCCGCACCTGCTCAACGGCCGCCGCCCGGAAGGTGTCGGCCGCGGCGATCAGGCAGCTGTAGCCACTGCGGGTGGCCAGGTTGGCCAACTTGCCCAAGGTGGTGGTTTTACCGACCCCATTCACCCCCACCAGCAACCAGACGTTGAGTCGGTCGCGCTGGGGGGCGAGTAGGGCACTGCCACTGGCGCGAATCGGCGCCTCAAGCAACTCCTTGAGCTGGTCCTTAAGGAAGCGAATGCCTTCGATGGGATCCACCACCTCCAGATTGAGGCGCTGCCGCAGGGCCCCCAGGGCCTGGTCCGTGGCCTTAACGCCAACATCGGCGCGCAGCAACAAGGTTTCCAGCTCGTCCAGCGCCTCCGGCGTGAGCGGATCGTCGCCCAAGTTGGTGAGCAGCTGGGTGACGAAATTGCGGCGGGTCTTCTCGAGGCCGCGGCGCAACCGGCCGAGCCAGTCAATTTCCTCGAGGGACACCTGGTCGACGCGGCGGCCCTGGGCCGCCAGCACCTCAGCTGACCAGGTGAAATCGGCATCAAAAGCGCCCAGCTGGGGTTCGGCATCCCCCCCGGTGGCCGGGCTCTGGGGGGCCGCAGCGGGGTCCCCAACGGGCAGCGAACCGGCTTTGGTGGCGCCCCAAGGGCCAGGGGCAGAAGGGCCGGATGGGCCGCCTGGGGGCCCTTCGGGAGCCGGTTCCTCGATGGCAAGGGCAAGCAACTGCCGCTGGCGTTCGGCGCGCTGGGCCGCGGCCTGCTCCAGCAACGACAACCCCGGCGCCGCACTGGCGGCAGGCTGCTCGATCGGCACCTCTGCTGCCTGGGCGGGCTCGGGAGGCTGGGGGTCCTGGACCGGCGGGACCGCTAAGGCCCCTGGGGGCTGTTCACTGGCAAAACCATCGCCTTGCGGCTCAAGGGCCTGGGCCTGCTGGCGTTTGGCTTCCTGCTGGGCCTTGAGGCGGGCGTAGGCCTGGCGGGCCCATTCGAGCGCTTCGCTATCAACGCCGGCCATCGGCGCCGGACTGGCTGGAACCGCTGGCGAGGCCTGGGTCGCACCCCCATCGGCACCAGGGGGGGGGTCCGGGGGTGCGGGGGGGTTTGGCTGGGAGGGTCCAGGGGTTTCGCCGGGTTCAGGGTCCAGGGCGCCAGCCCCTTGGGAAACCGGCGGCGACCCCGGCTCCAGGTCGGGCTGGTCCCCTGACTGACCCTCGGGGACGGAACTGCGCTGGAACCAGTCGAACACCATCAGCGATCAGCCGGAAAGACTCGTGAGGCGCCGCAGCACCCCGTTGATCATGCGACGGCCCTGGTCGTCGCTGTAGCGATTGGCGAGTTCCACCGCCTCGTTACAGGCCACCGCCGGCGGGGTGCCGAAATCCTCCATGTCCGTGGCGGCCAGGCGCAGGATGTCGCGGTCGATGCGGGGAAGCCGGGTGAGCCGCCAGCCCTCCATCACGCCATCAAGGCGCTGATCGAGCTCCTGGCGGCGGCTGACCACGGCGCGGGTGCGTGCGAGGGCGCCGGTGCGCACCTCTTCCTGGTTGGCGAGCAACAGCAACCGCGGCAATTCCAGGCTGGCCGAAAGGCGATTGAGGGCCTGTTCAGCGTGGGAGAGACCCTGTTGCAGGTGACTGCGCACCTGGGGCAGGCTGTCGCCGCCGGCATCGACGAGCTCACTGTCGAGTAGCTGTTGCTGGGCCTGCTCCAGGTCGGTGGCGGATTGGTCGAGGGCTTCGCGCACGTGCTGGCTGAGGCTGGCCAGGGCCTGGAGCAACAGGGCATCCAGGGGCGTTGTGCGGGATAGGTCGCTGGCGGGCTGGCGATCGCTGATCTGGCCAAGCATCAGCAGGGCCAATTCTCTGGCAACGGAACGACTCTGCATGGGACTGGCACTCAGGACCGATCAGGCCTTATTAGGAGGAACGGGGGAATAGGCGGGAGCCCGTAGCTGGGCGAGCAGGCTGGAAAAACTGCGGCTGGCAGGGGTTTCCCGTTCATCGGGGCTGACGATGCCAGCCGAAATGATCGTGCGGAAGGCATCCTCCACCGAGAGATCCAGGTCCCGCACGGAGGTTTCCGGCACCACCGCATACCAGCCCGTGGTGGGGTTGGGCGCGGTGGGGATGAAGACGCTGAGCATGGGCTGGTCAAAACCAGCCTGCACCGAGGACCCCAGCACCCCTGTCACGAATCCGAGGGCATAGAGGCCTTGGCGCGGATACTCCACCAACACCACCCGACGAAAGCGGGAGGAGTTGTCACGCAAGAAGGTTTCCAGCAGCTGCTTGAGGGTCTTGTAGACCGATCCCGCCAGGGGGATGCGCTGCAGGGTGCCTTCCCCAAATTCGAGCAACCAGCGGCCAACGATGTTGCGGGCCATCAAGCCAATCAGCAGGATCGCCAGCAGGGGCACCAACAACCCCACCCCCAGGTTGATCAGCTCCTGGAGGAGCGGATTGAGGGTGTTGAACGGATTGACCTGCTTGGGAATGGAGGTGAGGAAAGCCAGCACAAACCGGCTGACCGTGGTGGCCAGCCAAATGGTGGTGGCCAGGGGGATCACCACCAGCAAGCCGGCGATCAGGTCGTTCTTGAGATCCTGCTGAAGGCGGTCGCCAAGCGGCTGATCAGATCTGGGACTGGATTGCACCAACTGACCCCCCGGTGATCCGGTCTGCACATCGCTTTGGGCAACTTAGCCAGCCGGCTGGCCAGACCCGCCAGAGACCCGATTCAGAGAACCGAAGCCAGGGCCAGGAGGGTGAAGGCAATCGCCATCACCAGGGCCGTGCCCGTGCCGGCGATCGAGCGCTGGTTGGCGGCCAGATCCCGGACCTTCTGGGCCTCCTTGATTTGGCCTTCGGCCTGCTGCAGCTGGCCATTGATGAAACGGGTCGCCGCCTCCTTCTTCTGGGCTTCGGGTGCATCAGGCGGAATCTGGCCCGCGCGTTCGCCCTGGAGCACCACCTGCTCGATCACCTGGGGGTTCTGCATTTGGGTGCGGGCCATGGCGACCTGACCCTTCTTGGCGGTGAGGGCCTGGTCGGCCTGCTCGGTGAGGGTGCGATCACCACTGATCGACACCGGAATCGTCACGATCATCGAGATCGCCAGCAGGCCGCTGATCACGCAAACCAGCCAGCGCAGGGGCGTGAACCGATCCTTGGGCGAATCGAGGCGGGAGCCAAAGAGCGCCAGCAGCAGGCCGACCAAGGCCATGGGCGACTGGTTGACCAGGCGCTCCACCAGCAGTTGCTTGAAACTCTCCTCGTCCCAGCCATTCACGGCCAAAAGGGCCAGGAGCTGCAGGCCCAACAACAGCACCAGGGTCAGGCCCAGCCAGCGCAGCAGGACGCTGAAACGACCCAGGGAAGCGGAACTCACAGCAAGATGGCGGAATCGCGTGACTTTAGGGGTGGAAACGCAGGCCTCCCAGTTAGCAGCGCGGTTGAAGCAGCAGGCCAGAAACCTGGGGTTTGGTCCGGTGGGCATCGCTGCCCTACCCGGAAGTTCCCGGATTGGCCTGCGCACCGCCGCCCTAGGGCGCTGGCTGGCGGCCGGTCACCAGGCCGACATGGCCTGGATGGCCGACCCCCGGCGCCAGGCCGCCGAACGCCTGCTTCCCGGCGCCCGCAGCCTGCTGGCCGTGGGGCTCAACTACTACGTGGCGGCCGAACGCCAACCCGGCAGCCTGAAGGTGGCGCGCTATGGCTGGGGCCGGGATTACCACCGGGTGATCGATGGCCGACTGCGCCAGCTGGGCCGCTGGCTGGAACAGCAGGTGCCTGACCTGGGGTGGCGCGCCTGCGTCGATAGCGCGCCCTTGCTCGATAAGGCCTGGGCAGAAGAAGCGGGCCTGGGCTGGATCGGCAAGAACGGCAACCTGATCCATCCCCGCCAGGGCTCCTGGTTGCTACTGGGCCACCTACTCACCACCCTTGAGCTGCCGCCAGACCAACCCGGCGAACCCCTCTGTGGCCGCTGCACCCGCTGCATCGAGGCCTGCCCCACCGGCGCCATCACCGAGCCCTTTGTGGTCGATGCCCGCCGCTGCATCGCCTTTCACACGATCGAAAACCGGGACCCCGACCTCCCCGAAGCCATTCAGGCGGGCCTGGGCTCTTGGGTGGCCGGCTGCGACATCTGCCAGGACGTTTGCCCCTGGAATCACCAGGACCTCACCAGCAGTTCTGAGCCGGATCTGCAGCCCCGCGACTGGCTCTTGAACCTGCAGGTTGAGCAGGTTCAGGGCTGGAGTGAGGCGGAGTGGGACGAACGGCTGCGGGCCTCGGCCCTGCGGCGCATCAAGCCCTGGATGTGGCGCCGCAACGCCGCCGCTGCGGCACCAGTCCAGGCAAAAACGCCGCCACCAGCAGGCCCCCAGCAGACTCCCGTCATCAGCCCCAAACCTGAGCCCAGCGCAGGCGGCTGGTCGGGAATGGACTCCTAGGCTGGGGTCTGGAACGAACGGCACCATGGCACCGCGCTGGTTGAGGTCCCTGGTTGCTCTGCCCCTGGTTTTAGGGGTTGGACTTGGCCCAGCGCCAGCGGCCCAGGCCCTGGTTCCCTTCGTGGTGCTGCCCCCCCCCCAGGACCTAGAAGCCGCTGGCCTGGGGATTGCCCAGGCCGCCGCCCGCCTGCTGCGCCTCGGCCAGGCCGAGGAAGCAGCCCGGCTGGCGGCCCTGACCGTGCAACTCATCCCCAGTGATCCCCGCGGCTGGATCCTGCTGGCCGAAGCCCAGCTGCGCAGCAAACAGCCGAAATTGGCCGCCATTGCCCTCGTGCAGGCCAAACGGCTGGATCCCAAAAACCCCGGCATCTGGTTTGCCGAAGGCTCCCTGGCCCTCCATGGCAACCAGCCCCAACGGGCCATCCAGTTGTTGGAGCAGGGCCTGAAACTGGACCGCAAAAACGCAGGCGCCTACTTCGATCTCGGCAATGCCCAGATCCTGCTCGGCAAACCCAAGCCAGCCCTGGTCGCCTTCGAAAAAGCGGCCTCCCTCCGGCCCAATTTCTGGGAATCGATCAACAACCAGGCCCTGGTGCTGTTTGAGCTGGGCAAACCGCTTGAGGCGATCAGCCGTTGGCACCAGGTTCTACGCATCAAGGCGAATGCGGCCGAACCCAGCCTGGCCCTGGCCGCAGCCCTCAATGGCCTCAAACCGGGCAGCCAGGTCGCAATCGAGCTGGCCAATCGGGCCCTTGCCGCCGAACCCAACTACGCGCTCGAGACATACCAAAAAGAGCAGCTCTGGGGGCCGCGCCTGCGGGCCGCCGCCAACCAGCTGGTGCACCGCAACGAGCTCAAAGCCAGTCTGGAACGGGCCCTGGCCAATGCGAGCGGCAACAGCGACAACCAGGACGACCAATAGGGTCACGAGGGGCGGGGCCCGGCCCGCCTCGACGGGATCTGTAGGCTGAGCGCCGATCGTCCTCAGACACCAACAGCGGATGGCCGAGGAGCAGAACGGGCAGCGAATCCAACCGATCGCCCTGCATCAGGAGATGCAGCGTTCCTACCTCGAATACGCCATGAGCGTGATCGTGGGGCGGGCCCTCCCCGATGTGCGCGACGGCCTCAAGCCAGTGCAGCGCCGCATCCTGTTTGCGATGCAGGAGCTGGGGCTTACCCCCGATCGTCCTTACCGCAAATGTGCCCGCGTCGTTGGTGACGTCCTTGGCAAGTACCACCCCCATGGCGACCAGGCCGTCTACGACGCCCTGGTGCGGCTGGTGCAGACCTTCGCCAGCCGCCATCCCCTGCTCGATGGCCACGGCAACTTCGGCTCGGTGGACGACGACCCCCCGGCCGCCATGCGGTACACGGAAACGCGGCTGGCCCCGATCGCCTACGAAGGTTTACTGGATGAAATCGGTAGCGACACAGTTGATTTCGCACCAAATTTCGATTCCTCCCAACAGGAACCCACGGTCCTACCGGCCCAGTTGCCCTTCCTGATCCTTAACGGCTGCACCGGCATCGCCGTGGGCATGGCCACCAGCATTCCGCCCCACAACCTGGGCGAAGTGGTCGATGCCCTGATCGCCCTGATCCGCAAACCAGAACTCAGCGACGAGAAACTACTGGAGCTGGTTCCCGGGCCAGATTTTCCCACCGGCGGTGAAGTGTTGATCAGCAGCGGCCTGCGGGATACTTACCTGCTGGGCCGCGGCAGTATCGCCATGCGCGGTGTGGCCCACATCGAAGATGTGCAACCCGGCAAGGGCCGCCATCGTCGCAGCGCCGTGATTATCACGGAATTACCCTACCAATTAAGCAAGGCGGGCTGGATTGAAAAACTGGCCGACCAGGTGAACGATGGCAAGATCACCGGAATCGCCGATATCCGCGATGAAAGTGATCGCGATGGCATGCGCGTGGTAATCGAATTACGCCGCGATGCAGACCCTGAAAAAGTATTAACCGAACTGCAACGCCGCACCGCCTTACAAAGCAATTTTGGTGCCATTATGCTGGCCCTAGTGAATGGAAAACCGCTGCAACTGTCCCTGCGGCAGATCTTGCACCATTTCCTCGACTATCGCGAACTCACGATCATCCGCCGCACCCGTTATGCCCTGAAACGGGCTGAGGATCGCCTCGAGGTCGTGGAAGGCTTGATCATTGCCCTCGATGCCCTGCCCCAGGTGATCGCCATGATCAGCGCCGCCGCCGATGCTGGCAGTGCCAAGGCCAGCCTGCAGGTCCATCTCAACCTGAATGAACGTCAGGCCGATGCCGTACTGGCGATGCCCCTAAGGCGCCTCACCGGCCTCGAGCAAACCAGCCTGCGCAACGAAGCCGAGGATCTACGCCAGGAACGCAATCGCCTGCGCCACCTGCTCGATGACCGCAGCACCCTGCTCGACACGATGGTGAGCGAATTCAAGGGACTGAAAAAGCGTTTCTCCACACCTAGGCGCACCCGCCTAATCGAAGGGGGCGATGACCTGGTGGCCCAACGGGCTGCTGCGAGCCGTCCAACGGCGGAACTGCAACGGCAGAAAGCCCTAGAAGGGCTCTCCAGTGATGGCAAATTATTGATCCAAGCCGATGGCCAGGTAAAAATCGTGGCGCCCCAATTACTGGGACGCCTGCACCTCGATGAGGCCATCGAAGCGGGCGATCACCCGGCACCGGCGCGGCTGATCCTGCCGGTGAATGAAAAACCGTCGCTGTTGGCCTTCACCAGTAGGGGCCGAGTCGCCCTGTTGCGCTGGGAATTTGCCGGCCAGAACCCCGGAGTGCTGGAGCAGTTTCTGCCCGATGGGCTCCTGGGGGAACAGGTGGTCCAGCTGCTGCCCCTGCCCAGCGATGGGGCCGCCGGCCTGGGGCTGCTGACCAGCGATGGTCGCCTCAAGCGGTTGGCCCTGGAGGAGTTCCGGGAGCTCTCGGGCCGGGCCGCCACCGTGCTCAAACTCAAGGATGGGGTGGAGCTGCGGCGGGTGGTGACCTGCCGCGATGGCGACACCCTGGTGGTGGGCACCAGCACTGGTCGCCTGTTGCGCCTCCAGGTCGATGACCAGTCGATCCCCACCATGGGCCGCACCGCCCAGGGCCCCGTGCTCATGCGGCTTTTGCCCAGGGAAACGGTGGTGGGGGCGGCCTGCGGACCCGCCGATGGAACTCTGCTCCTAGCCAGCCGCCGGGGCCAAATCAAACGACTGTCCATCGCCAGCCTGCGGCTGGGCCAGCGGGGGGATCTGGGGCAGATCGGCCTGGGCTTTGGCCAACGGGATGACCAGCTCAGTGACCTGCAGGACGGCAGCTCCAAGCTGGTCGCGATCGTGCTGAAGGACAATCGCAGCCTCAGACTCGCAACCCCATCCCTGGAAATCCAGGATTGCGGCGGCACCGGCATCACCCTGGACCTAAAAGTGGATGAAGCGATCAACGAACTGATCCCCCTACTCCAAACAAACGCCTAATCGCTATTGAATATACTAAAGATTAGTTTATCTATGTTAGAGCGATCCCTTGGCTGCCGTGTGAATTTTTTAAGAATTCACTAGCAAAGTTGGCTCCAAGGTGAGTTTGCTAGCGCGCACTTCCTCATCCATCGGAATGGGATAGGCCCCGTCAAAACAGGCTGTGCAGAAGTGATTAGAATTATCGTGGGCCGCTTCCACCATGCCTTGCTTGCTCAAGTAGGCGAGCGAATCAACGCCGAGGTGACGTTCGATCTCCGCCAGCGTTAGGCGGGCCGCGATCAACTGATCCTGGGTATCAGTATCAATTCCATAGAAACAGGGATGGGTCACCGGTGGGGAACTGATGCGCATATGCACCTCAGTGGCTCCGGCGTCCCGCAGGGCAGCCACTAACTTGCGGCTGGTGGTGCCGCGCACAATCGAATCATCGATCACCACAACCCGCTTGCCAGAAAGCACATCAGGCAATGGATTGAGCTTGACGCGAATACCGGCCTCGCGCATGGCCTGGGTGGGCTGGATGAAGGTGCGCCCGACATAGCGGTTCTTGATCAGGCCATCGGCAAAAGGAATGCCACTTGCCTGGGAGTAACCAATCGCAGCCGGGATACCTGAATCGGGAACCCCGATGACAATATCGGCATCAAGGGGCGTTTCCCGCGCCAGGATCTCACCGATTCTAACTCGATAGCTATAAAGAGATTCGCCAAAAAAGCGACTATCAGGCCTGGCGAAATAGATCATCTCAAAGATGCAGAGCTTGATGGGCTCTTGACACCAAATCTGTCGTAATGGGATTGGATCACCAGCGCGAAAATGTATCAATTCACCGGGTTTTACATCATCTAAATAGGTGGCTCCAACAATATCGAGTCCACAGGTTTCACTGCTGGCTACCCAGTGGCCCTGATTCGCTTCCCCCAGGCGACCAAAGACCAAAGGGCGAATGCCATGGCCATCGCGCAGGGCAAATAGGCCCTGGGAAGTTCCAATCACCAGGCTAAAAGCCCCTTTACAGAGGCCCGCCGCCGTCACAATCGCCGCCTGCCAATCAAGGCCGCTATCAACGGCCTGCTGCAAGGCAAAGGCGATCAGTTCCGAATCAGTGGTGGAGGTGAATTCCACGGCGGTGGCGGTGGCCAGGGCCGTGGCCGCAATCGCTCGGTTCAGCTCGGCCGCATTGACCAAGTTGCCGTTATGGGCCAAGGCAAAGGGCCCGAGCCGGGTCATCAACACCACCGGCTGGGCATTGCAGACCTTGCTACTGCCGGTCGTCGAATAGCGGTTATGGCCGATGGCTAAATCACCAGGCAGGCGCTCCAGGACCTCCTGGTCGAACACCTGACTAACCAGGCCCATGTCCTTGTGCAGGCACACCTTGGCGCCCTGGAAAGCGGCAATGCCCGCCGATTCCTGGCCCCGGTGCTGCAGGGCATAAAGACCGAAATAGGTGAGGTTGGCCACCGCCTGCCCCGGGGCGAGCACGGCAAACACGCCACAGGCTTCTTCGGGCTTATCGGGCCGTTCCGGCTGCTCGAACGGCACTGACAAATCGTTCCTCTTCAAGACTGCCATTCTGCCTCAGACCCCGGTCGCCATCCTCCGCGGGATCGCCTGCTCATAGCTCTGCTGGAGCTCGCTGATGGGCAGCTGCACCAGGACCTGATCCGCCTGGCTGATCACCAGATCAGCCCTGGCCTGCACCTGGCCCAACCGCTGGGCGGGAATGGCAGGCCCTGCACCAGCGGCCTGGTCCAGGGCCTGCTGCCAGGCTTCCGCCTGCTCCGGGGCCACGCCCACCAGGATGCGGGCACCGCCTTCGGCAAACAGAAGGCGATCCACCCGGGTGGCTCCGGCCGGGACCTGGACGCTCGCCCCCAGGCCCGAGGCCATGCAGGCTTCAGCCAGGGCAACGGCCAGGCCGCCATCGGCCAGGTCGTGGGCACTGGCCACCAGACCAGCGCTGATCGCCTGGCGCAGGAATGCTTGAACCGCCTTTTCCAAGGCCAGATCCACCTGGGGCGGCCGGCCCGTGAGCAGGCCGTGGATGCACTCCAGATAGCTGCTTCCCGCCAAGGTGAGCCGACCATCCAAAGCCATGGACCCAGGGCCAGCGCAGGCCTCCAACGGCACACCTAAGAGCCAGATGGCGGCGCCAGGCTGCTTCCAAGCCAGGCCGGTGACCTGGGCCAGGTCATGGACTAGGCCAACCATGCCGACCACGGGGGTGGGGTGGATCGGTTGCATGCGCCCATCGGGCAGGCGGGTCTCGTTGTAGAGGGAGACGTTGCCGCCGGTAACGGGGGTGTCCAGGGCACTGCAGGCCTCTGAAAGACCCCGACAAGCCATGGCCAACTGCCAATAGCCCGTGTCGGAGTCCGGCGAGGGGAAATTGAGGTTGTCGGTGACGGCAAGGGGTTCGGCGCCAACGCAGCTGAGGTTGCGGGCGGCCTCGGCCACCGCCGCCATGGCGCCGCGCTCGGGGTCCAGGGCCACCCAGCGATTCGGACAATCCACCACCGCGGCCACGCCGCGCGTAGCCGCCGCCATCGCTTCAGGGCCCTGCTGGGGCCGCAGGCGCACCACGGCCGCATCGGCGCCGCCGGGGGGCACCACCGTGTTGGCCTGCACCTGCTGGTCGTACTGGCGGTAGACCCAGCGCTTACTAGCGATGGTGGGGTCATCGAGCAGGGCCAGCAGCACCTGGTTCCAGCTGCGGACGCCGATCCCAGCCACGCTGGCGGCAGGCAACTGCTCCTCGGTCCAACGCCAGTGGGCCTGGATTTCCGCGGGCGGTTCGCTGATGAGCGTGTGTTGGTTAATCGGCGTGTCATCGGCTAGGGCATTGGCGGGCACTTCAGCCGCCACTTCGCCGTGCTGGAGCACCCGCACCACGTTCTCGGCCAGCACCCGGCCGACCACCGCCGCCTGCAGGCCCCAACGGCGGAAGCGGGCCATCAGGGCCTCCTCCCGGCCCTTGGTGACCACAAACAACATGCGCTCCTGGGATTCTGAAAGCAGAAACTCGTAGGCCGTCATGCCCTGCTCCCGGGCCGGCACCAGATCGAGATCGAGCTCCACCCCAACGCCGCCCTTGGCGGCCATCTCCGAGCAGCTGCAGGTGAGGCCAGCGGCACCCATGTCCTGGGCCGCCACCACATCGCCGCTCTGGAAGGCCTCCAAACAAGCCTCGATTAACCCCTTCTCGAGGAAGGGATCGCCCACCTGCACGGCGGGCCGGTCATCAAGGGAGGCTTCGGTGAGTTCAGCGCTGGCAAAGCTGGCGCCGCCCATGCCATCGCGGCCCGTGGTGCTGCCCACGTACACCACCGGATTGCCGACGCCACTGGCGCCCGAACGCACGATGTCCTCGGTTTCCATCAACCCCAGGGCCATGGCATTCACCAAGGGGTTGCCGCTATAGCTGGGATCGAAGGCCACCTCACCGCCCACGGTCGGCACCCCAACGCAGTTGCCGTAATGGGCGATGCCAGCCACCACCCCTTCCATCAGGCCGACGTTGCGGCCCTCCTCCAGGGGACCAAAGCGCAGGGCGTTGAGCAGGGCGATCGGCCGGGCCCCCATGGTGAAGATGTCCCGCAGGATGCCGCCCACCCCGGTGGCCGCCCCTTGAAACGGTTCCACGGCGGAGGGGTGGTTGTGGCTTTCGATCTTGAAAGCGAGCCGCTGGCCTTCGCCCAGGTCCACCACACCGGCGTTCTCACCAGGACCCACCAGGATGCGGGGGCCGGTGGTGGGGAACTGGCCCAGCAGGGGCCTGGAGTTGCGATAGCAGCAATGCTCCGACCACATCACCCCAAACATGCCCAGCTCGGCCCGGTTCGGTTCCCGCCCGAGCCGGCGCACGATTTCGTCGTAGTCGGCCCGGCTCAGGCCCTCCTTGCGCAGTGCCTCGGCAAGCGAAAAGGGCGGTGTGGCGACCACAGCAGCGAAGCAGATGGCCCCACTTTGGCTGAGGGCCCTTCCAGCTGGTGGGGCTAGGGCCTGGAACCGACCTAGATCCAGGGATCCTCGTCGGAGTCCAGGTCGCGAACAGGGTCAGGGCGTTGTCGCGGATCTGGACGGGACGGGGAACGGCGATCGCCAGGCGGGCCGTAGCGGCTGGGATAGGGATCTGGATCTGGCTCCTCACCCCAGGCATCCCAAGCCCCGTGGCTGTCTCCGTAGGGCTGACTGTCTCCGTAGGGCTGGCTGTCTGCGTAGGGGGAGCGGCGCGGCGAATCGGGACCATCGGGCTCCTCCAGCCAACCCTCCAGCCGTTCCTCAAAGCGGCCGCCCACCTCCTGAAACTGGTCCCTCAGGCGGGAGGTTTCCTCGCCGATCTGGTCCCGCCAGCGGCGGGAGCGGCGCAGGAATTCCTGGCGCACGCTGGCCCGGGCCAGGGGCAGTTCATCCAATTGGGTGAGGGCGGTGACCACCTGGCCCGGTTGCTGATCGAGCAGGCGATCGGGCGTGAGGCGCCAGCGACTGCTACCGGGAAGCCTCGGATCACTGCGGGCCACCAGGTAATGGAGAATGCGGCCGCTGCTGAGCTCCACGGCCGCATCGGCGACGCTGCCCAGCACCTGGCCCTGCTGGCCAATTAAGGCGGCATCGATCAAGGTCGGCAGCCGTTCAATGGTGAGGAGGTCGGTGTCGGCCCCCTCCCCCTGGACAAACAGCTCAAGCTCCCCGAGGCCGCGCAACTGGTTCAGGCGCCAGGCCAGGCGCTTAGGGCCAAAATTGCTCGGTTTGCTGATCCAGCCCAACAGGCGATGCACCGGCGGATGCATCCAAGCCAAGGCGCCAACGCCGTGCTCGTGGCCTTCGTCGCAGCGCACCTGGCGCCGCAACAGGTCACTGAGTAGGAGTTGGTCGGGCAGGGCCATGGAATCAGCGTTGGCGTCTGGTCAAGGGCTCAGCTACGGATCTGAACCGGCATCACCAGGTAGGTGAAGCCTGGCTCGCCCACGGGCACCAGGATCACGGGCGTGGTGGGGGCGTTGCAATGGAGCTCCACCTGGTCAGCGGCGATCGCTTTTAGACCATCAATCAAATAGCGCACATTGAAGGCGATTTGGATCGCCTCACCACTCACCACTGCCGCCAAGCTCTCGGAACCACTGCCCACGTCCTGGGCGTCGGCACTGATCAACAACTGGCCGGCTAGGGGATCACTCACGATCTTGACGACGTTGTTGTGTTGATCGGCCAGCACCGCCACCCGCTCGAGGGCAGCGATCAGGGCCCGGCGATCCACCTGCAATTGGCGACTGAAGCTATCTGGGATCAGCTGGCGGTAGTTGGGGTAGGTGCCATCAAGGCTGCGGCTGGTGAGCACCTGATCCGACCAGAGGAACACCACCTGGCCCCGATCGCAGAACAGGCTGACTGGTTCCCTGGACTGGCGGGCCGAAAGCAGGCGCTCCAGTTCCCGCAAGGAACGGGCCGGCACGGTGACGTCCACGGTGCTGCCAGCCGCCCCCTCAGACAGCCCTTGCTCGGGCAGGGCGTGATTGAGCTTGAGTACGGCAAGGCGATGGCCATCGGTAGCGGCACATTCCAGCCCCTGGCCGTCAAGGCCCAGGTGTACTCCGGTGAGAATCTGCTTGGCCTCATCGCTGCTGCTGGCAAAGAGGGTGGCCCGCAAGCCCTTCACCAGCACCTCGGGATCGAGCCGGATCGGTTCACCGCTCTGGACCAGGGGCAGGTCGGGGAAGTCTTCCGCCGGCATGCCGCGCATCTGGTAGGTGCCCGAGCTGCTGGTCAGATCCACCTGCTCGCTGCCTTCGTCGCTGCTGAGGGTGATCGGGCTATCCGCCGAAAGGCGCGACACGATCTCGCCAAACATCTTGGCGGGCAGGGTGATGGCGCCACTGGTCTCAACGGCAGCGGCCAGGCTGGTCTGGATGCCGAGGCTGAGATCAAAGCCGGTGAGGCTGAGCCGGCCCGTGCCGGCGTCGGCCGTCAGCAAAACATTGGCCAGGAGTGGATGGGTCGGGCGACTGGCCACGGCGCGGCTGACCAGTTGCAGGCTGGCGCTGAGTTCAGCCTGGGAGCAAACCAGCTTCATGGGTCAGCGCAAGGGGTCCCCCACGCTTCCACAGGCCAGGCCCAAGCGCAACGGTCCGGCTTGTCGGCTTCCCGTCCCTTCTTCTGATTAATGGATTGATCTCTTAAACAAAGAAGCAACCCAGTAGCAGTAGGGGCTGGGGAAAGCAGGGAAAACCTAAATAACCTTGTCAGTCATTAAGGTTTGGCCAATCCAGATCTTGGAAAATCAATTTTAATAATCGCAAAATCAAGCGTTTTCCCCTGTTTCCCTGGCCTGGGGAAAACTCCGCTCTAGGGGGGATGAAAAGCTTCCCCCCTCTTTCCCCGGTTTGGCCCAGCCCAATCCCCAGGCTTTCCAGCGGCCGGTTCTCCAGCTGGTTTGGCCAAAAGCACAAAAAAAGGGTCACCGCAGGGTGACCCGAACCAAGCCTTCCTGCTTCTGACCTTGGGGTTGCCCTAACTCAGAAGCCGAGCACCTGGGCCACCGTGGCGGTAACGGGCTCGATGCCGGTGTGGAATTTTGAGTCGTTGTTTTCGATCGCCGTATCTGGGTCCTTAAGGCCGTTGCCGGTGAGCACGCAGACCACCGTGGCGCCGAATGGCACCTCCTCGCGGCGCTTGATCAGGCCGGCCACGGAAGCGGCGCTGGCTGGTTCACAGAAGATGCCTTCGCCACTGCCCAGCAGCTTGTAGGCGTCGATGATCTCGGCGTCGGTGACGGCCATGAAGGCTCCCTGGCTTTCGCCCTGGGCTTTCAGGGCTTTCTCCTTGTTCACCGGGTTGCCGATGCGGATCGCCGTGGCGATCGTGTCGGGCTGCTCCACGGTGTGGCCAAGCACCATCGGTGCCGCCCCGGCAGCCTGGAAGCCCATCATTCGGGGTAGGCTGCGGCTGCGGCCGGCGGCTTTGTATTCCTTGAAGCCCATCCAGTAGGCGCTGATGTTGCCGGCATTGCCCACGGGGATGCAGAGCCAATCCGGAGCATCTCCCAAGGCATCCACCACCTCAAAGGCGGCCGTTTTCTGGCCTTGGAGCCGGAAGGGGTTGAGCGAGTTCACCAGGGTGATCGGGTAGGTGTCGGCCACCTCGCGCACGATTGCCAGGGCCCGGTCGAAGTTGCCCTTCACCGCCAATACTTCGGCGCCATAGAGCAGGGCCTGGGCCAGCTTGCCTTGGGCTACGTAACCATCGGGAATCAGCACAAAGGCCCGCATGCCGGCCCGGCGGGCATAGGCCGCCGCTGARGCCGAGGTGTTGCCGGTGCTGGCGCAGATYACGGCCTCAGAGCCCGCCTCACGGGCCTTGCTGATCGCCATGGTCATGCCCCGGTCCTTGAAGGAGCCGGTGGGGTTGAGACCGTCGTATTTCAGGAACACCTTCACGCCCCGGCCGATCCGCTCGGAGATCACGGGCGCCGGGATCAGGGGCGTCGCCCCCTCGCGCAGGGTGATGACCGGCGTGGCTGCTGAAACGGGCAGCCAGGACCGGTAGGCCTCAATCAGGCCTGGCCAGTCCTGCATCACCGGCTTGGAACCCAGGCGCCGGAGGGCGGACAGCAGAGGCACGGGCAGCGAAGGGAGGGTTGGGATGAATCTACGGCTCAGGCCAAAACCCTTGAAGCCAAGCCCGTTTCAGGGGCTTCCAGCCGGTTTCCTTCCCTGGCAACTCCCCTGTTGAGGGTCGGGACGTTTAGGACCAATTTCATTTGCTGCTGGTTGGTTCGCCCTTGAGACCATCGAGGGGCGCATTCGAGAAGAAATTGACGAGATCGGCGATCGAGCTGGCCTTGCTGGCGATGGCCATCAGGGCCGGGATACTCACCTCCATCTCGCTGGTGGGATAGGCCTTGAGGAAGCTGATCGCTGAAAGGCTGGCTGTGCTGTTGTCCAGGCCCAGGATCACGCCGGCCTTTAGGGCTGGCACGCCATAGGCCTTGGCCTTGAGCGGGAAGACGATCTGGGCCACCCTCGCCAGGATCGCTTCGCCGATCCGGGTATTGAGCAGCCGGCTGGTGAGCACGACCGGCAGGGTTAGTTGCTGGTTCAGCAGCTTGGCCACATCGGTTGGTTTCTGTTTGCTGAGGGTGAGCACATCGGCTAGTAGGCCCCTGGCCTGGCCTGTTTGGGCGAGGCTTTCCAAATCCGCCACCGGGATCGAGCGCATGAAGGCGCCGCTGACGAACACCACGTTGGTGGCTGCCTGGGCGGCGGGCATCGATGTGGTTAGGCCTAAACCCAGCAGGCCAGCGGCAACCAGAAGCCGTTGACGGCCCCGTGGACGGGGCTTACGGGCGCCCTGAAGACCGCTGGTTCGGTTTGTCAGTCTCTGCAAAACCTGGGTCAAAACCGGATCGCCTAAGTGTTGCGGGCGATTTTAGGCGCCACCTGCGGGGGCTAGGCCCATGGCCCGCCGGTTGGACGGGGAGACCAGCACATCCCGCAGCAACCGCACCACTCCCCGCTCGGCTAGGCCCCGGGCGAGGCTGATCCCCATCTGGCGTAGGTCCGGTTCCTGCAGGAGGCGAGGTAAGCGCTTAAGCAGCAGCTGGGGCTCAAAGCCCGGCAGTTGCTGCAGGATCTCCACCAGCCGTTGGATGGGTTCGAGCGAGAGGAGTTCCATCTCCCTGGTGCTGATCGGATCGCGGTCCCGCAGGCCGGGGGGTTGGAGGCGTTTTGGTAGCCGTTGGCTGAGCTGGAGGGCCGCCTGCCAGCCCAGGGCATCCATCTGGTTAACCACGCCCTCAACAAGCTGTTGGCGCAACAGGCCGGCATGGGCTGAAAAGAGGAAATCAAGCACTTGATCGAGCAGGCCATCGAGATCCAGCTCGGCACCTGAAGCGGCACTGGTGATCAGGTTGTCCAGTCGTTGCCAACGGAAGATCTCACCATCGAAAAGCATTTCCCGCAGGCTGTCGCGCAGCTGGGGATCGGGATCTTCCATCAGGCGCCGGGCAAAGTAGGGATAGGCGGCTCCGAGGATCTTGAAGTTGGAATCCACGCTTAAGGCAATTCCTTCCAGGGTGACCAGGGAGCGGATGATCAGGGCGTAATAGGGCGGCACCTGGAAAGGGAAGCGATACATCACTCCGGAAAGGTCGTCGGTGACGGCCTTGAAATCCATGCGGCTCACCCCCATCTCAATGGCCTGGCTGAACACACTTTCAAAGGCGGGAACAATCGGCTCCAGGTTTACGTCGTTAGCGAGGAATCCCAGGCTGACAAAATCTTTAGAAAGGGCTGAAAAATTCCGATTAACCAGGTGCACAACAGCCTGGATTAGGCCGGTGCGGGACTCCCGACTCACCTCACTCATCATGCCGAAATCCAGGTAGGCCAACCGACCATCGGCTAGGGCCAGCAGGTTGCCAGGGTGGGGATCTGCATGGAAAAAACCGTGTTCGAGCAGTTGTTGCAGACTGCAATTCACGCCCACCTGCACCATGTCATCGGGATCCATGCCGATGGAGCGAACCGCTTCAAGGTTGGTGAGTTTCACCCCATCGATCCATTCCATGGTCAGCACGCGGCGGCTGGTGGCCTGGTGGTAGATCGCCGGAACGGCAATGCGCTTGTTATGACGATGTAAAGCGGCGAATTTTTCGGCATTGTCGGCTTCGTTGAGATAATCCATCTCTTCGAATACGCGCTTACCAAGCTCGTCGATCAGGGCAACAAGATCACTGCGAATCAGGCCGATATTCTGGTTAATCCAGGCGGCAATGTTGCGAACGATATAAAGATCTAGGGTAATTTGTTCCCGTAGGCCCGGCCGTTGCACTTTGACGGCCACCTTTTCACCGCTGAGCAGCACGCCCCGATGGACCTGGCCCAGGGAGGCCGCCGAAATCGGGTCCCGTTCCAGGTGGGCATAGATCTGGTTCACCGGTGCGCCCAGGTCTTCCTCGATGCAGGCCATGGCCAGGCCGCTGTCGAAGCCGGGAAGTTGGTCCTGAAGTTGGGCCAGTTCCTCTAGCAGCAGGGGCGGAATGATGTCCGGCCGGGTCGAGAGGGCCTGGCCCGCCTTAATGAAGGCTGGACCCAGGTCGGCCAGCAGTTCGGCGCATTCCCGCGCCCGCTGGCGGGCGCGGTCCTTGTCCTTCAAAAGACCTGTGAACCAGTCAAAGCTCACCCCGAGGAGATAGAGGCCGATCGGCACGAGGGTTTGCCAAAGGCGCCGGATCAGCCTCTGGGGGTGGCCGGCGTAGATGCGGGTGATCGCCGCCGGGTCGTAGCTGAGCAGGCCAGAGGCTTCGATGAAATCCCCCAGGTCCAGGCTTTGGGCAACGGGGCTGGCTTGGTTGGCGTCGACGTTCAGGACCTGATCATTGCTAGTGGGATCTCCGCCCGGTTGGGCTCCAGGTTGGAGGTTGGCCATTGGACTGTCCTCAGCCAGATGGGTTCCACTTGGGTCTTGCCCAACCGGTTCGCCCGTCACAGCCCTCTGCATCGCGGCAACGGCGGCTTCAGCGGCGGTAAGGGCCATGGCAGCAAGGGGCGGCGATCCAGCGGGATAGAGATGGCCAGCCCCCTTCTAAACGAATCCCACAGCCGCTACGGTCGGCCTGATTGCCTGGGACCGGTGTGCTGACGGGTCTGCGCCTTGAAAACATTGCCCTGATTGAGAGCTTGGAGCTCGCTTTCAGCGGGGGCTTCACGGTGCTCACCGGGGAAACTGGTGCTGGCAAATCGATTTTGCTCGATGCCCTCGATGCCCTGCTGGGGGGCGCCCAGGGGGCGGCGGGCGCCAGGTTGCTGCGCCAGGGCCAGCAGCGCGGCCGGATTGAAGCCAGTTTCAGCCTGACGCCGCCCCTGCAGAGCTGGCTGGAGCAGCAGCACTTCGAGCTGGAGGAGGACGACCTGCTGCTCAGCCGCGAATGGCGGCTGCAGGAGGAGCGGCTCACCAGTCGGCACCGGCTCAATGGCGTGGTCGTTAGTCGCGCCCAGGTGCAGGAGCTGCGGCCCCTGCTGCTCGATCTCACCGTTCAGGGCCAGACCCAGCAATTGGGCCGGCCTGGCCAACAGCGCCGCTGGCTCGATCGCTTTGGCGGCCCCGAGCTAGCCCTGGCCCTAGGGCCCGTGGCGGTGGCCTATCGCCACTGGAAACAGGCCGCCGCTGCCCTGGAGACGGCCCGGCGCGATTGGCAGCAGCTGCAACAGGAACGCCAGCAGCAGGAGCAACTGCTGCTGGATCTCGAAGCCGCCCAATTGGACGATCCCCAGGAGCGCCTGCAGCTCGAAACGGCCCAGGACCGGCTGGTTCACGGGGTGCGCCTGCAGGAAGGGGTGATGACCCTGCTAGGCCGGCTGATCGAGGGGGCCGACCAGGCCCCCTCCGCCCTGGACCATCTCGGTGCCTGCGAACAGGAGCTGCAGTTGCTGGAGGCCATTGATCCCAGCTTGCTGAGCCTGCGCCAGGCCTGCACAGATGGCCTGGCCCAACTCCAGGACCTGGCCCGCGATCTCGATCGCTATGGCGCCAGCTTGGAGAGTGATCCCGAAACCCTGGCCTCCCTGCAGGAGCGCATCGCCCAGCTGAAGACCCTGGAGCGGCGCCATGGCCAAGGCCTGGGCGAGTTGATCGTGCGGCGCGATGAGCTGCGCCAGCTCCTGGCCCCCGGTGGTGGTGAGGCGGCGCTCAGCGAGCTCGAGGCCCAGGAGCAGCAGAGCCGTTTAAAGCGGGATCGTTGCAATGGCCAGCTCAGTGCAGCCCGGCGCCTAGCAGCCACGGCCCTGGAGGGGCAGCTGATGGAGGCCCTGCGGCCCATGGGCCTGGCCAATGTGCGCTTTGCCGTGGCAACCCCGGCGGCGGCGGCCAGCGAGGAGGGTGCCGATGGGGTGCAGTTCCTGTTTTCAGCCAACCCGGGCCAGCCCCTGGCGCCCCTGGCCGAGGTGGCGTCCGGCGGGGAGATGAGCCGCTTCCTGCTGGCCTTGAAAACCTGCCTGGCGGCGGCCGATCCCCATGTCACCCTGCTGTTTGATGAGATCGACAGTGGCGTCAGCGGCCGGGTGAGCGGCGCCATGGCGGCCCTGCTGCAGAAGCTGGCCGAAAGGCGCCAGGTGTTCTGCGTCACCCACCAGCCCCTG
>NSII01000114.1 GCA_002737305.1 Synechococcus sp. Baikal-G1
AGATCTGGTGGATGGCGAATGCCTGCGGGGGGATATGCGGGCCCTGCTGGAGCAGCTGCCAGAGCTGCAGGGCCGGGTGCTGAAGATGCGCTACGGGATCGATGTGGATGAGCCGATGAGCCTCACCGGCATCGGCCGCATCCTGGGCATGAGCCGCGATCGGGTGCGCAACCTCGAGCGCGATGGCCTGGCCGGCCTGCGCCGCCTCAGCGAGTGTGTGGCGGCTTACGTGGCTGGTTAACCCCAAGCTGTTAACGGGTGATTGTTGCTCTTGCAGAAGCATGTCAACCAGTACTGGACGCGCCTCGATCTGAGGACAGCTGGGCCCCATCACGATGGCTCCCCAGCCCAGCCAACCTGAGGCCAGAGTCAGCCTGCCAATGTTTGGTACCGGGGCACCGGCGATGCGCCGGCAGCTCCTGGCCTGGTGGGAGCACCATGGCCGCCATGACATTCCCTGGAAGCAAGGAACGTTGGGCGGCCGGCCGGTTTCCGGCGAGCGTCTCGATCCCTATCCGATCTGGGTCGCCGAGGTCATGCTCCAGCAGACCCAGTTGGCGGTGGTGCTGCCCTACTGGCAGCGCTGGCAGGCGGCCATCCCAAGTCTGGAGGCCCTAGCTGCCGCCGCCGACCACGACCTGTTCCTGCTTTGGCAGGGGCTGGGCTACTACTCGCGGGCGCGCCGGCTCAAGCAGGGGGCCTTGCAGCTGCTCGCGGCCCCATGGCCTGGGGAGCAGCAATCCGTTGCCGTCGAGGTTGCCAGGGGCGATGGCCTGCTGGCCGATCCCTGGCCCCGCACGCTGGAGGGCTGGATGGAGCTGCCCGGAATCGGCCGCACCACCGCCGGCAGCATTCTCTCCTCGGCCTTCGACCAGCCGGCGGCGATCCTCGATGGCAATGTCAACCGGGTGCTGGCCCGGCTGCTCGCCTGCCCCAAGCCACCGGCGCGGCAAACGGCGGCCTTCTGGCAACTCAGTGAGCAGTTGCTTGATTGCCAGCGGCCGCGCAGTTTCAACCAGGCCCTGATGGACCTGGGTGCCCTGGTCTGCACGCCACGCCAGCCCGCCTGCGCTGCCTGCCCCTGGCAGGGCTGCTGCGCTGCCTACGCTGCCGGCGAACCCGCCCGCTATCCCGTGAAGGAGGCCGCCAAGCCCGTGCCCTTTCAGGTGATTGGTGTGGGCGTGGTGCTCAACGGCGCCGGCCAGGTGTTGATCGACCAGCGGCTTAACGAAGGCTTGCTAGGGGGGCTGTGGGAATTTCCCGGCGGCAAACAGGAGCCCGATGAGGCGATCGAGGCCACCGTGGCCCGGGAACTGCGCGAAGAACTGGCGATCGAAGTGGCCGTAGGCGAAGAACTGATCAGCCTGGAGCACGCCTACAGCCACAAAAAACTGCGCTTCGTGGTCCATCTTTGCCAGTGGCGTTCCGGCGAGCCCCAGCCCCTGGCCAGCCAGCAGGTGCGCTGGGTGGATCCAGCCGAGTTGTCCCTCTATCCCTTTCCTGCGGCCAATGCCCGCATCATTGCGGCCCTGCTCCAGCACCTGGGCCAGGCGGACCCCCAGGCGACCCTTCCTGCGGTCGGGTGATCAGGGCAAGGCGCCCCTCGCCCTCCAGCTGGAGTTCCACCTGCCAGGCGCCCTGGGGCCAGAACCCCAGGCGCTCGGGCCACTCCACCGCCAGTAGGGCCCCCAGGGCGGCCGCCTCTTCTTCTTCCTGGGCAAACAGGTCGTCAGCGGCGGCGGCCAGCTCGAGCCTGTAGAGATCCAGGTGCACCAGGGCGGTGGGACCGGCGCTCCCCTGGCCCTGGTAGTGCTGGGCCAGGGCGAAGGTGGGGCTGGTGATGGCTTCGTTGATGCCCAGTTCGGCGGCTAGCCCCTGCACCAGGCAGGTCTTGCCGGCGCCGAGGCCGCCGCTCAGCAGCAGGATTGGCGGCTGCCAGGGAGCCGGCCCCCTGGGTCCCCAAGGGCCCCCTGGGCCGGCTCCTGCCAACTCCCGGGCCAGGCGTTGGCCCAGGGCGGCGGTGCCGGCAGCATCGGCGAGCCATAGCCTCTCGATCGACCCCTCCTTTGGCCCCTCCCTCGGCCCCTCCTTCGGCCGCTCAAACGCCTGATTCAACGCGCTCTTTGGTTGCATCCCTGTAGATTATTTACCTCGCGAGCCCGAAGCCTCGGCGACTCTGCAGATATTTCCAACCCATCGCCCTCCCAGTCGGGAGTGTTCGTTTCCATGGTGGCTACGCCAACCGCAGTGTCGTCTTACATGATCGCCGATCTCGGCCTGGCCGATTGGGGCCGTAAGGAGATCGCCATTGCCGAAACCGAGATGCCGGGCCTGATGGCCCTGCGCCGCAAGTTCGGTACCGAGCAACCGCTCAGGGGTGCCCGCATTGCCGGCAGCCTGCATATGACGATCCAGACGGCCGTTCTGATCGAAACCCTGGTGGCCCTCGGCGCCGAAGTGCGCTGGGCCAGCTGCAACATTTTCTCCACCCAGGACCACGCCGCTGCCGCGATTGCGGCAGCCAACATCCCTGTGTTCGCCTACAAGGGCGAAACCTTGGATGAGTATTGGGCCTTCACCCATCGCATCCTCGAGTGGGGCGATGGCGGCACGCCCAACATGATCCTCGACGACGGCGGCGACGCCACCGGCCTGGTGGTGCTGGGCACCCGGGCTGAGAAGGATCTCTCCGTTCTTGCCAACCCCTCCAACGAAGAGGAAATCGCCCTCTTCAATTCTATTCGCCAAAAACTCGCCGCCCAGCCTGGCTTCTATTCCCGCATTTACGCCAACATCCAGGGCGTCACTGAAGAGACCACCACTGGTGTGGCCCGTCTCTACCAGATGCAAAAGGGCGGCGAATTGCCCTTCCCGGCGATCAACGTCAACGACTCGGTCACCAAGAGCAAGTTCGACAACCTCTACGGCTGCCGCGAATCCCTGGTCGATGGCATCAAGCGCGCCACCGACGTGATGGTGGCCGGCAAGGTGGCCTTGGTGCTGGGCTACGGCGATGTGGGCAAGGGTTCAGCCCAGTCCCTGCGGGGCCTCGGCGCCACGGTGATGATCGCCGAAATCGATCCGATCTGCGCCCTGCAGGCGGCCATGGAGGGCTACCGGGTGGTTCGCCTCGATGAGGTGGTCGGCGATGTCGACATCTTCGTAACCGCCACCGGCAACTTCCAGGTGATCCGCCACGACCACCTGGTCGCCATGAAGGATCAGGCGATCGTCTGCAACATCGGCCACTTCGACAACGAAATCGATGTGGCGTCCCTGAAGCAATACACCTGGGACAACATCAAGCCCCAGGTGGATCACATCATCCTGCCCAACGGCAATCGCATCATCCTGCTGGCCGAAGGCCGTTTGGTGAACCTGGGCTGTGGCACCGGCCACCCCAGCTTCGTGATGAGCAACTCCTTCACCAACCAGGTGTTGGCCCAGATCGAACTGTTCACCAAAGGCGACGAGTACGGCAAGGCGGTCTATGTGCTGCCTAAGCACCTCGATGAGATGGTGGCCCGCCTGCACCTGGAGAAAATTGGCGCCAAGCTCACCGAGCTGAGCGACACCCAGGCCGCCTACCTCAATATCCCCGTGGCTGGTCCCTACAAGCCGGATCACTACCGCTACTGATCACCGCTGGGCCCTGGCCCAGGCCGGTGACCTGAACCCCTTCCAGCCCGGCCCTTGGCCGGGCTTTTTGCTGGCCGCCCACCCTGGCTTGAATGCCGAGGGGCCGGCCTTTGGCCCGAAATGGGGGCMAGCNTCCAGGGCTGGAGTCCTGCCAGGGCGCG
>NSII01000115.1 GCA_002737305.1 Synechococcus sp. Baikal-G1
GCTATGGCGGCATTTTTGCCGCCATGGTGCTGGAAAACGTGATCCCGCCGATTCCTTCGGAGCTGATCATGCCCCTGGCCGGCTTTTATGTGGGCCAGGGCAAGCTCAATTTCGTATTGGTGGTGCTGGCGGGCCTGGCCGGCACCGTGGTGGGYGCCTTGCCCTGGTAYGGCCTGGGCCGCTTGCTGAATGAGCAGCGGCTCAAGGGGCTGGTGGAGCGCCATGGCCGCTGGCTGGGCCTCTCCGTTAAGGAGCTCGACGAGTCCCGGGGCTGGTTTCAACGCCACGGCGCGGCCGTGGTGTTCTGGGGCCGGTTGATCCCCGCCATCCGCACCCTGATTTCCGTGCCGGCAGGGGTGGARATGATGCCCCTAGGGCCGTTCCTGTTCTGGACCACGGCCGGCAGCCTGGTCTGGAACCTGGCCCTMACCAGTGCTGGCTGGGTTYTGGGTAAGCAATGGCAGCAGGTACTCGCCTGGGTCAAGCCCGTGGAGGGGAGCGTTAACGGCCTCGTGGCCCTGGCGCTTTTCGTCGGCATTGCCGCCCTGGGCTTGCGCCTCTGGAAGCGGCGCTCGGCCAGAAGCTGAGCGCCGCCCGCTGGCGGGGATCCCTCAGAACGGCACTTCTTCTTCGCTGGGTTCGCCGCCGCCGTAGCCAGCTCCAGCGAAGCCACCGCCGCCCTGGTCCCCATCGCGCTTGGAGCCCAGCAATTCGAGCCGGTCGACGCGCACCACCGGCTTGCTGCGCTCTTCGCCGGTGGCCCGATCGGTCCAGCGGTCGAGCTTGAAGGAGCCGATGATCCCGAGTAGGGATCCTTTTTTGACGTAGTCGGCGGCCACCTGGGCCTGCTTGCCCCAGATCTCGAGGTTGAACCAGTCCGGTTCATCGTTGGAGCTGCGGCGGTTCACGGCCAGGGTGAGGTTGGCTACCACGGTGCCCGATTCGAAATAGCGGACCTCGGGGTCGCGGCCGGCCCGGCCGACAAGGGTGACGGAGTTCACGCCCATGGGATTGGTCAAGAAGGTTGGGGAAACAATGATGCGCCACCTGGTTGGGGCGTCTTGCTTTCATCGTTCCACCCTTTCACCCGGGTGTTCCATCCCCCCGGTCGGCGGAGCCCTAGGGGTTAGGGCCACCGGGGCCTGCGAAGCTGGGGCGATGGCTGGACCTAGGCGATGGGGGGCCCGTTGGGCCGGCAGGCTGGAGGCCCTCGGGCTTGGCCTGGRCCGGGCCGTTTGCCGGGGGCGGGMCGTTGGCTTGGGGTTGGCGTTGGCCGTGGCCCTAGTCGGGGGATGTACGGCTCCACCGCAGGCGCAGAAGCCAGCCCAGCGGCAAATCGAGTTCTGGACCCTGGACCTCTCGCCCAAATTCAACGGCTATCTCCAGGCGGTGATTGCCGA
>NSII01000116.1 GCA_002737305.1 Synechococcus sp. Baikal-G1
CCAGGGCTACCGCCGGGCGATTGAGCTTTATCAAAGCGGCGATTTGGCCCAGGTGGCCAGCGGCGCCGAGTACCTGCGGGCGATTGGCACCAATGCCCCCCGGGTTGCCGCCGTGACCGCCCCCTATCCCCCCCTGGTGGGGCCTGACGGTGCCTCGAATGTGGCCGTGATGAACCTGGCGATCTCCCGCCAGTCGGCCCTGCCCAAGGAGGCCYTSAGTTTTGCCCTGTTCCTTACCGATGGGCCCAACCAGGCCCGCTTCGCCAACCAGGCCAGGGTGTTGCCTTCTGCCAAGGCAGCCCTGAAGGTCGTGGCGGCCGATCTGGRCCTGGAGCGGCCCGCCGATGCCCAGGGGCGGCTGGTGCGCCAGGCCCGGCAGCTGTCGGTGCAAACCCTCGGGCAGGCCCGGGTGYTGGTGCCCCCCAGCCCGGGGGTCAAGCGGCTGCAGACCGTGATCTATACCCAGCTGCAACGGGCCATGCTCGGCCAGATCAGCAGCGATCGGGCCCTGGCCGAGGCCGAGCGCCAATGGAACAGCTACGCCACAGCTCGCTGGCCCTAAMCAGGCCCCAGGCCCTGGTCTGTGAGGAAACGAAGAAAACCTTAAATCCCCCGATTTGCTGCTCTTTTCGGGGCCGTAGGCCAGGAAAACGCTGATKGCAAGGGGTATGGTTGCACTTCTTMATCCCCGGCCCGGATATGTCCCTGGAGGATCAGCCYCTACACCAGCAGGGTTCTATCAGTCAGGACAGCTCCGATCAGGCCAAGGACCCCGTGGGAGCCCCGGAAACCAGCCTTTCTCCCCAGGCCCCTGGTGGGATGGCCAACGGACTGGACGTTGATCCCGCTCAGGAGCCCGACTCCCCCGCAGRCCAGCCACCCGCCAAGGGGGACCATCGGGCCACCGTGTTGGTGGTTGATGACGAGGCGGCAGTGCGCCGGGTTCTGGTGATGCGTCTGCATCTGGCCGGATATCGGGTGATCTGCGCAGAAGATGGCGAGGAGGCCCTAGCCCTGTTCCACCAGGAGCAGCCGGATCTGGTGGTGCTYGATGTGATGTTGCCGAAGCTGGAYGGCTTCGCCGTCTGTCGTCGCCTGCGGGCCGAATCCTGCGTGCCAATYATCTTCCTCTCGGCCCTCGATGCCATCACYGAGCGGGTGGCGGGCCTCGATCTGGGCGCCGACGATTACCTGCCCAAGCCYTTYAGCCCCAAGGAACTGGAAGCCCGGATCGCCACGATCCTGCGCCGGGTCGGCCGGGGCTCCGCAACCGCCGAACCCCGCGAAGTCACGGCCGGCCARGGCGTGTTGCGGGTGGGCGACCTGGTGGTGGATACCAACCGCCGCCAGGTGACCCGCGATGGCGAGCGCATCGGCCTCACTTACACCGAATTCAGCCTGCTGGAGCTGCTGTTCCGGGAGCCCGGCCGGGTGGTGCCCCGGGCCGAGATCCTCGAGCAGCTCTGGGGCTACCCGCCCCGCCGCGCCGCCGACCTGCGG